>JBDHSX010000074.1:0-17014 GCA_039808365.1 Xanthobacteraceae bacterium | reverse complement strand
CCTTCACGATGCACTCACGCATCCGATCCGTCCTCATTGCCCGACAGGAGATAACTCAGAATTTCTCCCTCGAGCGCCGCGAGATCGGCGGACCCATGGCGGCGCGGTCGCGGAATATCGATCTCGACATCATGCGCGATACGCCCCTCATCGATCACCAGCACGCGATCCGCCAGCGCGACCGCCTCCGACACATCATGAGTGACCAATATCGCGGTGAACGTCTGCTCGCTCCACACGCGCTCCAGCAACCGCTGCATCGAGATTCGCGTCAGCGCGTCGAGGGCGCCCAGCGGCTCGTCGAACGCCAGCACACGCGGGTGACTGACCAAGGCGCGCGCCAGCGCCACACGCTGCTTCTGTCCGCCGGACAACAGGCTCGGCCATTGGTCGCGCTTCTCGGTCAGCCCGACCTCGGCCAACGCCTGCCCGGCGCGCGCCTTGGCATTGTCCGACGCTCGCTCGCGCCCCAACCCGACCTCGACATTCGCCACGACAGTCGCCCACGGTAACAACCGCGGCTCCTGGAACATGACGCGGATATCTTCCGCGCGGGCTTCCTCGCCGAAACCGATGCTGCCCGCGGTCGCCGTTTCAAGGCCGGCGATCAACCGCAGCAGCGTGCTCTTGCCGCATCCGCTGCGTCCGACGATGGCGACGAACTGGCCGGCTGGAATATGCAGATCAATGCCACGAAGCACCTCGTTGTCACCGAACGATTTCCATAAACCGTGGATTGTCAGCGAGAATCCGTTGGACGTCCTCGATCCTGGCTTGAGGCCAGCCCCTTGCCGCGCGATCCGCGCTTGTTCGATCAGAGCTCCGGGCGGAACGAACTCGACACTCGACGGGAAGACACGAAGGGATTGTTGCATGATTGCTCTCAATGCTTCTGGAACGCGGGATGCCAGGACAGGGTGAGCCGTTCGAGAACGCGGGAGGCGCTGTCAGCCAGCTTGCCAAGCAAGGCGTAAATCAGGATGCTGAGCACGACGACGTCGATCAGCATGAATTCGCGGGCCTGCATCGCCATGTAGCCGAGGCCCGACGACGCCGCGATGGTCTCGGCGACAATCAGCGTCAGCCACATGATGCCGAGCGCGAACCTGACGCCGACGAAGATCGACGGCAGCGCCCCCGGAAAGATGATGCGACGGAACAGCTCGCCGTTGCTCATGCCGTAGATGCGCCCCATCTCGATCAGTTGCGGGTCGACCGTGCGGATGCCGTGCAGCGTATTCAGGTAGATGGGGAAGAAAACGCCGAGCGCGACCAGAAACAGCTTCGCCGCCTCGTCGATGCCGAACCACAAGATGACCAGCGGAATCAGGGCCAGATGCGGCACGTTCCGGACCATCTGAAGCGTGGTGTCGGTCAGTTGATCGCTGAGCCGCGACAGCCCGTTGGCGAGCCCGAAGGCAAATCCGATTCCACCGCCGATCAGAAACCCGACCGCGGCGCGCCAGAAGCTGACCCAGATATTGGTGATCAGTTCGCCGGAGAGCAGCGATTTCCATCCCGCCGCCACCACGTCCGTAGGGGCCGGCAGAACGCGCGACGGTACGTAGCCGAACGCGCAGACGAACTGCCACACAGCGAGGATCAGGATCGGAACAATCCATTGCGTCAGCCCATCGAGGCGTGGGAGCCGCCACGGCTTGAGATTCGGAATCGATTCGATGACGCTCATGACCGCGCCGCCTGCTTCTGCAGGGTACGAATATCGGAGGGACGGCTGTCATTGGCGATGGTCTCGCCGAACGGCCCGGTGTTGATCCGCTGCGGCTTCTCCTGCACCCGTGGCGACAGCAACGGGAAGACGAGTTCGGCGAACCGATAGGCTTCCTCAAGGTGCGGATAGCCCGACAGGATGAACGTATCGATGCCGATATCCTGATATTCCTTGATCCGGGCGGCGACGGTCTGCGGATCGCCGACCAGCGCCGTGCCGGCGCCGCCGCGCACCAGCCCCACACCGGCCCAAAGGTTCGGGCTGATTTCGAGCTTGTCACGCCGCCCACCGTGCAGTTGCGCCATGCGCTGCTGCCCAACCGAGTCCATCCGCGAGAAGATCTTCTGGGCGGCCACGATCGTATCGTCCGTGACATGCGAAATCAGCTTGTCGGCGGCGTTCCATGCTTCCGCGCCGGTCTCGCGAACGATGACATGCAGGCGAATGCCGAAGCTGAGTTGCCGCCCGCGCGCCGCGGCGGCGGCGCGGACCCGATTCACCTTGTCGGCGACCTGCGCCGGCGGCTCGCCCCAGGTCAGATATTTGTCGACGGTGTCGACGGCGACATCGATCCCCGCATCCGACGAGCCACCGAAATAGAGCGGCGGCCGCGGCTGCTGGACGGGCGGAAACAACAACCGCCCGTCCTCGATGTGAATGTGCTTGCCCTCGACATTGACCGTTTCGCCCGCCAGCAGCGCGCGATAGATGTCGAGAAATTCGCGGGTCACGACATAACGCTCGTCGTGATCGAGAAAAATGCCGTCGCCCTTGTTCTCGACGGGATCGCCGCCGGTGACGACATTGACAAGCAACCGACCGTTCGAAACCCGATCGAGGGTCGCCGTCATCCGCGCGGCAACCGTCGGCGACTGCAATCCAGGCCGCACCGCCACCAGATAGCGCAACCGCTCGGTCCATGGCGCAACCGCCGCGGCCGTCACCCACGAATCCTCGCAACTGCGCCCGGTCGGCAGCAGCACGCCGTAGTATCCGAGTTGATCGGCCGCCTGCGCGATCTGCCGCAGATAGTTGAAATTCACCTCGCGACCGCCGGTGGCGGTGCCGAGATAGCGGCCATCGCCATGGGTCGGCAGGAACCAAAGGATGTTAGCGCCACGTGAAATCTGTATGGTCATGGTCATGTCCCCGGCTTGCGTTGAGCGTCGGAAACCTTGATCGCCTTCGGGATCAGGCCAAGGCCGACGAAAGTGTCCGCGATTTTCTGCTGACTGGCGATCACATCGTCGCTGATGGGCTTGATGCCATAAGCCTGCCGCTCCAGAGCGACCTCAACGACGGCAATTGGCAATCCGATCGACGGCGCGATCTGCTCCGCCACGGCCTTGATGTCGCCCTTGGCCCAACCGTCAACCTCACTCAACTGCTTCAGAACGACGTCGACGATAGCGGGATGAGCCTCCAGAAACTTCTGCGACGAGAAGTAGAACTGATAGTTGGAGACGAGCCCGATCCCGTCGCTGAGAGTGCGCGCCCCGGTCGCGGCTTCGGCCGCCGCCTGAAACGGATCCCAGATCACCCAGGCATCGACAGCCCCTCTCTCAAACGCAGCCCGGGCGTCCGCCGGCGCAAGAAACACGGGGGTGATCTCGGAGTATTTGACGCCGGCTTTCTCCAACGCCTTCACCAGCAGGTAATGGACGTTGGAGCCCTTGTTGAGGGCGATCTTCTTGCCCTTCAAGTCCGCGACGGATTTGAGCGGGCTATCTTTCGGCACCAGAATGGCTTCGCCACGCGGCGCCGGCGGCTCATATGCGACGTATCGGATCGGCGCGCCGGCCGCCTGCGCGAAAATCGGCGGGGTCTCGCCGGTGTTGCCGAAATCAACCGCGCCGACATTGAGCGCTTCCAGCAATGGCGGCCCGGATGGAAACTCCGTCCATGTCACCTTGTAGCCGAGCGCATTCAACGCAGGTTCGAGCGTGCCCTTGCTTTTCAGCAAGACCAGCTTGCCATACTTCTGGAAACCGATGCGGACCACCTTGTCCTGACCGTAGGATACACCTACCGTCGCCACGACAAGGCTGATCGACATGACGGCAGCCGTCATCAGCCGTTCAAACGAACGCATGTCTCATTCTCCTGTTGGATTGCGATGAACGATCAGGTTTGCGTCGAGCGCCAGACGATGTCACGCACGACGATCGGCTTGGGAATCAAGCCAAGCCGGTGAAAGCGGTCCGCCACGCCCTGCTGAGTCGCAACGATCTCTTCCGTGACCGGACCGATGGTGAAGGTCGCGCGATTGGCGGCCAGCGTCTGGACGTCGAGCGGAACGCCGGTGACCGCGGCCAAAGTCCTGGCGACATCGTCGCGATGATCCTCCGCCCATCGCGCGGCCTCGGACAATCCGTCGATGACCTCGCGCGTTTCCCGCGCATGGGCATTCACGAAATCGCGGTTCGCGAGATAGAACGAATTCGTCTTCGCCACTTCGTAGGCGTTCACCAGGATACGGCCGTTCTGCCGCTTTTGGCCAATCGCGAAATACGGATCCCAGATCGCCCACGCCTCAATGCCGCCATTGGCGAAAGCCGGCCCGGCGTCCGGCGGCGACAGATATACCGGCGTAATGTCCGCATAAGTCAGGCCAACGCCTTCCAGCGCGGCGACGACCACGTTGTGCGCACTGGTGCCCTTCGCAAAGCCGACGCGCCTGCCTTTCAAATCCGCAACCGTTTTGATCTCCGATCGTTCCGGCACGAGAATGCCCTGCCCGTTGGTGATGCGAGAGCCGGCGACATAGACGACATTCGCGTTGGCCGCCTGCGCGAAGATGGGCGGGGTGTCACCGACCGCGCCGAAATCGACATTGCCGTTGCCCATCGCCTCCATCAGCGGCGGACCGGAAGTGAATTCGATCCATCTGATCGCGATGTTACGATCCGCAAATTTCTTTTCCAGAATCGCCCTTTGCCGGGCGACCACAAGAACTCCGGTCTTCTGATAACCGACCCGGATCTCCTTCAAATCCGCCGCCTGCGCGCGCAAAGGCAGGCCGGTGCCCGCGGCAACTGCGGCTGATAATTTCAGAAACTCGCGACGCTTCATCTTCATCTCCCGAGCGACTGCTCTCGCGGATTCAATCGAATGACATGTCGAATGATGATGATGGGTTATTGTCATGTCGAGGGGTTAGCAAAAATAACGACGAACCCACCGCCAGATCAGTCACGCGCAATATTTTCGTTTCGAGGAAGCGGCGAACGAAGGTTGAAACTTTTATCTTCTGCGTTCAGCGCCCGCTCGTGATCAACTGATCGCATCAACCATCAAAGCTTGCGGGGATTCTCTTATCGCTCTTTTGGTGAAGCTTGCTCATAGCGCAATCGATCTGATCCGTCGCTAGAACTCCCGTAGCGCCCGCGCCGTCGGCATGCTGACCTCGGACAATATCCGCATATCCTCATTGCCATTGACGGTATGGTACTGGCCGCTCCAGTAAACGAGGCCGCCACTTCGACCCGGAAAGACATCCAGATCGATCACGTCGCCTATCACGACCATATGCGTGTGATGATCGATAACTCGCGCCACGCGGCAATCGAACGTCGCCAGCGCGTTGACCAGAAGCGGGGTTCCCGATTTTGCTGGTTTCCACGGGATGCCCTGAAATCTCTCCGGGCCCTTTAGTCCGCTTTGAGACGTAAAGCGCTTGGCGATCTCGAATTGATCTCCGGCCAGAACATTTGCCCCGAATCGGCCGGATCCCTGTATCAGCGGCCACGACGAGGCGGATCGGCTGATACCGACGATGACCGATGGCGGATCGACCGTTAAGGATGAAAATGACGTGACCGTCATTCCGGAAATCTTTTCACCGCATCCTGCCGTGATAACGGTCACGCCTCCTGCGAGCTGGCGCATGGCTTGCTTGAAGGTGTTTGCATCGACCGTGCTCTGATGCGGCATTCGAGAGGAAACTTGCGCCAACGACACCATTGCTGTCTCCAGTCCGGCTGATAAGTCTCGATTGGCGGAACTTCGGAGCTAATTGGCGCGATGTCGAGAGGCATCGGGAAATAACGATGGACCTTCTTCCATCGCAAAGGATACGCCATGGGTATTCTGTCCGTGTCGAGACACACGACACGTTTATGTTTCAGGATTGCCTGGCGATCAGCATCGCCTGTCATCGAGGCCCGTGGGTCCCGCCATCCTGCGCGATGGGTTTAGTCATGTTCGTCCCGACAACGGCCCGGAGTTCATTGCCAGTGCTGTGCGGGATGGGATAGCGGCTATCTGGGCGCCGTCGTGAGCCGTCGCCACGCCGCGACGAGCGCATCGGCCGCGTCGTCGATCTCGCGCGCCGTGGTGGCCGCGCCTAGCGACAGCCGTACCGCGCCGAGCGCCTTATGCTCTGGAATGCCCATGGCGCGCAGGATGGCGGAGGCTTCCTCGCGGTCAGCGTGGCAGGCCGAGCCGGTCGAGGCCATCACCTGCGGGCAGGCATCCAGTACCGCGCGGCCGGAAACGCCGGGAAACAGAACGTTGAGCGTGTTGGGCAGTCGCGCGCTCGGGTGCCCGGTGAGCACGATCTCCGGAATTTCGTGTTGCAGCCGTGCGAACAACGCGCGCGCCAGCGTGGCCATTCGCGCGCCGCCGCCGTCACGCAGCCGCTCGGCGGCGAGGCGGCAGGCTTCGCCGAGGCCGACAATGGAGGCGACGTTCTCGGTGCCGGGGCGGCGGCCGGATTCCTGGCCCGCGCCGCGCAGCACGGATTGCGTGCGCACGCCGCGCCGGACATAGAGTGCGCCGACGCCTTTCGGCGCATAGAGCTTGTGCCCCGCGATCGACAACAGATCGACGCCGAGCGCGGCCACGTCGACCTCGATCTTGCCGATCGCTTGCGCGGCGTCGACATGCATCAGCGCGCCGTGGGCGCGCGCGGCGGCGGCGATCTCCGCGACCGGTTGCAACACGCCGGTTTCGTTCTGTGCGTGGATCAGCGTCACAAGACCCGCGCCGGCGCGAATGAGGCGCGCCGCCTCGTCGGCATCGACGCGGCCGTCGCCGCCGACCCTGGCGCGATGAACGGCATAGCCCCGCCGCGCCAGCAAATCGCACGGCTCGTCCGTCGCCGGGTGCTCGACCGCGCTGGTGACGATGGCGTGCGTGCCGCCGCTCAGTTCGATGCTGCCGCGAATGGCGATGTTGTTGGCCTCGGTGCCGCCGCTGGTGAAAATGATTTCGTCCGGAGCCGCGCCGATCAGCGCGGCGACATGGCCGCGCGCCGTCGCCACCGCATCCTTCGCCGCGCGGCCGAGCGCGTAGCTGGAGGAAGGATTGCCATACTGATCGCGCAGAAACGGCAGCATGGCGTCGAGCACGTCGGGGGCCACCGGCGTGGTGGCGTTATGGTCGAGATAGATCGGCATGGGTGCTTTCGAAAAGGGGCGACGGGCGCGGCCTTGACCGCGCCCGTCATCGTGGCGGATCAGGCCGGCGTCGCTTCCTTCGCCATCAACGCGTAGCGGAAGTTGTCCGGGTCGAGACAATCGAGCAGGAGCGAAGCGCGCTCGGCCTGCGGATACATCAGGAAGCCGAGTTTCGGATGTCTGGTTCCGGGCAGCGCCAGATCATGCGCGGTGTTGTAGGCGATCCAGTTGCCTTCCCAGGCGCCGAACAGCGCCTTGCGCGCCGCGACCACTTTCGCGTCGGTGATCGGGAGATTGGCCGGCGGTTCCTCCAGCATCACCTTGCGGACGTCGGCGGGATCGACCGGCACCCAGCCGAAGCCATCGAGGAACACCTCGGCGCGGCAATGCTGCGCCCTGGTGACGTTGGCCGAGCCCGCGCCAAGACTCTTGTAGCCGAACTGCGAGGGCAGCACGCGGAGGCCGTAGACGTCGCGCGCGGGCACGCCGGCGGCGCGGGCGAGCCCGACATAGAGCGCGTTGAGATCGGCGCACTTGCCGCCGAGGTTGCCGCTCTTGAGCATCGAGGCGACATCGCCGGTGCCGCAGCCGCGCGTCGCGGCGGTGCGCACCGTGTTCTCGACCACCCATTCGTAGATCGCGCGCGCCTTTTCGATGTCGGTCGTGGCTTTCGCATCGGTGACGATCTTGTCGGAGGTCTGCTTGACGATGCCGTCGACCGGAATCAGGTCGGTGCCTTCGAGGTTGAGCCTGCGTTCGGCCTCGGAGAGCGGCGCGACCGTGCCCGGCTTGCCGAGATCGATGGCGCGGTCGCGTGTCGCGACGCGGCTGGTGACTTCGATCACCGGCATGAATTCGTCGTCCTTCCAGATCACGTGCAGCATCTCCGCGCCATATTTCGGGTCGCGCACGCGCTCGACCTTGGCGGCGTTGCCGGTCCATTTGGTTTCACCCGGGCGGCTCCATTCGGTCTCGCTCACCGACGGCAGCGGGATCCACGCCTGCATCTTGCCCTCGGGCCTGGCGATTTCGAGCTTGGTGACGAGATCGACGTTGCGCCATGCACCGGGCTTCGGTGCGAATACCGCCTGCGCCCATACCGCAGTCGGCAATGTCGCGGCCAGCGATAGCGCGGTGCTACCTTGAATGAATTCGCGTCGGTTCATGGCGTTGTCTCCTCACGTGGATTGTTGATTGTCTGGATGGTGACGGGTTCGGTACGCGGTGCAGCCTTGGGATAGAGCGCTTCGATCGTCGTCAGCACGTCGGGGCGCGTCCAGTCGAGGTCGCCTTCAATGAAAAGCCGCGGCGTGAGATCGGGCGCGAGCACGTAGGTCGACGGCAGCGCGCTCACCTGCCACGCTTTGGTGACGGCGCGGTCGCGGTCGAGCAGTACAGGAAAATTCACTGGCAGCTTTTCGAAGAAGGCGCGCACCCGCAGATCGACCTCGGCGACGTCGATGGCGACGACCTTCAGCGGCTTGTCGCGGGCGGTGTCGGTCAGCCGTTGCAGCGAGGCGATTTCGCGAACGCAAGGTTCGCACCATGTCGCGAAGAAATGCAGCACGACCACATTGCCCCCAAAACCTTGCAATTCGCGTGGCGCGCCGCGCAGATCGTCGAGGCTGAAGGAAGGCAGCGCTCCTTGCGTCCACGGCTGGAGCGCGGGGGATTCCGACGCGGCAGGACAAGGGAGGAGGCAGGCAAAAAAGAGTGCCGGCGCGACCCACGCGATGAGTTTGCGTGGAAAAACGTCCGCGTCACAATTCGATCCGGAAGATATATGGCCCCGACCCGCGGGAGCGGTGCTTGCCGCCACGTCGCTCAGTTTGCGGCGCGCCGGCCATCTCGTCAATAAGGTATGGCGCGACGAAATGCCCATAGGCCAACTGGGGCCTCGATAGCCCGGTCCGAAATCGTCCGAAAGCCTTCGGACGCGAAACTGACATCCTTGATTTGTCGTGATAGTTTAAGAAGTCGCAGCGAGAGAGACAGGCATGCAACTGACTGCACTGCGATATTTTCACGAGACCGCGCGACTTGGCTCGATCCGCAAGGCTGCCGAGACTTTGCGCGTCAGCCCTTCCGCCATCAGTCGACAGATCATGCATCTGGAGCATGATCTGAAGGCGCCATTGTTCGAGCGGAGCGTTCAAGGTGTCCGGCTGACCGCCGCCGGAGATTTATTGGCGCGACAAACGCAACGAACATTTCGCGATCTCGATCGGGTGCGAAGCGCCGTGGACGATTTGCGGGGCCTACGACGCGGTCAGGTCACGGCATGCGTCATCGAAGGCCTGGTCGCCGAATTTCTTCCGGCCGTCCTGAGGGATTTTCATGATCTTTATCCCAATATTTCCTTCAACATCATCTGCGCATCGACCGACCGCAGCCTGGACGCGTTGGTCCGCGATGAGATCGATATCGCCATGGCGTTCAATGCGCCGCCTCGGGCGGACATCGTCACGATCTGCGAGTATGTCCAGCCGATGGCGTGCCTGGTCGCGGTCGATCATCCCCTGGCGAAAGAATCATCGCTGCGGTTGAAGGAAATCATGAACTATCCTCTGGCATTGCCGGATCAGACGTTCGGCCTGCGGCAAGCGATCGATCGTTCCATTCGCCGGCTCAATCTGAAACCGCCGATATTCTTGAACACAGATTCGCTGGAGTTGATGAAGAACATGGCGATCAGCGGCCGGGCGGTGGCTTTCATGCCCGCGGTCATGGTTGCGGGTGAAATTGCCCGAGGCACCCTGCGGGCCATCCCGGTCGTTGACAGTGAATTCGAGAGCGCGCGCACGTCCATTTGCGTCCATCGTGATCGCGAATTGCCGTTCGCGGCGCGGGAATTTCAGAAGTTTTTGGCCGAGAAACTGATGACCCTCTCATCAACCGGCGCCATCTAGGCACGCCGCCCTCGCCCACGCGCCAGCCGTCAAGGTTGGCGCGAGCAGCGTGTTGCCATTTCGGCAACATGGCAAGGGAAGAAAAGCATTATAGAAATCACATAAGGCGTTGCTATCATTCCCGGAAGAACACGACCCACCCGCGCAATCATTCGTTTTATGAATGAAATCAATTGTTTAATTGCGACGGACGATGACCGCGACCCTCGTTTTCACATTGGGACACATGAACCGCTGAAACCAGCGTCATGCAGGGAGGACGAAATGAATGAACCGCTGAGCAGCCCGATCCGGCGCAGGGACTTCATGATCGGCATGGGAGGAATAGCCGGGGCGTCCCTCCTGGGAGGCTCGGCATTCGCGCAGGGCGTCAAGCCCGCGACGATCTCCGAAGCAATTCATCTCGGCTTCTATATTCCCACTTACGTGGCCCAACGAAAGGGAATTTTCAAGAAACACGGCTTCGACATGACCATCAAGTCGGCCGGTGGCATTGCGCAACCTGTTCCGGCCCTGCTGTCCAAAGCCGCTCAGTTTGCGGTCACGGGGACCGGCATGTCGGTCAACGCCACCGTCGAAGGCGCGCAGATGATCAACATCGCCAAGATCGTTGGATATATCTCGGTCTGGGTGGTGGCGAAGCCGGGCTTGAAGTTCGATTCGGTGAATGATTTTAAAGGCAAGCGGATCGCGACGCTCAAATACCCTTCCAACACCTTCACGACGCCGACATATGCGATGAAAGTGATCGGTGGTTATGACCCGGAAGCCAATGGCGTCAAATTCCTCCAGCTTCCGTTCGGGGCCCAGCTTCAAGCCGTCGCCGACGGCCGCGCCGACGTCGCCACGGTGTTCGAATGGGACGCCAGCATCGCTGAAACCCAATTCGGATTGAAAACGGTTTTCTCGCTGGGCGACACGCTCGGCCCCGCGGTTTTCACATCGACATTCGTGACCAAGGATTTTCTGGAAGCCGATCCGGATGCCGTCCAGCGATACTGCAATGCGATCGCGGAAGCGCAAAAGCTGCTGCATGAAGACCCCAAGGTGTTCCTTGAAGTCTCGGCGCTGGAATTTCCGCAGATCGACTCCAAGGTCATCGAAGCCGCCCGGACCCGCTTTTTCGGCAAAGCGCCGGTTGTTCCGCGCAATCCCATCATCACCGAACAGGAATGGGAGACCATCATCCGTCACGAGGATGGCGCCGGCACAATTCGCAAACAGTTGCCGTTCTCTCAGATGGTGAACAACACCTTCGCCGAGAAGGCGACCAAAGAGTTCGGTCTCGCATGATGGCGGAAACTGCCGGGAAGGGCCGGCTGCGGCTTCTGAAGGCCAAGCCGGAGGATATCACGATCGACCTGGCGGCCTGTGCCGTCATCGTCGTCGATATGCAGAACGCCTACCTTTCGAAGGGCGGGTATCTCGATCTGGCCGGCTTCGACCGCGAGGGGGCGGAAGATGTCATCATCGCGATGCGGCATCTGCTGACCGACGTGCGAAGCGCGGGCGTGCCGATCATCTATCTACAGAACGGCTGGGATCCAGCCTACCTTGAAGCCGGAGGCCCGGATTCACCCAACCAGATGAAGTCCAATGCCTTGCGTCTGATGCGGCGACGCCCCGAACTCGCCGGAACGCTGCTGGCCAAGGGCGGATGGGATTACGAATTGCGCGACGAAATCGCCATGCAGGATGGCGATCTTCTCATCCAAAAATCGCGCTACAGCGGCTTCGTCAACACGCCTCTGGATTCCATCCTTCGCAGTCGCGGCATCAAGTATCTTCTGGTGGCCGGCGTCGCTACCAACGTATGCGTCGAAACCACCATCCGCGATGCCTTTGGCCTCGAATACCACGCGGTTCTCGTCACTGACTGCTGTCATCAGGCTGGACCGGCGTACTTGCAGGATGCGACGATCTACAATGTCGAGACGTTCTTCGGATGGAGCTGCACCAGCCGCGATATCTCGAACGTGCTCAGAGCCAATTCCCAAAGCTAGCTCAACTTTCCATTCGGAGGCGACGCGATGTTCACACCTATTGTTCCGATCGGCTCGTCCAAACCAATCGCGCCGTATGTCCATGGCGCTCAAGCCGACGGCGTGATCTATGTTTCGGGAACGCTTGCCATCGACCCCAATGGCGCGAGCGTCCCCGGCGATATCACGGCGCAAACGCACTACGTGATCGAACAGATCGCCGGCGTTTTGAAAGCCGCCGGCGCGACGCTGTCGGATATCGCCTACAATATCATCATCCTGAAGCGCCGCGAGGATTACAGCGCCTTCAACAAGGTCTACGCCGAGTATTTCGGAGCCAATCCTCCGGCGCGCTATTGCATCATCGCCGAGCTGGTGCGCGACGAATTCCTGGTCGAAATCTCATCGATCGCCCACACCAAAAAGAGCTGAGACGATCAACGATGAGCGAGCCGACGGCAACGAGTCCGGTCCGTGTCCCAGAGGCGATCGGTGGCTTCCACTGGACGAGAGTCCTGCTGTACCAGGTTTTGCTGCTCGTCACGATTCTTGGCATTTGGGAAATTGGCGTCAGGCTGGGCTGGCTGCCGGCCTATATCTACGGCACGCCGTCCGGCGTTTTGGCCGCGTTCGGCAAGCAGCTGCTCAACGGCACGTTGCTGCGCCACTTCTGGGTGACCGGCGAGGAGGTCATCCTCGGCTTCTTCGCCGGCACGTTGTTGGGCGTCGCCAGCGGGTTGCTGTTATGGCTGTCGCCGCTATGGGCCCGGGTTCTGAATCCTTACATGATCGCACTGAACGGCGTGCCGAAGATCGCCCTTGCCCCGCTTATCGTGGTGTGGTTCGGGCTCGGCATCGCCTCGAAGGTGGCGATCGCGGCCATCATCACCTACATCGTCGCATTCATTACGTCCTACAACGGCACGCGGCAGATTGATGAAGATCTCATTCGCCTGATGCGCTCGCTGGGCGCGAGCCGGATGCAGATCTTCCGCATTATCGTTATTCCCGGAAGCCTGCCGTGGATCGTCGCGGCCTTCCGCCTCAACGTCGGTTTCGCGCTGATCGGCGCCGTCGTCGGCGAATACATCTCGGCGGAAGAAGGGCTCGGCTATCATGTCTACTACTCGGGCCAGCTTTATGATCTCAACAGCGTTTGGGTGGGCATCTTTTCGCTGATGATCATGGCGCTGCTGCTTGAGGTGGTCGTGGCCCGGATTGAGAAGAAATTTCACTGGTAGGGGAACGTAAATGCCGCTCGCGAAACTGGACGATGGAGAGATTTATTATGAGGAAGCCGGGAGCGGATTCCCGCTTATGCTGGTCGCGGGTCTCGGCGGCGTCGGCACCTACTGGAATCCGCAGATAGAGGCCTTCGCCAAGCACTTCCGCGTCATCATTCACGATCATCGCGGCACCGGAAAGAGCAGCAAGTCGAAGATCGAATACTCTCTTGAGCAAATGGCGCGCGATACTCTCGGCCTGATGGATGCGCTCAACATCGACAAGGCCCATCTTGTGGGCCATTCCACTGGCGGCGCGATCGGCCAAATCCTCGCGGTCACCGATCCCGATCGGCTCGACAAGATCGTCATGGCATCCGCGTGGACCAAGGCGGACGGCTTCTTCCGCCTGTGCTTTCAGGTGCGGCGCGAACTTCTGCTGAAATCCGGACCGGCGGCATATGTCATGGCGACGCCGATTTTCCTGCATCCGAGCTGGTGGATCAGGGACAACATCGACACGTTGTCGCGCCCGGAGGCCGCGGTTTACGGGCCGGACCTCGATATCTCCATCATGAACAGCCGCATCGATGCCCTGTTGAAATTCGACTGGACGGATCGGCTGAGTGAAATCGACAAGGATGTGCTGGTGCTCGGCGTTCGTAACGATCATCTGACGCCCGCCTACTATTCCGAGGAATTGGCGCGCGCGATCAGGAATGCGAAGCTGGTCATCATGGATGACGGGGCCCACGCGGCGTCCCAGACGATGCCGGAGGAATTCAATCGCATCGTGCTAAACTTCCTGTTGGGAACAGCAGCGTGATGACCGATAACCCTGTTCTGGTCGCCTCCCAGGTCAAGGTCGTCTACAATGAAGGGACAGCGCACGAGGTCAATGCCGTCAAGGATATTTCGCTTGAATTAAGACGCGGCGAGGTTCTGGCTCTGGTTGGCCCTTCGGGTTGCGGCAAGACAACCTTATTCAACGCCATCGCCGGACTTATCCCGATTCAGGGCGGTCGGGTCGAGGTGGAGGGACAGCAGGTCGACAAGGCCACCGGTCATGTCGGCTATATGTTGCAGAAGGATCTGTTGCTGCCGTGGCGCACTGTGATCGACAACGTCACCCTCGGACTGGAAGTGCGGGGCGCGGACATGGGCACGGCGCGGCGGACCGCGATGGATTTGATCGGACGTTACGGCTTGTCAGGTTTCGAGAACAGCAAGCCGAACAGCCTCTCCGGCGGGATGAGGCAGCGTGTCGCGCTAATGCGAACGCTGGCTTTCGATCCGGCCGTGGTCCTGCTGGATGAACCGTTCTCCGCCCTCGACTTCCAAACCCGTCTGCTGCTCCAGGCGGATGTGGCGCGAATCATCAAGGAGCAGCAGAAAAGCGTTATTCTCATCACCCACGACATCGGCGAGGCGATCTCGATGGCCGATCGTATCGTCGTTCTGACCAATCGGCCGGCCACGGTGAAGGCGGTCCATGATGTGAACCTGCGCGACGTGCGTGGAGATCCGGTGGCGATACGGACGCATCCGGTATATCAGGCAATGTTCACCCAGATTTGGTCCCAGCTCGAAATCCGCTAGTTCGAGGCACCCCCTCCGGTCGCCGATTGCAATGACCTCAGCATGGGATGTCGCCCCCATGTGGTCACCAGCATCGGCGCAATCTACGGGAATCATGAATTCCGGGCAGGCCCACTCGCATCTTCCATTCTGGGAATGATCAAGGCATCCAGCGCCACGCCGCCGCTCGGCAGCAAAACAAACGGATTCACATCCACGGATTCGATCCTGTCTGCATTCTCGGCCGCGAAGACCGACAGGCGCGAGAGCACGCTTGCCAGGGCGTCGACGTCCGAGGCCGCCGCGCCTCGCACACCGTTGAGGACGGCACGCCCTCGGATTTCATCGATCATCCGGCGCGCTTCCTCCTTGTCGAAGGGAGCCAGGCGGAAGGTGACGTCGTGCAGCACCTCGACCAGAATGCCGCCCAGACCGAACATGACGGCCGGCCCGAACAACGGGTCGTTGATCACGCCCAGCACGGTTTCAACGCCGCCCTTGATCATGGGCGTGACCAGCACGGCGATCTGGTTCACTTCAGGATAGGCGGCGCGCGCCCGCTGCACCAGCGTGTCATAGGCGTCCGCCGCCGCTTCGGCGGATGCAATGTTCAGGATGACGCCCCCCATTTCGGTCTTGTGAAGAATTTCCGCGGCGACGATCTTCATGACCGCGACATCGCCGATTGCGGACCAGGCCGCGGCGGCCTCTTCCCGGGAGCGCACCAGCCGGTCCTCGGTCACCGGAATGCCCCAGCTCCCGAGAAGCTTCTTGGCCTGATATTCGTCGAGAGTAGCCAGCGGCAGGTCGAGCGCACCCTGTGGCCGCTGGCTCGTCGCCGAGGGCAGCTTCCGCTCGAAAGCCTCCCCGAAATAGCTGAGCGCCGCCATGGCCCGCACCGCCAGCGACGGATCCTCGAAGCAGGGAATCCCGAGCCGTTCGTAATGTGCCCTGTCCTCGGCCGTCGCCATGATGATGCTCAGCATCAGGATATGACGCGCGTGCTTCTGACGCAGCCGACGATAAATCTCCGCCACGGCGTCGCGCGTCATCGGCGATGAGGCGACGGATGCCATGTAAACGATGTAGCTGTCGTAATTGCCGGTGTCGATGACCAGATCCGAGATCTCCTCGATCAGCCGGGGTTCGGCCAGAGCGTTGCCCGTGAAGTCCACCGGATTGCGGGTGCCGGCAAACGGAATCAACTCCGTGATGCGGCGCCGGACAGGCTCGGGAAGGGCCGGCAACTGCAACCCCGCCGCCTCGGCCGCATCGGCCATCAGCACCCCGACGCCGCCGGAAATGGTTTGCAGACAGATTCTCCGGCCTTGCGGAAACTCGCCGAACTGGCAGGCATAGGCCACGTCCAGCGCCTCCTCGGTGGTAGCCGCCCGGTAGACGCCATATTGCGCGAACAAGGCGTCATAGAGCGCATCGGCGCCCGCCAGCGAGGCGGTATGCGACGCGGCGGCGGCGGCGCCGACGGTCGATCGGCCCACCTTCATGAAGATGATCGGCTTGCGCGCCGCATGGGCGACCGCCAGCGCCCGCTTCATGGCGCGCATGTCGCGCACGCCTTCCGCATAGGCGACGATGACCTTCACCTCCGGTCTGCCCGCGTAGTATTCGATGACCTCGGCTACGTCGACATCACCTTCATTGCCGGTCGTCACCCAATAGCAAACGCCCAGGCCACGCGATTGGGCCACCATGTAGAGGTGCGAGCCGTAGGCTCCGGACTGACTGATGATGCCGAGGCTTCCGGAGCGCATCAGCTTCATCGCGGGGTAGCTGGCGAAGGTGCCATACCAGCCATTGCCCGGCACGGCCACGCCCAGGCAATTGGGGCCGACCATGCGCATGCCGGAAGCCCGCGCGATCGCGGTGATCTGCTTCTGTAGCTCGGCGCCGCGTTCGCCGCTCTCCGCCAGACCCGAGGTAAACACCACCGCCGAGCGCACGCCGCCATCGGCGCAGGCGCGCATGGTCTCGACCACATCGGCCACGGGGACCGCGATGATCGCGCAATCGACGGGTCCGGGCACCTCGGTGATGCTGGAGAAAGCCGGCAACCCCTGGACCTCGGCGTATTTCGGATTGACCGGGTAGATCTTCCCCTTGAAGCCCGACAGGATCAGGCTGTTGATCGGCCGCCCGCCGATGCGCCCCGGCGCGTTGGACGCACCAATGA
>JBDHSX010000073.1:0-17057 GCA_039808365.1 Xanthobacteraceae bacterium | reverse complement strand
CGAAGCAATCCAGCAGCCACAAAGAAAGTAAGTAAGACGGGATTGCTTCGCTTCGTTCGAAATGACGGGAAACAATTCGGGCTCGCAATGACGATGTCTACGAATTGACACGCCCCAGCCACTGCAAAACGCCCCGCCCCGCCGCCGCACCCGTCGCGAACGACGCCTGCAACAGATAGCCGCCGGTCGGCGCTTCCCAGTCGAGCATTTCGCCAGCGGCGAACACGCCGGGCAGACGACGCAGCATGAAAGCGTCGTCGAGTTCGTCGAGCATGATGCCGCCCGCCGTCGAGATCGCGCGCTCGATCCCGGCGGTGCCGGTCAGCACGATCTCAACGTCATTGATGCGCGCGGCGAGATCAGCGGGCGACAGCCGCGCCAGATCGACCTTCGCGGCCCGCGCGGATTCATGCAGCAACCCGATCGCCACCGGCGGCAGCCCGGCGGTTTTGCGCAAATAGGTTGCGAACGACTGCTTTCCGCGCGGCTTCGACAGGCGTGCAATCAAGCGTTGTTGATCGAGATCAGGGCGCAAGGCGATATGCAAGATCGCCTGCCCGGTGCGCGCGATCTCGTCACGCAACGCGGAAGCCAGCGTATAGATCGCGCCGCCTTCGATGCCGTCGCGGCTGATCATGGCCTCGCCGCGCACGGCCCGCGCGCCGAACCGCAATTCGATGGTCTTCAAGGGCTGACCGGCGAAGCGATCGCGGAATTTTTCGGACCACGCCACGGTGAACCCGCAATTGGCCGGGCGCAGCGGCGCGACGGCGACGCCGCGCCGCGCCAGCAGATCGACCCAGTGTCCGTTGGAGCCGAGCCGCGGCCAGCTCGCGCCGCCGAGCGCCAGCACGGTGGCGTCGGCCGCGACCGAAACGCGGCCGTGCGGTGTCACGAACAGCAGGCGGCCGTCGTTGTCCCATCCGGTCCAGCGGTGGCGCAACGCCAGTCGCACGCCGCTTGTGTCCAGCCGCCGCAGCCACGCCCGCAACAGCGGCGACGCCTTGAAGCTTTCCGGAAACACCCGGCCGCTGGAGCCGACGAAGGTCGGCTGCCCAAGCGCCGCGCTCCACGCCCGCAACGCATCGGGCGAAAAGGCGTCGATCGTCGGCGCGAGGCGCGCCGCCGCCGCGCCGTAGCGCGTCATGAACGCCGCCGGCGGTTCGCTGTGGGTGAGATTGAGGCCGCCGCGCCCGGCCATCAACAACTTGCGGCCGGCCGACGGCATGGCGTCATGGACGGTGACCGCCGCGCCGCCCCGCGCCAGCACCTCGGCCGCCATCAGGCCGGCGGGCCCCGCCCCGATCACCGCGACCTCTGGCTTCGGAACCGTCGTCATGACAACCCGATCCCGCATGCGATCACTTACCTGCCGTCATGGCAATGACGATTGCGGGTTCAGCAGCCGCGCCTACTTCTCCAGCTTGATGCCGGCGGCGGCCGCCGCCTGCTCGACGTATTTTTGCGTCTGCTGGAACGCGCCGTCGAGCGCCCGCGCCTTCGACATGTCGGCGATCTCGTCGAAGCGGGCGGCGATGGCGTCCGGCGTCCACTGGTCGCGCGGCAGGTTGACGCCTTCCGATTCGATGATCCGGACCACCGCGAACGAGCCCGCGCCCGCGCCCATGATGGTGCGGGTCGGCGCGTTCTCGCCGAGCAGGAACAGCACGGCGGGCGTGATCGCCTCCGGTCGCATCAGGTCGAGCACCTGCTGCGGCAGCAGTTCCTCGGTCATGCGGGTGGCCGCCGTCGGCGAGATGATGTTGACGCGGATGTCGGTCTTGCGGCCTTCCTCGGCCAAGACGTTCATCAGCCCGACCATGCCGGCTTTCGCCGCGCCGTAATTGGCCTGGCCGAAATTGCCGTAGAGGCCGGACGACGAGGTGGTGAGCACGATGCGGCCGTAATTGCGCGCGCGCATCCCCTCCCACACCGCCTTGCAGCAATAGAACGTGCCGGTGAGATGCACGTTGAGCACCTTGGCGAAATCCGCCACCTCCATCTTGGCGAAGGATTTGTCGCGCAGGATGCCGGCGTTGGCGCACATGATATCGACCGCGCCCCACGTTTCGGTGGCTTTCGCGACCATCGCGGTGACCTGGTCGAAATCGGAGACGTCGGCGCCGTCGGCCATCGCCTCGCCGCCGGCCTTGCGGATTTCCTCGACCACAGCCTCGGCCGCGGTCATCGAGCCGCCGCTGCCGTCGCGCGCGCCGCCGAAATCGTTCACCACCACCTTGGCGCCAAGGCGCGCCAGCCCCAGCGCGTGGGCGCGCCCGAGGCCGTTGCCCGCGCCGGTGACAATGGCGACACGTCCGTCAAATCTGATTGTCATGCTTGGATTCCCGTTTTCAGGCAAAATACAATAGGCCGAGCCAGTCGGCGGCCAGCGCCGGCTTGGTGTCGCCGTCGATCTCGACGCTGACGCTGGTGCGCGACAGCAGCTCGTTCGGCTTGCGCATCGCGGCCTCGGTCAGCGTGAAGCGGCCCCGCACCCGCGAGCCGGCGCGCACCGGCGAGACGAAGCGCAGTCTGTCGAAGCCGTAATTGACGCCCATGGTGGCGCCCTCGATCTTCGGCAAGGCTTCATAGGAAAACACGCTGAGCAGCGACAGCGTGAGGAACCCGTGCGCCACGGTGCCGCCGAACGGCGTCTCGCGCGCCGCCCGCTCGGAATCGAGGTGGATGAATTGATGGTCCTCGGTGACGTCGGCGAAGGCGTCGATCCGGCCCTGATCGACGGTATGCCAGGCGGAAAGCCCGATTTCCTTGCCAACGAGGCCGAGATAGGCGTCGCGTGTGATCGTCAAGCTCATTCTGTTCTCGCTACCGGTATGGTTCGGCAGCAGTTGTCACAGAATGGTTCAACGGCCAAGCGATTTATGCGGAAATTTTCCGCTTCATGTTGACGCCGATCCCGCCATCGGGATTGTGGATTGCCTCACCTCGTCATTGCGAGGAGGCGAAGCCGACGAAGCAATCCAGCCCCTGTCCCGTGACCCTGAAACGAAAGGCTGTGCAAGCCCTCGACGGATTTGCCTGCTTTTCCCTTCAGTTTCCGGACGCGCCCGCCGCGCGCGCGGCCTGCAATTCCGGAAATTGCTCCTCGCGGAATTCGACGCCGCGCAGCTTGTCGTCCTGGCCGCCGTCGTGTTCGAGGCGGCGCAACTGCACGCGGCGGATCTTGCCGGAGATGGTCTTCGGCAGTTCGGTCACCAGTTCGATGCGGCGGATGCGCTTGAACGGCGCCAGCTTCTCTTGCAGGAAGCGGAAGATCGACAGCGCCGTTTCGGGCGAGCGCGCGGTGTCGCCGACCAGCAGGATGTAAGCCTTGGGCACCGCGAGCCGGATCGGATCCGGGCTCGGGATCACCGCCGCTTCCGCGACCAGGTCGTGCTCCAGGAGCACGCTCTCCAGTTCGAACGGGCTGATGCGATAGTCCGACGACTTGAACACGTCGTCGGCGCGGCCGACGAAGGTGAGATAGCCGTCGTCATCGACGAAGACCACGTCGCCGCTGCGATAGATCGCGCCTTCCGCGCCGGCGAGTTGACCGTCGTCGGTCTGGTAGCCCTGCATCAGGCCGGCCGGGCGCTGATCGCCGAGCACGAGGGCCACCTCGCCTTCCTTGGCGGGGTTGCCGTCGGCGTCGACGACGCGGATGTGGTAACCCGGCATTGGCCGCCCCATCGAGCCAAGCTTGAGCGGCTGTTCCGGCGAATTGCCGACCATTGCCGTGGTCTCGGTCTGGCCGTAGCCGTCGCGAATGGTCAGGCCCCACGCCGCCTTCACCTGATCGATGATCTCGGGATTGAGCGGCTCGCCGGCGCCGCAGACCTCGCGCAACGCCATCCTAAAGTCCGACAGCTTCTCCTGAATGAACATGCGCCACACCGTCGGCGGCGCGCACAGCGTGGTGACGTTGCAGCGGGCGATGGTCGACAGCAGTCCCTTGGCGTCGAAGCGCGGCTGGTTGACCACGAACACCGCAGCCCCCGCGTTCCACGGCGCGAAGAAGCAGCTCCAGGCGTGCTTGGCCCAGCCGGGCGAGGAGATGTTCAGATGAATGTCGCCGGGCTTCAGCCCGATCCAGTACATGGTGGAAAGATGGCCGACCGGATAGCTGCGCTGGCTGTGCCGCACCAGCTTCGGCTTCGCGGTGGTGCCGGAGGTGAAATACAACAGCATCGGATCGTCGGCGCGGGTGACGCCGTCCGCCGTGAAGTCGTCGGGGAACTCGGAAGCTTTGTCAAATGACAGCCAGCCGTCGCTCGCCGGGCCGACCACGATGCGCGTGAGATCGCCGCTCCTGAGCGCGCCGAACTTCGCCACCTGATCCTGCGCCGCGACCACCGCTCTGGCGCGGCCGCGGTCGAGCCGGTCCTGCAATTCGTCCGGCGTCAGCAGCGTGGTCGCCGGAATGATGACGACACCGAGCTTGATGCAGGCCAGCATCGTCTCCCACAACGGCACGACATTGCCGAGCAGCAGCAGCAGATGATCGCCGCGCTTCAAGCCCTGCGCCCGCAGGAAATTGGCGACGCGGTTGGAGCGCCGCGACAGTTCGGCGAAGGTGAGCCTGGTTTCGGTATTGGTCGCCGCCTCGACGATCCACAGCGCCGGCCGGTCGCGGCTCTGCGGATCGCGCGCCAGATCCGCGTCGAACCAGTCCAGCGCCCAGTTGAACTCGGCCTGGTCGGGCCATTTGAAGCCGGCCATCGCGCCCGCGTAGTCGGTGCGATGGTCGAGAAGGAACTGGCGGGCCTGTTGGAACGTCGTCATCGTCGCATCCTCGATCGTGTCTTCGGGACAGCATGTCACCGCGCGACGCGGCGGGGCAATCCGCCTTTTGCCTAGGACCGGGACCGCCCGCCGGACCGTTGCGGCGCGGCTATTTTCCGGCGATCTCGCGCAAATGACGGATGATGCCGGAGAAATCGACGCCGCCGTGGCCGGCCTGCTCGAAGGCCGCGTAAATCTCCTCGGCATGCGCCCCCATCGGGGTCGCGGCTCCCGTGGCCTTGGCGGCCGCCTGCGACAGCCGCAGGTCCTTCAGCATCAAGGCGGCGGCGAAGCCAGGCTTGTAGTCGTTGTTGGCCGGCGAGGTCGGCACCGGGCCGGGCACCGGACAGTAGGTCGTCAGCGACCAGCACTGGCCCGACGAGGTCGACGACACGTCGAACAGCGCCTGATGCGACAGACCGAGCTTTTCCGCCAGCGTGAACGCCTCGCACACCCCGATCATTGAAATGCCGAGGATCATGTTGTTGCAGATTTTCGCCGCCTGCCCGGCGCCGGCCTTGCCGCAATGGACGATCTTCTTGCCCATCTTCTCAAGGATCGGCTTGGCCGAAGCGAAGGCGGCATCGTCGCCGCCGCACATGAAAGTGAGCGTCGCGCCCTGCGCGCCACCGACGCCGCCGGACACCGGCGCGTCGACCGAGGCGACGCCGGCCTTGGCGGCGAGGCCATGGGCCGCGACCGCGCTTTCGACGTCGATGGTCGAGCAGTCGATCAGCAGCGCGCCTTTCGTGATGGACGGCAGGATCTCGGTCCACACCGCCAGCACATGCTTGCCCGCCGGCAGCATGGTGACCACCACCTCAGCGCCCTTGACCGCATCCGTCGCGGTCGCGGCGATCGAGGCGCCCGCGGCCTTCGCCGCCTCGCGCGAGGCGTCGACCAGATCGAAACCGGTGACCTTGTGCCCGGCCTTGACCAGGTTCGCGGCCATCGGGCCGCCCATGTTGCCGAGGCCGATGAATGCGATGTTCGCCATGACGTTTCCTCTTTTTGCCTGTCGTGTAACCAAACCTATCCGTCATTGCGAGAAGCGAAGCGATGAAGCAATCCAGCTCTTGCTTTGGAGCCTTCTGGATTGCTTCGCTTCGCTCGCAATGACGGGCCTCTATTCCGGAAAAACCAGTCGGTCGCCGGGGCGCGGCGCGAAGTAGCGGTCGACGATTTCCGGCGTCACCTCCTCGATCCGCGCCGGATTCCATTTCGGCTGACGGTCCTTGTCGATGATGGCGGCGCGCACGCCCTCGATGAACTCCGCGCTGTCGAACACCTGCAAGGCGGCGCGATACTCGCGCGCCAGGCATTCCTGCAACGAGTTGGAGGCGCGGGCCGCGCGCAACAACCTCAACGCCACCTTGAGGCTGGTGGGCGACTTCTCGCCGAGCGCCTTCAACGTCGCTTGCGCGAAATCGGAGCCCTGACCGCGCAGCGCCGCGACGATCGCCTCCATGCTGTCGTGGCCGAACGCCGCGTCGATCTCGGCGCGATGACGCTCGGCGATGCCCGGCTGCGGCGTTTCACTGAAGCCGCGCAAGGTGTCCGTGACCCGCGCGGCGTCCGCCCCTTGCGGCAAGGCGATCAGGGCGGCACGAAGCTCCGGCCACCGCGACGACGGCACGTAGACATCAGCGAAGCCGGCATAGATCGCGTCAGCCCCGGTCATGGTCTGTCCGGTCAGGCCGAAATAGGTGCCGACCTCGCCCGGCGCGCGCGACAACAGCCAGGTGCCGCCGACATCGGGGAAGAAGCCGATGCCGACCTCCGGCATGCCGACCTTGGTCTTGTCGTTGACGACGCGATGGCTGCCGTGCGCCGCAAGGCCGGTGCCGCCGCCCATCACCAGGCCGTCCATGTAGGCGACATAGGGTTTCGGAAACCGCGCGATGCGGTCGTCGAGGATGTATTCCTCGCGCCAGAACACCGGGCCGAGATCGCCCTTCTCGCGCGCGCTGTCATAGAGCCCGCGAATGTCGCCGCCGGCGCACAGCCCGCGCTCGCCCGCGCCTTCCAGCAGGATCAGCGCCACAGTGGGATCGGCCACGAACGCATCGAGCGCGCGATCCATCTCGCGGGTCATTTCCAGCGTCAGCGCGTTGATCGCCTTCGGGCGGTTGAGCCGGATCACGCCGGCCGCGCTCTCGCGGCGGACGATCAGGTCGCCTTCGGTGATCTCGAAACTCATCGCGCGCCCTCGATCAGCTTGCGCGACACGATCAGTCGCATGATCTCGTTGGTGCCTTCGAGAATCTGATGCACGCGCAGGTCGCGGACGATCTTCTCGATGCCGTATTCCGCCAGATAGCCATAGCCGCCATGCAGTTGCAGCGCCTGATTGGCGACGGCGAAGCCGACATCGGTGCCGAACCGCTTGGCCATCGCGCACAGCGTGGTGGCGTCGGCGTCCTTGCGGTCGAGCGCCGCCGCCGCGCGCCACAGGAAGGTGCGCGCCGCTTCCAGTTCGGTCGCCATGTCGGCGACGCGGAATTGCAGCGCCTGAAACTCGTCGAGCCGCTTGTTGAACGCCTTGCGCTCCCTCATGTAGGCGAGCGTCTTGTCGAGCGCCGCCTGCGCGCCGCCGAGCGAACAGGCGGCGATGTTGAGCCGGCCGCCGTCGAGCCCGGCCATCGCGATCTTGAAGCCGATGCCCTCGTCACCGAGGCGATTGGCGACCGGCACGCGGGCGTTCTCGAAGATCACCGCGCGGGTGGGCTGCGCGTTCCAGCCCATCTTGCGCTCGTTGGCGCCGAACGAGACGCCCGGCGTGGTGCTGTCGATCACCAGCGTCGAGATGCCGCCGGGGCCGGCGTCCCCGGTGCGCACCATCGCCACCAGCAGATCGGTGCTGCCGGCGCCGGAGATGAACTGCTTCTGGCCGTTGAGCACGTAGTGGTCGCCGTCGCGCGTGGCGCGTGTGCGCAGCGCGGCGGCGTCGGAGCCCGCGCCCGGCTCGGTCAGGCAATAGCTCGCGAGCTGCTCCATGGTGCAGAGTTGCGGCAGCCATTTGTGGCGCTGCTCGCTGGAGCCATAGGCGTCGATCATCCACGACGCCATGTTATGGATCGAGATGAACGACGACACCGTCGGGCAGCCCTGCGCCAGGGCCTCGAAGATCAGGGCGGCGTCGAAGCGGGTCAGCGCCGAGCCGCCGACGTCGTCCTTGATATAGATGCCGCCGATGCCGAGGCTCGCGGCCTCGCGCATCACGTCGACGGGAAAGTGCTTGTCCTCGTCCCATTTCAGCGCGAACGGCGCGATCTTCTCGGCCGCGAAAGTCCGCGCCATGTCGCGGACCGCGATCTGATCTTCGTTGAGCGCGAACTGCATGCCGCCTCGCCCGCCTCTTACTTGCTATGGAATGCGAACTGGGCCCCTTCCTTGACGCCCGACGGCCAGCGCGAGGTCACCGTCTTGGTCTTGGTGTAGAAGCGCACCGAGTCGGGGCCGTATTGATTGAGATCGCCGAAGCCCGAGCGTTTCCAGCCGCCGAAGGTGTAGTAGGCCACCGGCACCGGGATCGGCACGTTGACGCCGACCATGCCGACATTGACGCGCGCGGTGAACTCGCGCGCGGCGTCGCCGTCGCGGGTGAAGATCGCGACGCCGTTGCCGTATTCATGCTCGGACGGCAGCCGCACCGCCTCCTCGAAATCATTGGCGCGCACCACCGACAGGACGGGGCCGAAGATTTCCTCCTTGTAGATCCGCATGTCCTTGGTGACGTTGTCGAACAGGCAGCCGCCCATGTAGAAGCCGTTCTCATAGCCCTGCATCTTGAAGCCGCGGCCATCGACCTTGAGCGTCGCGCCCTCTTTCACGCCGATCTCGACGTAGTTCTTGACCCGCTCCAGCGCGGCCTTGGTGACCAGCGGTCCGAAGTCGGCGCTGCCATCGGTCGAGGGGCCGATCTTGAGGCTTTCGACGCGCGGAATGAGCTTTTCCATCAGCCGGTCGGCGGTGGTCTTGCCGACCGGAACGGCCACCGAGATCGCCATGCAGCGCTCGCCGGCCGCGCCATAGCCGGCGCCGACCAGCGCGTCGACCGACTGGTCGAGATCGGCGTCGGGCATGATGATCATGTGGTTCTTGGCGCCGCCGAAGCATTGCGCCCGCTTCCCGGTCGCGGCCGCGCGCGAATAGATATATTGCGCGATGTCGGACGAGCCGACGAAACCGACCGCCGAAATATCATGGTCGTCGAGCAGCGCGTCCACCGCCTCCTTGTCGCCGTTGACGACGTTGAGGATGCCCGGCGGCAGGCCGGCCTCCAGCATCAGTTCGGCCAGCCGCATCGGCACGCCGGGGTCGCGCTCGGACGGCTTGAGGATGAAGGCGTTGCCGCAGGCGATGGCCGGCGCGAATTTCCACATCGGGATCATCGCCGGGAAATTGAACGGCGTGATGCCGGCGACGACGCCGAGCGGCTGGCGCATCGAATAGCTGTCGATGCCGGGGCCCGCGCCCTCGGTATAGTTTCCCTTCATCAGTTCGGGGATGCCGATCGCATATTCGACGACCTCGACGCCACGAAAAATATCGCCCTTGGCGTCCGGAATCGTCTTGCCGTGCTCGCGCGCGAGCAGTTCGGCCAGCGAATCGTTCTCCTTCGCCAGCAATTCGAGAAACTTCATCAGCACGCGGACGCGGCGCTGCGGATTGGTCGCGCCCCAATCGGGTTGCGCCGCCTTGGCGTTCTCGATCGCGGCGCGCACCTCGGCCTTCGAGGCCAGCGCGACCTGGGCCTGTACCTCGCCGGTCATCGGCTGGTAGACGTCGGCAAAGCGTCCGGATGTGCCGTTGACGGCCTTGCCGCCGATGAAATGTCCGATCGAGCGCATGTTTTCCTCCAGAAAAATCGTCCTGATCGTCTGACCGGAAATTCGTTTTCGGATCAAATCGGCAACACGAGACACGTCAGACTTCGCGAAAGCGGAGCATCCAGTCCTCAATGGCGGGGCAAAATCTCCCATGCGCCCGCCCGGATGACTGGATCGTCCGCCTTCGCGGACGATGACGCCTCATTTCCGGTCAAACTCTGAGGATAGTTTGGCCCTTCCGCCCGGCTTTTGAAAATGGATTCTCCGCGCAACCCGGTTGCGAAAATGCACACATGGCTTGTGCAGACGCGCCAATAGCGGCGCCGCCGTCGCCGGGTCAGGTCGCGCGGGTCGCGGTGGTCTTGGCCCGGGTCGCGGCTGGCGCGGGCTTGCCCAGCACGGCGTCCCGGCCGGCGGCGAGAATATCGTCGGACAGGGCGCCGGGGCCGCTCGCGCGCGCCAGCACCACGGCCCCGACCATGGTGGCGAGCGCGGCCAGCGCCTGTTTCCGCGCCGCCCGGGCGGAGGCGTCGGGAACCTGTTCGGCCAGCATCTGCACCATGTCCTCGATCCGGGCGGCGAAGGCCCGGCGGGTCCTGGCGCTCTCGCGTCCGATTTCGGCGGCGAGCGCCGGCAGCGCGCAGCCATGGCCCGGATCGTCGCGATGGGCGGGGCTCAGATAGGATTCGACGATGGCCCTGAAGCGCGCCGCAGGCGGCATCGGCTCGGTCCGCCGCCGCCACGCCGCGACCGAGCGCTCCATCGCATCGGCCAACGCCTCGATCACCAGCGCCTCGCGCGAGGCGAAATGGGCGTAGAAACCGCCATGGGTGAGGCCCGCCTCCTTCATCAGGCCGGCGACGCCGATGCCGTGCGCGCCGCGCTCGCGCAGCTTGACCGAGGCTTTCCTGACGATGCGGGCGTGGGTCTCCTGCTTGTGGTCCTTTGCGTAGCGCATCACGGCTCCCCATCAACGCATCCATGGCATGTTATGGATCATATAATGACGGCGATCGAAGGAAAGGTCGAAATATAGTCCGGCCTGGGTTATTTACGATCGAGGGTCGCCGCCCTGCCCCGACCGCCGCCATCTTAAACCTGAGCGAGACAGTTTCGATGCAGATGATCAATTCCCATTGCGGCGTGACGCGCGAGGCGCGCGGCGTGGTCCGGCTCGCCATCAGCAACGCCGGCCCCCTCACCATTCTCAACACGCAGGTGATCAAGGCGGTCACCGAGGGACTGACTGCGCTGGCGGCGGACGGCGGGATTCGCGCGCTGATCCTCGCCGGCGGAACCGAAAAGAGCATGATCGGCGGCGCCGACATCAAGGAGATGGCGACGCTCGACCAGGCCGGCGCGGAACGCTTCATTTCCGGCCTGCGCGATCTGTGCGAGGCGGTGCGCGATTTCCCCGCGCCCACCATCGCGCGGATGCCGGGCTGGTGTCTCGGCGGCGGGCTGGAAGTCGCCGCCGCCTGCGATTTCCGGGTGGCGGCCCACGACGCCAAATTCGCGATGCCCGAGGTGCGGGTCGGCATTCCCTCGGTGATCCACGCCGCGCTGCTGCCCCGCCTGATCGGCTGGGGCCGCGCGCGCTGGCTGCTGATGACCGCCGCCACCATCGACGCGCCGACCGCGCTGGACTGGGGCCTGATCGACGCCGTCGCCGGCGACGGCGAGCCTCTCGACCATGCCGTCGCGCGCGTGGTGGAGATGCTGCTGGAATGCGGCCCGCAGGCGCTGCGCGACCAGAAGGCGCTGCTGCGGCAATGGGAGGACCTTCCGCTGAAGGAGTCGATCGCGGTATCGGTCGGCGCCTTCGGGCGCTCCTACCTCACCGACGAGCCGCGCCGGCTGATGCAGGAATTTCTCGACCGCAAGCGCGGCGGGAAATGAGAGGTCGCGGCAACCTCAATGTCGTCCCCGCCCAGGCGGGGACTTATAACCCCTGGCAATGGTTGTTTTAAATGACCTCGCCCGATGGGGAAGGAGCCGAAGCGCTGCGGCGTATGGGTCCCCGCCGGCGCGGGGACGACGATTTTCGTATTGAAAGTCCGCGCGCACATCGAATGTCCCGCAAGTCCACTACGGCCGGATCGCCATGTTGCTGGCGATCCCCGGCGTGCGCAGCCGCTCGGCGAGGCGCGCGAACTCGCACAGCAGCGGGCGGGTCCGGCGCGGATCGATGATCTCCTCGACCCAGAATTTCTCGGCCGAGCGGAACGGCGAGCGCAGCTTGTTCAGGCGTTCCTCGATCTCGCGCATTTTCGCTTGCGGGTCCTCCGCCGCGTCGATATCGGCGCGATAGGCGGCCTCGATGCCGCCTTCCAGCGGCAGCGAGCCCCACGACGCCGACGGCCACGCATAGCGCATCGAGAAGCGGTCCGCCGGCTGATGCACCACGCCGGCGACGCCGAAGGCGTTGCGCACGATGATGGTGCACCACGGCACCGTGCTCTGGTTGACGGCGGCCATGGCGCGGACGCCATGACGGATGGTCGCGGCCTTTTCCGCCTCCAGCCCGATCATGAAGCCGGGGCAGTCCATCAGATAGACCACCGGCAGATGGAACGTCTCGGCCAGATCGACGAAGCGGATCACCTTGTCGCAGGCGTCCGAGGTCCATGACCCGCCGTAGTGATACGGGTCGCTGGCGAGCAGCAGCACCGCACGCCCCTCAAGCCGCGCCAGCCCGGCGATGATCGAGCGGCCGTAATTCTGCCCGATCTCGAAGAACGACCCCTTGTCCACCACCGACTCGACGATCGGCCGCATCTTGTAGACCTGCCGCCGGTTGCGCGGCACCGCCTTCATCAGTTTGGCGTCGGCGCGCTCCGGATCGTCGTCGCAGGGCAGCGTCGGCGGCAGTTCATGCACCGACGACGGCAGATAGGACAGGAAGCGCCGGGCGCAGGCGAACGCCTCCTCCTCGGTCTCCACCGCGTGATCGATGGCGCCGGCCTTGGTCTGAATTTCCCAGCCGCCCAGTCCCTGCTTGTCGAGTTGCTGGCCGAGCCGCGCCACCACCGGCGGCCCCGCCACGAACATCGCCGACGTCTTGGTCATCACCGAATAATGGCTGGCGGCGAGCCGCGCCGCGCCCAGCCCCGCGACCGAGCCGAGCCCGAGCCCGACCACCGGCACCCGCGCCATGTTTCCGGTCGTGGTCGCATACCAGCGGGTGCCGCCGATGCCGCCGGGCAGATTGGCCGCGCCCTTGGTCTCGATGGTCTTGACCGAACCGCCGCCGCCGGAGCCCTCGATCACGCGGATGATCGGCAGCCGGAAATCGCGCGCCATCTCCTCGGCCATCAGCGGCTTGGCGCTGATCGAGGCGTCGGCGGAGCCGCCGCGCACGGTGAAGTCGTCGCCGACCACCACCACCGGGCGGCCGTCGATCTTGCCGCGGCCGAAAATGCAGTTGGCCGGGGTCAGCTTCTTCAGTTCGCCGTCCGCGTCGTATTCGCCGATCCCGGCGACCGCGCCCATCTCGTGAAAGCTGCCGTCATCGACCAGCCTGTCGATGCGCTCGCGAACATTCAGCCGCCCCTGGTCGCGCTGCCGCTTGACCTTGTCAACGCCGCCCATCTGCCGCGCGAAATCCTCGCGGCGGGCGAGATCGTCGAGTTCCGGCTGCCACGTCATTGGGTTCCTCCAAGTTGATCGTTGTATCGTCGAATGCGGTCGCTCTCGGCGACGACGGCGCGGCGAAAGACATCGGCGTCGGGACGCGACAACGCCGCCTCGATGTCGCGCGCCAGCGCGCGCAGCGGCGCGGCCACCTCGTCATGAAGCCGTTGCTCGTCATACATCGCCGACAGGACGCCGATGGTGACGACGGCATAGGTCTGATATTGCGGCGACCAGATCGGGATCGCGATGCCGTTGATGTGCTGGCTCCACAATCCGCAGCTCACGACGTAACCCTTCTCCCGAAGATGGCAGCGGATCGCTTCCATGCGTGACCGCAGCACCCTGGCGTCCTCCGGACGCTCGCGCGCCATTTCCGTCACCAGCGCCTCGGCGGAGACTTCGTCGAGCGCCGCCACATAGGCGTGGCCGGAGGCGGTGCTGGCCATCGCGATCCGCGTTCCGACGCCCGAATGCAGCCCGAGCGCCGTCGCCGAACGCGCGAATTCCAGATAGACCAGTTTGAAGCGATCCGGGATCAAAAAACCGACGGTGCCGGGAATCTGCGCGGCGACATCGCCAAGCCGCTCCTTGATGAAATCGCGCACTTGCCAACCGCGCAGCATCGAGGCGCTCATCGCCACCGCGCTCGGCCCGAGGCGATATTTCTGATCGTGCGGCAGATAGATCAGCTGGCCCATGCGGGTCAGCGTGTGGGTCAGGCGGGACACGGTGGAGCGCGGCAGGCCGCAGCGGTTGGAGATTTCCAGATTGCCGAGCCGGGTCTCGTGGCCCTCGAAGCAGCGCAGCACGTCGAATGCGCGCGACACCACCTGAATGACATCGTTGCCGCCGGTCAGATCGGCGAGAGGCCCGGCTCGAGTCAGCCGCTCGGATCGTCGCCCCATCGATCGCCCTCCCCCTTGAATTGCGAAGCTGCCCGGCGAAACCCGCGCATGTCGCGGGCGCGAGACAGTCGCGCCATGCGGTCGCGGATGCCCGCGATGTGGCTCCCGCAATATTCCGCTATGCAAAATTAAATTCCACTTGCAGAATAAACCACCTCAGGCAATCTGCAACGATAAAACATCACCCCCGCTTTCCCGAACGGGACGGCGGTGAGGTTTTTTTGCGCCCGCGTTTGTCCGACCCGAAAGACGCGACGCGCAAACCGGTTTTCATCCTTGGATCAAGTCCGGGGATATGCTTTTCGGGATCAGGCTCGGGCGAAACGAGGAAACGGAGAAAAGAATGGCCGAAACCAGGGTTGTCACCGAGGTGGCCGGGCGGGTCTGCGCGCTGGTCGCGAACGCCGGCGACCGGATCGATGAAGGCGACGACATCATCCTGGTCGAGGCCATGAAGATGGAATTGCCGGTCCCCGCCCCCGGCGGCGGGACCGTGACAACGATCCTCGTCAAGATCGACGACGTCGTCGCCGAAGGTCAGCTGATCGCCACCATCGAATCATCATGATGCGATAGATGGGTTTGCATCCTTCCCGGCGGCGCATGCGGCCGCGGCGCGACAATGCGTCTCACCCTTGCCATCATCGCCTATCGCACCGCCGATCGCGCGCTTCCGGTTGCTTCATGGCTTGTCGCGAAACACGCGAGGCGGATGAATCCATCGCGCGGGCGTTGCCAGCCCGCGCCCGCGATGACATGATCCACGCACGATAATGTGATCCGCGAAGCGGACGCTATACATGGGGAGGGCTACATGCTTCGTTCAGTCGTCGCACGCACTGTTATCGCCGCCGCAGGCGCAACCCTGCTGTTCTCATCGGCGTTGCGCGCCGACGATGTGAAATTGCCGTCGACACTAACATTTACCGCCTACGACACCGGGTCGTCCGGCTTCAACATCGCCGTCGCCGTCGGCAAGATGATGAAGGATAAATACAATTCGAGCGTGCGCGTGCTTCCCGCCGGCAACGACGTCGCCCGTCTCGCGCCGCTTCGCGCCGGCCGCGCCATCGCATCGGCCATGGGCACCGGCAGCTATTTCGCGCAGGAAGGCGTGTTCGAGTTCGGCGCCCGGGAATGGGGACCGCAACCGATCCAGTTGCTGCTCTCCACCGTTGACTGCAACGGCCTCTCGGTCGGCATCGCCAACGATGTCGGCGTCAAGGATTTGAAGGATTTCAAAGGCAAGCGCCTCGGCTTCGTGGTCGGCTCGCCCGCGCTGAACCAGAACGCGCTTGCAATCATCGCCTTCGCCGGCCTCACCAAGAACGATGTCAAGATCGTCGAATTCGCCAGCTACGGCGCGATGTGGAAAGGCATCATCAACAACGACGTCGACGGCGCGTTCGCCTCGACCATCTCCGGCCAGGCCAAGGAAGCCGAAACCGCGCCGCGCGGCCTGATGTGGCCGGTGATGGCGAAGAGCGACAAGGCCGGCTGGGAGCGGGTTCAGAAGATCGGCCCGTTCTTTACCCCGCACACGGTGACATGCGGCGCCGGCATCTCCAAGGACAAGCCGATCGAGATGGGCACCTATCCCTATCCGCTGTTCGTCGCCTACGGCACCGAGTCGGCCGACGCCATCCATGCGATCGTCAAGGCGATGATCAACGGCTACGACAATTACAAAGACGACGTTCCCGGCGCGGCCGGCCTCGACGTCAAGCGCCAGACCATGAAATGGGTCATACCATTTCATCCCGGCACCGTGAGGGCGCTCAAGGAGGCCGGCCACTGGACCGCGGAAGATCAGGCTCATAACGACGGCCTGATCAAGCGCCAGCAGGTTCTCGCCGCGGCATGGACCGCCTTCACCAAGACCAATCCGCCGGACGACAAGTTCGCCGACGGCTGGTCCGCCGCGCGCAAGGCGGCGCTCGCCGAGGCCAAGCTGCCCGATCCGTTCAACTGAGCCTTTCCTTCAAACCCTCGCCGCCCGATCGCTTCGGTCCGGCGGCGAGTCTCGCCGCGAAGGAGGCTCGATGTCTCAACCGGATTCCGCCAACCTTGGCCGCGCCCCGGCTTCCGCATCCCAAGCCGAGCCATCGGGCGATGTCACGACGCGCATCATTTTCGAGGACCCGCATGCGACCATGCAGGAAGCCGAAACCACGCGGGTGCGGACCTTGCGCGGGGTGTGGCGCGGCGCGCTGATCGCGGCGACGGCGGCGACGATCTTCCTCTGCATCAACCAGCAATTCGCCCTGCGCTTCTTCGTCGGTTACACCCAGCTCAACACCGAATACTTCTATCTGCTGATCGCGCTGATGCTGCCGTTCACCTACCTGATCTTTCCCGGATCGGAGCGCGCCAGCCTCGACAGGATTCCGTGGTACGACATCGCGCTCGCGATCATCACATTCGCCGCCGCGCTGGTGCTGATGGCGCATATCCGCAAGGCCGCGGAAGCCGGCTGGGAATTCGGCGGCGCGCCGCCCGCCGCCTATATCGCCGGCCTGGTGATGTGGGCGATGCTGATGGAGGCGCTGCGGCGCACCGGCGGCTGGAGCCTTTTGCTCTGCATCCTCCCGTTCACGCTCTATCCCTTGTTCGCGGACGCGAGCTGGCTCGGGCCGCTGCGCGGCACGCAATCGACGCTGGAGCAGGCCACCGCCTATCACATGCTGTCCGGCGAAAGCCTTTTGGGGATTCCAATCCAGGCGTTCGCCGATACGGTGATCGGCTTCCTGGTGTTCGGCGTCGCGCTGATGATGACCGGCGCCGGCAAATTCTTCATCAACATCGCCTTCGCGCTGTGCGGCACGTTTCGCGGCGGCGCGGCCAAGGTGTGCATCTTCGCCAGCGGCCTGCTCGGCATGATGTCGGGATCGATCATCTCCAA
>JBDHSX010000072.1:0-17165 GCA_039808365.1 Xanthobacteraceae bacterium | reverse complement strand
GTGGCCGGAAGCGAGGCTTTTGAATTTGTGAAGCCGTCTGAATTCAGGCTTACGCGGCGGTCGAGGCCTTCTGCTTGGCGGCGGCTTCCTTGGCCGCGGCTTTGGCGGCGGCTTCCGCCGCTTCGTCGCGGCGGATTTCCGACAGCGTCTTCTGCACCTGCTGCGCGAACACGTATTGCGCCGGGCGCTGGTTGGCGAGGTTGATCTCCGGAGCCATCGGGCCGGTGGTGCGGATGCCGCGCAGCGCCACCCAGGCGGCCTTCAGCGGGTTGCGGAACGCGGCGTCGGCGGCGGTCGGCTCGTAGCCGCAATGCGCCATGCAGTTCGCGCATTTTTCGTACTTGCCGGTGCCGTAGGAATCCCAGTCGGTGGTTTCCATCAGCTCCTTGAAGGTTTTTGCGTAGCCTTCGCCGAGCAAGTAGCACGGCTTCTGCCAGCCGAAAATGTTGCGGGCCGGCATGCCCCACGGGGTGCATTCGTAGCTCTGGTTGCCGGCGAGGAAGTCAAGGAACAGGCTGGAGTGCATGAAGTTCCACTTCTTGCCCTTGCCCAGCGCGAAGACGTCGCGGAACAGGTTCTTGGTCTTGGCGCGGTTGAGGAAGTGCTCCTGGTCCGGCGCGCGCTCATAGGCATAGCCCGGCGACATCGACACCCCGACGCCCAGTTCCGCGGTGAAATCGAGGAACTTGGCGATTTCCTCGGCCGGGTAGCCGTCGAAGATGGTGGCGTTGACGTTGACGGTGAAGCCCCTGGCCTTGGCGGCCTTGATCGCCGACACCGCGCGGTCGAACACGCCCTTCTGGCATACCGACTTGTCGTGATGCTCCTTCAGGCCATCGAGATGCACCGAGAAGAACAGATAGGGCGAGGGCTCGAACAGATCGAGCTTCTTCTCCAGGAGCAGCGCGTTGGTGCAGAGCGAGACGAATTTCTTGCGCGCCACCAGGCCGCGCACGATCTCGCCGATTTCCTTGTGGATCAGCGGCTCGCCGCCGGGAATCGCCACCATCGGCGCGCCGCATTCGTCGGCGGCGTCCCAGCACTCCTGCGCCGACATGCGGCGGTTGAGGATCGCGTCGGGGTAATCGATCTTGCCGCAGCCGGCGCAGGCCAGATTGCAGCGAAACAGCGGCTCCAGCATCAGCACCAGCGGATAGCGCTTACGGCCCATCAGCTTCTGCTTCATGATGTAGCCGCCGATGCGGATTTCTTTCAGAAAAGGAATAGCCATTCTCAAGGTTCTTTCTGGCCGCACCGCTTCTCGCCGTTCAGGCGACGTCGGCCCGTGTCAATTCGGCGGGAAGCCGGAATTCGATGTTCTCCTCGCGGCCGGGCAGGACCGAAACGGACACCGGACCGATCCGCCGCAGCGTTTCGATCACGTCGTCCACCAGCACTTCGGGAGCCGAGGCGCCCGCAGTAATGCCTACAGCTTTTGCGTTCGTCAGCCAATCCGGATTGAGTTCGCTGCCATCCGCGATGAGATAGCTTGGGACGCCCGCTTCGGCTCCGATCTCGCGAAGACGATTCGAATTCGAACTGTTTGTCGCGCCGACCACCAGGATAACGTCCACGAGCCTGACGAGGTCTCTTACAGCAGATTGACGATTTTGTGTCGCATAGCAGATATCCCGGATGTCCGGGCCTTGAATGTCTGTAAAGCGGGCCTCCAGCGCCGCGATGATGTCCCGGGTGTCGTCGACGCTCAGGGTGGTCTGGGTGATGTAGGCCACGGGCGCGTCGGCGGGCAAGGTGAGGGCGGCGACGTCCGCGACATTTTGTACCAGAAGCACCGGACCGGGGACCTGTCCCATGGTTCCGACCACCTCGGGGTGGCTCTCATGGCCGATCAGGATCACGGTCCGCCCCTTGGAAATGTACCGCTTGCCCTGGTTGTGGACCTTGGTCACCAGCGGGCAGGTCGCGTTGAGCACCGGCAAGCCGCGACTGGCCGCCTCGTCCTCGACGCTTTTGGCGACCCCGTGGGCGGAAAACACCGTGACGGCGTTGGGCGGCACCTCGTCGAGGTCCTCGACGAAAATCGCGCCCTTGGCTTTCAGGCTTTCGACGACATGCTTGTTATGGACGATCTCGTGCCGGACATAGACGGGAGGGCCGTATTTTTCGAGGGCGCGTTCGACAATCTCGATGGCGCGCACCACACCGGCGCAGAACCCTCGGGGTTGAGCGAGAAAAACTTCCATTGCGGGACCTTCAGCCGGAATGCGCCATGCGCATCCGTTATCTCCATGGGATGAATACGGAAATACTCTGTCGTTTCCCTTTCTATATGGGTTCAGCCGGGCGTCGCCAAACCCCGTGGCTCCAGCCCCGGCCGCGCGATTGACGGAATGGTTAGCGGCTTGTGGTATCATATGGCGGCTTTTGCGGGAAGCGTCCCCGACGGGGCCGTCATCTTGCCGCCATTTAGTCCTGACTATTCGGTTCCCGCGATGGCTGTGGGAACATTTGCAAGCCGGGGGCCGTTCAAACGCTTTCGGGTCGGCGGATCTTGGGCCTGATCTTGGGTTCCAAGGGAAGTCGGAGCGCGTCGTCGCGAGGCTTGCGGTCGAATGTTTCTTCAAATCCGAAGTTTGGTAAGACAGCCCCCGCGTTGAACTCATCTCGATTCCCGCACCGATGGCGGGCGCCCAAAGAAAGTAAGACCGTGCTGACACGCCTCGTCGTTTCCATTGTCGGGTTTTGTACGCGATTTGCCCTCCCGACCGTGCTGGTCGCCGTCCTCGCGACGGCCTTCGCGAGTGTCTATGCCGTCCAGAACTTCGCCATCAACACCGACATCAACAAGCTGATTTCGCCGGACCTCGATTGGCGGCAGCGCGATATCGCTTTCGAGAAGGCGTTCGACCAGGAGCGGCTGATCATCGCGGTGGTGGAGGCGCCAACGCCGGAATTCGCCAGCGCGGCCGGCGCGGCGCTGGAGAAAAAGCTTCAAGAGAACCGCGTCAATTTCGAATCGGTGCGACGTCTGGGCGGCGGGGAGTTCTTCGAGAAGAACGGGCTGTTGTTCCTGCCCACCGCCGAGGTGGCGCAACTGACCGGCCAGTTCGAATCAGCCGCGCCGCTGCTTGAGATCGTGGCGGGCGATCCCAGCCTGCGCGGCTTGACCGGGGCGCTGGAGATCGCGCTGACCGGCGTCAAGCGCGGCCAGTTCAGCCTCGACGCCGCGGCGCGTCCGCTGAACAGCATCGCCGGCACCGTCGAGCAGGCGCTCGACAAGGGCGGCGCGACCTTCTCATGGCGCGAACTGGTCAGCGACAAGCCGCTCACCGACGCCGACAAGCGGGCCTTCATCGAGGTCAAGCCGGTGCTCAATTTCGACGAGCTGGAGCCCGGCAAGGCGGCGACCGACGCGATCCGCAAGGCGGCGGCCGATATCAACCTCGCCGGCGAGTTCGCCGCGCGGGTGCGCCTGACCGGTCCGGTGCCGATCGCCAACGAGGAATTCGCCACCGTCCAGGAGGGCGCGCTGGTCAACGGCATCGGCACCATCCTGGTGGTGCTGCTCATCCTGTGGCTGGCCCTGCGCTCGCCGAAAATCATCTTCGCGGTGTTCGCGACGCTGATCGCCGGCCTCGCCATCACCACGGCGGCGGGCCTGATGATGGTCGGCGCGCTCAATCTGATTTCGGTGGCGTTCGCCGTGCTGTTCGTCGGCCTCGGCGTCGATTTCGGCATCCAGTTCAGCGTGCGTTACCGCTCCGAGCGCTACAAGCAGGACGACCTGCGCATGGCGCTGCTGCGGGCGGCCAAGCGCTCCGCCGTGCCGCTGTCGCTGGCGGCGGTGGCGACGGCGGCGGGTTTTCTGTCGTTCCTGCCGACCGACTACAAGGGCGTTTCCGAACTCGGCGTGATCGCCGGCGTCGGCATGATGGTGGCGTTCCTCGCCAGCATCACGGTGCTGCCCGCGCTGCTGACCCTGCTGAACCCGCGCGGCGAAAAGGACGCGGTGGGCTACGCCTTCCTCGCGCCGGTCGATCATTTCCTCGAAACCTATCGCGTGCCGATCATCGTCGGCACGCTGCTGGTGGTGATCGGCGGGCTGCCGCTGTTGTACTTCCTGCGCTTCGATTTCAATCCGCTGCACCTGCGCAACCCGAAGGTCGAATCGATCGCGACCTATCTCGATCTGCGCAAGGATCCGAACACCGGCGCCAACGCCATCAACGTGATGACGCCGAACGTCGAGGCGGCGAAGCAGGTTCAGGAGAAACTCGCCAAATTGCCGCAGGTGCTGCGCGTGATGTCGCTGGACAGCTTCGTGCCCGACGATCAGCCGGCCAAGCTGAAATTGATCGCCGCCGGCGCGAAGGTGCTGGAGCCGGCCATCAATCCCGATCAGATCGACGCGGCCCCCACGGACGCCGAGAACGTCGACGCGCTCAAGGGCGCGGCCGACAATCTGCGCCGCACCGCCGGCGACCAGCAGGGCCCGGGCGCGCTCGCGGCGCGGCGGCTTGCCGACGCGCTGTCGAAACTCGCCGCCGGCAACCAGGCGCTGCGCGACAAGGTGCAGGCGATCTTCGTGAAGCCGCTCGGCATCATGCTCGATCAGTTGCGCGCGTCGTTGCAGGCGCAGCCGGTGAGCCTGAAGACGCTGCCGCCCGATCTGGTGCGGTCGTGGCAGACCGCCGACGGGCAGGTGCGCGTCGAGGTGTCGCCGAGCGGCGATTCCAACGACAACGACACCTTGCGGAATTTCGCCGACGCGGTGCTGGCGGCCGAGCCGAACGCCATCGGCGGACCGGTGTCGATCCTGAAATCCGGCGACACTATCGTCAAGGCGTTCATCCACGCCGGCATCTGGGCGCTGTTGTCGATCAGCATCCTGCTATGGATCGCCTTGCGACGCGTCAGCGACGTGCTGATGACGCTGGTGCCGCTGCTGGTGGCGGGCGCGCTGACGCTGGAAATCTGCGTGCTGATCGGCCTGCCGCTCAACTTCGCCAACATCATCGCCTTGCCGCTGCTGCTCGGCGTCGGCGTCGCGTTCAAGATCTATTACGTGGTGGCGTGGCGGGCCGGACATACCAACTTGCTGCAATCGAGCCTGACCCGCGCGATTTTCTTCAGCGCGCTGACCACCGCCACCGCGTTCGGCAGCCTGTGGCTGTCGAGTCATCCGGGAACGGCCAGCATGGGCAAGCTGCTGGCGCTGTCGCTGCTGACGACGCTGGCGGCCGTGCTGCTGTTCCAGCCGGCGCTAATGGGGCGTCCGCGCGATACCGGGAAGTAAGCAGATGTCGCCGACCGGGTCGGCGGCCTCGGCGGCGTCCGCCGCGCCCTTGTGGCCGGCGCCTTTCGGCGGCGTCTTGGCGGCGGTCTTGGGTGGGGCGGCCTTATGCGCCGACGGCGCGGCTTTCGCTCCCTTTGTCCCCTTGGCGGCCGGATCGACGGCCGGCGCATTGGAGGGGCTGCTCGGAATCGGGCCGCTGACGCGGGTCCAGGTCTGGCCGCCGCACAGGAAGCCGAGGACGCAGCCCTCGATTTCGAGTTCGTCCGGGTTGTTGAGCGTCATCTTGGAATCGTAGAGCTTGCCGTCCTTGGCGTTGTAGATCTGGCCTTCCCACTGGTCGGCGGCGCCCTTCTTCTTTTTCATATCGAGCAGGATCGGCATGCCGAGCGTCGGTCGCGACTGCTTGGTGACGTCGGGGTTGTTCCTGTCGCGGCCGCCGGGGGTTTTCTCCCACGACACCGCGCCCCACATGCTACCCTGACACTCGGCGACTCGGATATGGGCCACGCCGTCCTCGACACGCCAGTCGCCGGTCGGATCGCCGGCCAGCGCCGGCGTCATGCCGATAGCCAGAAGAAAGCTGCAATGGGCCATTATGCGCTTGGTGGATCGGACGGACTGCAACATGGTGGTCCCTGGGATTCGAGAGTTGATCGAGTGAATCAAAAACACGCTGGCCGGCTTTGATTGACGCGCAGCACATCAAGCGAAATATGTAGACGATGGTATATTCAAATCTAGACGTTTCCGAGATGTTTGTGGATCGCGAGGCGGAACGCAGTTCGCTGCACACCCGGCATCTGAACGAACAACTCGTCCGTGTTCTCAAGACGATCGGCTATGACGTCGGGTTCAAGCGCGGCGAGGGACAATATCTGTTCGACCGCGATGGCGCGCGTTATCTCGATCTTCTGAGCGGGTTCGGCGTGTTCGCCATCGGGCGGAACCATCCGGCGCTGCGGCAGGCGCTCAAAAGCGTGCTCGACGCCGATCTGCCCAATCTGGTGCAAATGGACGTGTCGACGCTCGCCGGCATTCTGGCCGAACGGTTGCTGGCGCGGGTGCCTTATCTGGAAAAGGTGTTCTTCGCCAATTCCGGAACCGAATGCGTCGAGGCCGCGATCAAGTTCGCGCGCGGCGCGACCGGACGTCAGGGCATCGTCTATTGCGACCACGGCTATCACGGCTTGACCTACGGCTCGCTGTCGCTGACCGCCGACAATAATTTTCGCGGTGGCTTCGGGCCGCTGTTGCCGGATTGCAGCGCGGTGCCGTTCAACGATCTCGGCGCGCTGGAACGGGCGCTGTCGACGCGCCAGGTCGCGGCCTTCATCGTCGAGCCGATCCAGGGCAAGGGCGTCAACATGCCGGCCGACGATTTCCTGCCCGGCGCTGCGGCGCTTTGTCGCCGTTACGGCACCATCATGGTGGCCGATGAAATCCAGTCCGGCATGGGCCGCACCGGCAAATTTCTCGCGGTGGAGCACTGGAACGTCGAACCCGACATGGTGCTGTTGTCCAAATCGCTCTCCGGCGGCCACGTTCCGGTCGGCGCGGTGCTGACGCGCAAAAGCATCTTCGACAAGATCTTCAACCGCATGGACCGCGCGGTGGTGCATGGCTCGACCTTCGCCAAGAACGATCTGGCGATGGCGGCCGGCATCGCCACGCTGGAGGTGATGGAGACCGAGAAGCTGATCGAGAACGCGGCGCAGCGCGGCGAGCAATTGCTGACGGCGTTGTCGGCGATGATCCCGCGCTACGAGATGCTGAAGGATGTTCGCGGCAAGGGATTGATGATCGGCGTCGAGTTCGGGCCGCCAAAATCGTTCCGTCTCAAGGCGGCATGGAATCTGCTCGAAAGCGCCAACAAGGGGCTGTTCTGTCAGTTGATCACGGTGCCGCTGTTCAAGGATCACAAAATCCTGACGCAGGTGGCGGGTCACGGCAGCCATACCGTCAAGCTGCTGCCGTCGCTGACGATCACCGCCGAGGACTGCAATTGGATCGAGACGGCGTTCGACGCCACCATCGCGGCCAGCCATCAGGTGCCGGGCGCGATCTGGTCGCTCGGCAAGACGCTGGTCGACAACGCCGTGCGCAAATCGGCGTAAAGCATGATCCCGAAAAGTGGGAACCGGTTTTCGGACCAGATCATGCTCAATCGAAGCCGTCAGCGCCGTGTCAGCACGGTGATGCGGCCATAGATGCCGCTGCGCTGAAAACTGTCCCGCACGTAGCCGGCGGCGAGCGACCATTCGAATTCTCCGGTTCGCAGGCCGGTGAGATGCGCGCCGACGCGATATTGTTCGCTGAAACGGTCCGCCGACATGGCGATTTCCGGCCCGATCCAGCCGGCGTCGTTCAACCGCCAGCCGCCGGCCACGCGCGCGCTGTAGCCGCCGGCGATGGTGGTGGCGGAGGCCTGCGCCGACAGCATCGTCGCGGCAGTCGGCTCCCACCACAGGTCGATCGCGGCGCGCGCGCCGAAATGGTTGCGATCGGACAGGCGACCGGCCTGCGTCGACGACACGGCGTCGCGCTCGAAATCCGGTCCGGCGAATACTTTCACTTCGAGGTTGCCGCGCTTGAAACGCCAGCCGGGAAGGATCGAGGCACGGAGAATCGCCGTTCGATATCGCGTCGCCGGCGTGTCGAAACGCTCGACGCCCTCCGAGGCGAAGGCGCTCAGAACGAAGCCGTCGCTGTTGAGCGAGTCCGGCGCCCATTGCGCGCCGGCATAGCCTGCATAGCCGAAGTGCCAGAGATCGAACCCGGAGAAGAACAGGAAGCGCTCCGGCGCGGCGCCGCCGCTCAGCTCGTCGAAATCCGATGGCGTCGGAGCTTGCGCGAAGACGGGGCCGGACCAGCACGCAAGGAGCGCCGCGACCACACGCCACCCGCTCCGGTTCCGCGCCCCCGCCATCGCATCCGGCCTTTACGCATCTACGTAAAACTACTTATGCGAGTGAAGCCCGACGGGATCGCGCGGTCCAGTGCGTTGGCGGGAACGATTAGGGAACGTAAGGAAAAATTTGACGCCCAGACAGGTAAATTGGAGCAGGGCTTTCAGCCGACCCGCTCGATCAAGGCCATCGCTGCGGCCGGGGCGCGCACCTTGCCCTCGTGGATGACGTAGGCGAAGACGTCGCGCGGCTGCTTCTTGCGCGCGGCCGGCCCGACGCGCGGCAGATCGTCCGGCTCGCCGCCGGCCGCCCAGGTTTCGAGCCGCTTGGCCCAGGCATCGAGCGCCTTGGGCGGATAGCCGGTCGCGATATCGTCGCGGCCCTTCTGCAATCGCGCGTAGACGAAGTCACCGGTGACGTCGGCGATCGCCGGATAGGTGGCATGCTCCGAATACACCACCGGGATTTCGAATTGCCGCAGCAGCGCCACGAAGGCCGGCGCGCAAAAACTGTCGTGGCGCACTTCGACGACGTGACGCAACGCGCGTCCATCGTGTTCGCGCGGCAGCAATTCCAGAAACGCGCCGAAATCCGCTTCGTCGAATTTCTTGGTCGGCGCGAACTGCCACAATACCGGCCCGAGGTGATCGCCGAGTTCCAGCACGCCGGAATCGTAGAAGCGCTTGATCGAATCGCCGGCCTCGGCCAGCACCCGGCGATTGGTGGTGAAGCGGGGGCCCTTCAGCGAGAACACAAATCCGTCAGGAACCTCGCTGGCCCATTTGCGATAGGTCGCGGGCTTCTGCGAGCCGTAATATGTGCCGTTGACCTCGATCGACGTGAGGTGGCTGGCGGCATAGGAGAGCTCCTTCGCCTGCGGAAGTTTGTCGGGGTAAAACACCCCGCGCCATGGGGCGAATGTCCAGCCACCGATGCCGAGACGGATTTTTCCTGTCTTTTTGGTCATTTATGAGGATCCCTCTTGCGGATGGCGGTGGCGTTCCTATCTGTTGACCAACGGCAACGTCGACGCTTCCCCCGGGCTCCGTTGCCGGAACGGCCACAACATAGCACGGTCATGCCGGATGTACGCTGACCCTGCCATGTGTGGCTGTTTGCATTTCGGCTTCCCAAAACTGTTCCAATTCCGGTCCTGATCGCATGCCGCATGCGGCGGCTCGTCTTGGCAGGGTCGGACGTCGCGGATATATGCTGGCGCCATGGATCAATTGGTCGGGCAAGCACCCCAGCATATCTCGCGGACCGGGGACGGGGAAAGCGGCCCGCAGGGGACGGCCGTCCGTGAGTTGTCGGTCGTGGTGCCGACCTTCAACGAGCGCGACAACGTCGGCGTGCTGTTCGCGCGGCTGGCCGAGACCCTCGACGGCATTGCCTGGGAAGTCATCTTCGTCGACGACAATTCCCCCGACGGCACCTGGCGGCGGGTGCAGGAGATGGCGCAACAGGATCCGCGGGTGCGCTGCGTGCGCCGCATCGGCCGGCGCGGGCTGTCGGGCGCTTGTATCGAGGGCATTTTGGCGTCAAGCGCGCCCTATGTCGCGGTCATGGATGCCGATTTGCAGCACGACGAAACGCAACTGCCGAAGATGCTGGCCCTGCTGCGGCAGGGCGACGCCGAACTCGTGGTCGGCAGCCGTTATATCGACGGCGGCAGCGCCGACAGTTTCAACCGGCAGCGCCGGGGCGCCAGCGAATTCGCCACCACGCTGGCGAAAAAGCTGTTGCGGGTCGGGATCGCCGATCCGATGAGCGGCTTCTTCATGATCCGCCGCGACCGCTTCGAGCAGGTCGCGCCGGATCTTTCGGTGCAGGGTTTCAAGATCCTGCTCGATATCGTCGCCACCGCCAAGGGCCAACTCCGCGCCGTCGAAATTCCCTACACGTTCGGCTCCCGCCTGCATGGCGAGAGCAAGCTCGATTCGATGGTCGCGCTGGATTTCCTCGGCCTGTTGCTGGCGAAGCTGACCGGCGACGCCGTCTCGTTGCGCTTCCTGCTGTTCGCGCTGGTCGGCTCGATCGGTCTGGTGGTGCATCTCGTCGTGCTCGACACCACCTTCAACCTGTTCGGCTATTCGTTCGCCGGAGCGCAGTTGATCGGCGCGGTCGCCGCGATGACCAGCAACTTCGTGCTGAACAATTTCCTGACCTATCGCGACCAGCGCTTGAGGGGACTGGCGATCCTGCGCGGCCTCCTGATGTTTTATCTGGTGTGCGGCGTCGGGCTGCTCGCCAATGTCGGCGTGGCGTTCTCGATCTATGGCCAGCGGCCGATCTGGTGGCTCGCCGGCGCGGCCGGCGCGTTGATGGGCGTGGTCTGGAACTACGCGATGTCCGGCCTGTTCGTGTGGCGCAAGCGATGAAGGCGTCATGACCGCGGGCGAGGCGCGGCTGGTGCGTCAAACCTGGCTCGCCATTTCGGCGCTGGTGCTGGTTCGTCTGGTCGCGGCGGCGGTGACGCCGCTGAGTTTCGACGAAGCCTATTACTGGACCTGGTCGCGACATCTCGCCGGCGGTTATTACGATCATCCGCCGATGGTCGCGGTGGTGATCCGGCTCGGCACCATGATCGCCGGCGATACCCCGTTCGGCGTCCGTCTGGTGTCGGTGCTGCTGGCGCTGCCGATGAGCTGGGCGGTGTTCGAGGCGGCGGCGATGCTGTTCGGCGGCCGCCGGGTCGCTTCCACCGCGGCGATTTTGCTCAACGTCACGCTGATGGCCGCGGTCGGCACCATGATCGTGACGCCGGACGCGCCGCTGATGGTGGCGTCGAGCTTCGTTCTCTACGCCCTCGCCAAGGTGCTCGTGACAGGACGCGGCGTCTGGTGGCTGGCCGTGGGGCTCGCGGTCGGCGCGGCGCTCGTGTCGAAATACACCGCGCTGTTCTTTGGGCCGGCCATTCTGATCTGGCTGGTCGCGGTGCCGAAGCTGCGCCGCTGGCTTTCCTCACCGTGGCCGTACCTCGGCGGCATGGTGGCGTTCGCGGTCTGCGCGCCGGTGATCCGGTGGAACGCCGAGCATCACTGGGTGTCGTTCATCAAGCAGTTCGGCCGCGCGCGGATCGCGCATCTGACATGGCGCTACATCGTCGAGATCGTGCCGACCCAAGTCCTGTTCGCTTCGCCCCTGGTGTTCGTGCTGGGCGCGATGGGGCTATATGCGATGGCGCGCGGACGCGGCGGCGCCTATGCGGCGCGGGCGCTGCTCAGCGCGGTGATCTGGACCATCGTGCTGTATTTCACCTGGCATTCGCTGCACGCCCGCGTCGAGGCCAACTGGTTCGGTCCGATCTATCCCGCCTTCGCCATCGCCGCCGCGATGGCCGCGCATGTGGTGACGTGGGACGGCCGCGCCGATCGCCTCGCGCGCTTTTCGCTGCGCTGGGCGGCGCCGGTCGGCATCACGATGTTCGCGCTTCTTGTGATCCAGGCCAACACCGGCCTGCTGAGCGGCTATCGCCGCGACGCCACGGTGCGCAGCATCGGCGTCGGCTGGCGTGATCTGGCGCCGCAGATCGAGGCGGCGCGCGCGCGCGCCGGCGCGGCCTGCGTGCTCGCCGAGGATTATGGCACCACGAGCTGGCTCATGTTCTATCTGCCGAAGACCACTTGCGTGGCGCAGTACAACGAGCGGATCCGCTGGGTCAACGCGCCGCCGCCGGACGTGGCGGCGTTGCGCGGCAAGCTGCTGCTGGTCCACGAGGCGAAGCCGGACCTGCTGGCGAAGCTGGCGCGACGTTTCGCGCGGATCGAGACGGTGGCCGAGGTGACGCGCAAGCGCGGCCCGCTGGTGATCGAAACCTATCAATTGACGCTGCTCGACGGCGCCACCGGCGAAGTGCTGGACAACACGCCGCCGCCGGAAATGGGCGGCGACGGTTCCTCGCAATAACGCCCCCGCGTCGTCGCGGGAGCACCCGCGTCAGCGCGACATGAACGCCGGCACCGTCATCGAGCGCAACAGGTCGCGGGTGACGCCGCCGAGCACGAATTCGCGCAAGCGCGAATGGCCGTAGCCGCCCATCACCATCATGTCGATCGACCTGTCATAGGCATGCGACAGGATGGTGTCGGCGACGTTGCCCGACGCCGTGAGGGTTTCGATCTCGACCTTGACGTCATGCCGGGCCAGATGGTTGGCGATCTCGACGCCGTGGATTTCCCCTTTCGACGCCTCACTCGCGCCGGTGACGATGAGGATTTCGACGATGCCGGCGCGTTTCAGCAGGGGCAGGGCGTCGTTCACCGCCCGCGCGGCGGGAGCCCCGCCGTCCCAGCAGCACAGTACGCGGTCGAGCTTCAGCCCCTCCTTCTGGATGTAGGGAACCACGATCGCCGGCCGTCCGGTGTTGAACAGCGCCGCCTCGATCACCAGTTCGTTGTCGGGGCCGTCATCGTCGCTTTGGCGGACGATGCTCAGATCATAGTGCCGCGCCAGCCGCGCGAAGGCGTCGCCCATGCCGAATTCGGCATCGAGGATGAGGTGATCCGAGAACGACAGTTTGCTGCGGGCGGCGAGCGTGTGGAAACGCTCCAGCGCCGTGCGGGCTCCCTTCTCGCTTTCGGTGAGAAGGTCGGCCAGGACGGTGCCGGGAATGCCGATCAGACTGTAGTTCGGCAGCCCGCCGAGGATGCCGAAGGCAAGCCCGGCGATGTGGGCATTGAAGGTTTCCGCGACCGACAGCGCGAAGTCGAGCGCCTGATCGTGCTCCTTGTCATGCTCGATTTTAACGATGATGTCTTTCATGGCGGACGTTCCTTCGTTGAGGTTGGCCGAGCCTAGCGCGACGTGGCGAGAGCGAACTTGCGATGAGTCAATATAGTTCCGGAATCGGGCGCGTCAGCCTCGGGATCACGCGCTCGGTCACGATCCGGCAACGCGATGGCGTTGCGGTGCGGCGATGGGTCACCAAAAACCTGCTGGCATCGACGCCGGCTCCGCCGCAAAATACCCCATGCATCACAACACTCCACTGATTTCCACGATCGTGGTCGGCCTCGTGCTGGCCTTTGTGCTCGGCGCGCTGGTCCAGCGCCTGCGGGTTTCGCCGCTGGTCGGCTATCTGCTGGCCGGCGTGGTGATGGGGCCGTTCACGCCGGGCTTCGTCGCCGATCAGACCATTGCCAACGAACTGGCCGAGATCGGCATCATCCTGCTGATGTTCGGCGTCGGCCTGCATTTTTCGCTGAAGGATCTGCTGTCGGTCCGCGCCATCGCGCTACCCGGCGCGGTGGTGCAGATTTCCGCCGCCACCGTGATGGGCTGGGGGCTCGGCTGGACGCTTGGCTGGAGCACCGGCAAGGGCATCATGTTCGGGCTGGCGCTGTCCACGGCCTCGACCGTGGTGCTGCTGCGCGCCATGCAGGAGCGGCGGCTGATCGACACCGAGCGCGGCCGCATCGCGGTCGGCTGGCTGATCGTCGAGGACATCGCCATGGTGCTGACGCTGGTGCTGCTGCCGGCGCTGGCGGGGTTGCTGAACGGCGAGGCGACGGCGGGGGGCCTCGACCTCGCGACGCTGGCCTGGCCGATCACCATGACGCTGGGCAAGGTCGCCGCCTTCGTGGTGTTCATGCTGGTGGTGGGGCGGCGGGTGATTCCGTGGATCCTGCACTATGTCGCCCACACCGGCTCACGCGAATTGTTCCGGCTGGCGGTGTTCGCGATTTCACTCGGCGTCGCCTTCGGCGCGGCGCTGTTGTTCGACGTCTCGTTCGCGCTGGGGGCGTTTTTCGCCGGCATGATCCTGAGCGAGTCCGAACTGAGCCAGCGCGCCGCCAACGAGACGCTGCCGCTGCGCGACGCCTTCGCGGTGCTGTTTTTCGTCTCGGTCGGCATGCTGTTCGATCCCTCGATCATCGTGAAGGAGCCGTTCCCGCTGTTGGGAACGCTGTTCATCATCCTGTTCGGCAAGTCGCTCGCGGCCTTCGCCATCGTCCGGCTGTTCGGGTATCCGACCTCGACGGCGCTGACGATTTCGGCAAGCCTGGCGCAGATCGGTGAATTCTCCTTCATCCTGGTGACGCTCGGCGTCAGCCTGTCGTTGATGACCGATCGCGGCCGCGACCTGGTGCTCGCCGGCGCGATCATCTCGATCATGCTCAACCCGCTCTGGTTCGCGTTGCTGGACCGCTTTCTGGCCAAGCGCGAGGCCGCCGCATCAAGCGCGGAGAAGCCTGGCGCGGAACCCGCCGGCGAGGGCACCGCGACCCGCGAGCCGCTACCGGTGTCGCCGCTGACCGATCACGTGGTGCTGGTCGGGCATGGCCGGGTCGGCAGCGTGGTAAGCGCCGCGCTGGGGCAGGTCGGCACGCCGCTTCTGGTGATCGAGGACAATCCCGGCATCATCGAGCGGTTGCGCGAGCAGGGGATCGCCACCCTCAGCGGCAACGCCGCCGCGCCCGGCATGCTGCAAGCCGCCAACGTCACCGCGGCGCGCGGGTTGCTGGTGGCGATCCCCGACGGGTTCGAGGGCGGCCAGATCGTCGCCAAGGCGCGCGCGCTCAGCGCGACGCTGGCGATCATCGCGCGCGCCCATTCCGAGGAGGAAGTCGCGCATCTCAAATTTCACGGCGCGACCTCGGTGATCATGGGCGAGCGCGAGATCGCCAATGCGATGCTGGCGCAGATCGCCGCCGAGGCGGGGCGGCCGCCGGCGGCGGCCTGAAAACGGGGCCGGCTTTCGCCAACCGCTCAGGGCCGCAGGTAGACGTAGCCTTGGGCCTGAAGCTGCGCGATCCGCACCACGCCGCCCTCGTCGACCCGGACGAATCCCGGCAGCAGATCGGACAGTTCGAGCTTGTCGTGGCGCAGCGTGTTGCCGCAGGCGGCGAGCGACACGCGCTTGGTGGCGTTAAGGCGGGCAACCGTGTCCTTGACGGCGGCCTCCGCCGAGATGTCCTGAAACGCCGCCAGCGCCGGACCATGCACCACCAGCGCGATCTCGACATGATCGGGGCCGCCGACGCCCTTGATGTGGTTCTGGATGTTGCCGAGCACGAATTTGACCTTCTCGGCGTCGGCCAGATGGTAGACGACTTTCTGTTTCGCCGGTTCGCTCGCCCTCGATGTCGCGGCGATGGCGCTGCTCGCCGCAACTCCGGCCAACAGGGTTTTGAAGAAATTTCGGCGCTGCATGACACGTCCCTCAATGCGCATCGGCCAATGATCGGGCCTTGTGGGGGCGCATGTCTAACAACCGCGTCGAGGGCTCACAAGCGGCGCCGGAACGCGGCAGTGGCGGGGTTTCCGCCGCTTCTTGCCGCAACAGGTGCTTCATTCCGCAGCCGGACGCGCGCGGAGACTTTTCTCCTGAGCGCGGGGCCGAATGGAGAAAAACCCGGGCCGATGTCCGGGTAAAAATATTTTTGCGGCGATCCCCGGCACGCGGGAGATCGCCGGCGGCGTGAGCGTCAGGCCGTCAGCGGAATATCGCCGCCGAGCAGTTGCCGCGTCGCCGCCGGGATCGGCACTGGCCGGTGCGTGGTCTGGTCGGTGTTGACCCAGACGATTTCGCCGCTCGCCAGAAGATCGTCCGCGCCCTTGCGGAAGATCGCCAGCGCGAAGGTCAGGCTCGAATTGCCGATTTTCGCCACCCGCACCCCGACATCGAGATCCCAGTCGAAGCGGATCGGGGCCTTGTATTCGACCACTGCCTTGACGACGTGGAAATCGACGCCGGATTTTTGCGCGTCGGCGAACTGATCGTAGCCCAGCGCGCGGAAAAATTCGGTGATGGCGGTGTCGTAATAGGTCAGGTAGTGGGCGTTGAACAGCACGCCCTGGCCGTCGATTTCCGAATAGCGCACCCGGAACGGATGGAAGAAGCGAAACTGATCGCGCGTCATGACTCGGCTAAAATCCTTCTTGGGCGACGATGGCCGGCGTTACGCCGTGGCCATCGCCTTGGTCAGGTTGTCCGCCACCTTGTCGAGGAAGCCGGTGGTCGAGAGCCAGCGCTGATCGGCGCCGACCAGGAGCGCGAGGTCCTTGGTCATGAAGCCGGATTCGACGGTGGCGACGCAGACCCGCTCCAGCGTCTTGGCGAACTTGGCGAGTTCGGCGTTGTCGTCGAGCTTGGCGCGGTGGGCCAGCCCTTGCGTCCAGGCGAAGATCGAGGCGATCGAGTTGGTCGAGGTCTCCTTGCCCTTCTGGTGCTCGCGGTAGTGGCGGGTGACGGTGCCGTGCGCGGCCTCGGCTTCCACCGTCTTGCCGTCCGGCGTCAGCAGCACCGAGGTCATCAGGCCGAGCGAGCCGTAACCCTGCGCCACCGTGTCGGACTGCACGTCGCCGTCGTAGTTCTTGCAGGCCCAGACGTAGCCGCCCGACCATTTCAGTGCGGAGGCCACCATGTCGTCGATCAGGCGGTGCTCGTAGGTCAGGCCCTTGGCCTCGAAATCCTTCCGGAACTCGGCGTCGTAGAGTTCCTGGAAGATGTCCTTGAAGCGGCCGTCATAGACCTTGAGGATAGTGTTCTTGGTCGAGAGATAGACCGGATAGCCGCGCGACAGGCCGTAATTGAACGAGGCGCGGGCGAAGTCGCGGATGGACGCGTCTAAATTATACATGCCCATGGCGACTCCGCCGCCGGGGGCCTGGAAGACTTCGCGCTCGATCACGCTGCCGTCCTCGCCGACGAACTTCATCGTCAGCACGCCCTTGCCGGGAAACCTGAAATCGGTGGCGCGGTACTGGTCGCCGAAGGCGTGGCGGCCGATGATGATCGGCTTGGTCCAGCCCGGCACCAGGCGCGGCACGTTCTTGCAGATGATCGGCTCGCGGAAGATGACGCCGCCGAGGATGTTGCGGATGGTGCCGTTGGGCGACTTCCACATCTGCTTGAGGTTGAACTCCTTCACCCGCGCCTCGTCCGGGGTGATGGTGGCGCATTTGACGCCGACGCCGTGTTTCTTGATGGCGTTGGCGGCGTCGATGGTGACCTGATCGTTGGTCTTGTCGCGGTGTTCGATCCCGAGGTCGTAATA
>JBDHSX010000071.1:0-17184 GCA_039808365.1 Xanthobacteraceae bacterium | reverse complement strand
ACCTCGGGCGTCTTCGCGCCATTGCCGTAGCGCTGATCGATGTAGTCGATCACCAGCGCCTTGAAGTCGGCGGCGATGGTCGGGCCGCGCAGGGTGCGGAATTTCTTGCCGTCGACGAACACCGGCGCGGACGGCGCTTCGCCGGTGCCGGGCAGCGAGATGCCGATGTCGGCGTGCTTGGATTCGCCGGGGCCGTTGACGATGCAGCCCATCACCGCGACGTTGAGGCCCTCGACGCCGGGATAGCGGGTCTTCCAGGTCGGCATTTCGTCGCGGATGAAATCCTGAATGCTGCGCGCCAGTTCCTGGAACGTGGTCGAGGTGGTGCGGCCGCAACCGGGGCACGCCGCGACCAGCGGCACGAAGGTGCGGAAGCCCATGGTCTGCAGCAGTTCCTGCGCCACCTGCACCTCGCGGGTGCGATCGCCGCCAGGCTCCGGCGTCAGCGAGATGCGGATGGTGTCGCCGATGCCCTGCTGCAACAGGATGCCGAGCGCGGCCGACGACGCCACGATGCCCTTGGAGCCCATGCCGGCCTCGGTGAGGCCGAGGTGGATGGCGTAGTCGGAGCGCGCGGCGAGATCCTGATAGACCGCGATCAGATCCTGCACCGCCGACACCTTGGCCGACAGGATGATGCGGTTCTTCGGCAGCCCGATTTCCTCGGCACGCTCGGCCGAAGTCAGCGCCGACTGCACCATCGCCTCGCGCATCACCGCGCGGGCGTCGCGCGGGTTCGGCGATTTGGCGTTCTCCTCCATCAGGTGCGTCAAGAGTTCCTGATCGAGCGAGCCCCAGTTGGCGCCGATGCGCACCGGCTTACCGTAGCGAATCGCGAATTCGACGATGTCCGAAAACTGCTTGTCGCGCTTGTCCTTGAAGCCGACATTGCCGGGATTGATGCGGTATTTGTCCAGCGCCTCGGCGCAGGCCGGGTGATCGGCGAGGAGCTTGTGGCCGATGTAATGGAAATCGCCGACCAGCGGCACGTTGACGCCGCGCTTGCGCAACCCGTCGCGGATATGGGGAACGGCGGCGGCCGCCTCGTCGCGGTCGACGGTGATGCGGACCAGTTCGGAGCCCGCCCGGGCCAGCGCCGCGACCTGCTCGACGGTCGAGGCCACGTCGGCGGTGTCGGTGTTGGTCATCGACTGCACGACAATCGGCGCGCCGCCGCCGACGGCGACGTGGCCGACCTTGACCTGGGTGGTGGCGTGCCGCGGCTGCGGGCCGGCGATGTCGATCTGGGACGGCTTTTCGGGCTTGTTCATGGCGTCTCGACTATCAGGTTTTCGGCGGTTTCAGCAATGCACCCGTCGCATGGGGGGCGGACCGAGGGGCGGGGCGGTTCACGAGGTAGAGCCCGGCGGTCACCAGGATCGCGGCCACCCCGAAAGCCGCCGTCAGCGGATCATCGAGGATGAAATGGCCCGCCGCGACCCCGAATAAAGGGGTAAAGAAGGTAAATGCCGACAATTTGCTCGCGGAATAGGTCTTGATCAACCCGAACCACAGCAGAAATGTGGCGCCGATCACCCAGACCGCCTGATAAACCAGCAGAACCACCGAGGAGGCTGGCGGCACGCCGGGCCAGGTTTCGCCACTGACCAGCGCCGCCACAGCCAGGATCGGGATTGAAATCGCCAACTGGTAGGACAGGCCCTTCTCGGCCGGCGCGTCGCGCAACCGGCTGGCCTTGATGATCAGGGTGGTGGCGGCCCACAGGCTCCCCGCCGCGATCATGGAAAGATCGCCCAGCAGCACTTTGACGCCGACATTCGGCTGCGGCACGCCGATGGCCACCGCGACGCCGACGAACGACAGCCCGAGTCCGCCCCATTGCATCCGGCTCAGACGCTCGCCCAGAAAGCGATGGGACCCGAACGCCACGAAAAACGGCGCGGTGTACAGAAACACCGCGGCGCGCGAGGCCGTGGTCCACATCAGCCCGCCATACACGAAAATAAACTCGATCCCGAACGCCACGCCGGCCAGGAGCCCCGGCTTCCATGTGCCGTCGCGCGCCAGCAGCGACACGCCGCGCAAGCGCGCGACCACGAGCACCACCGCGAGCCCGCCGCATGATCGCAGCGCCGCCTGGGTCATCGGCGGAATGTCCGGCAGCACCAGCTTCACCACGACCTGGTTGAAGCCCCAGGTCAGGCAGAGCAGCAGAACGATGGCGATCGCCGCGGCATCGAGCGGACGTTCCGTTGAAGGCGCCGGGGTTTTGGTCATTACGTCGGTTCGTCGATCAGGATGAGGGGAAAGCCGCGCATCGCAGACGAACCAGCGGCGGCTGCAAGGTCTGCAATGACGATCCGGCCAAGGGCTCGCTCCACGAGTGATTTGCCGGCAGTTTAGCCTAACTGGGTCCGGGCAGGCGAGCGATCAGCCCGTCGGCTGCGATCGCGCCATCGCGACGCCCTCGCGCGCCAGTTCGTCGGCGCGCTCGTTGTCGTCGTGGCCGGCATGGCCCTTGACCCAGTGCCAGCGCACGCTGTGCCGCGCCATCGCGCCATCGAGCCGTTGCCACAGGTCGACATTCTTCACCGGCTTCCGGTCGGCGGTGCGCCAGCCGTTCTTCTTCCAGCCATGGATCCAGCCGGTGATGCCCTGACGCACATATTGGCTGTCGGTATGCAGATCGACGGAGCACGGCTTTTTCAGCGCCTCCAGCGCCGAGATCGCCGCCAGCAATTCCATGCGGTTGTTGGTGGTGTGGGGCTCGAAGCCCTTCAATTCCTTGCGGTTGTCGCCGGATTGCAGGATCGCGCCCCAGCCGCCCGGCCCCGGATTGCCGGAGCAGGCGCCGTCGGTGTGGATGGTCACGACGGGGAGATCGCTCACGCCGGCGACCCGGAATAGGCGACGCCGTAGCCGGCGATGTCGTCGACCGACTGGTGGAAGCGCAGCTTGCGGACGTATTCCAGCGGGTCCTTCGGCTTCACCAGCGCGCCCGGCGGCACGTTGAGCCAATCGATCAGCCGCGTCAGCAGGAAACGCATCGCGGCGCCGCGCGCCAACAGCGGCAGCGCCGCCTGCTCGGCCTCCGCGAGCGGCCGCTGCTTGCCATAGGCATCGAGCAAGGCGCGCGCCTTGGTGACGTTGAAGGCATGATCGGGCTCGAAGCACCAGGCGTTGAGGCAGATCGCCACGTCATAGGCAAGGATGTCGTTGCAGGCAAAGGGGAAGTCGATCAGCCCCGAGAGCTTGTCGCCGAGGAAGAATACGTTGTCCGGAAACAGATCGCCATGGATGACGCCCACCGGCAGCGTCGCGGGCCAGCGGGCTTCGAGATAATCCAGTTCGCCCGCGAGGAAGTCACGCAAGCCATGCTGCACCTCGTCGGCGCGCGCGGCGGCGCGCTCGAACAACGGCCGCCAGCCCTTAACCGACAGCGGATTTGTCCGATACATCGGAAAGTCGCGACCGGCGAGGTGCATCCGCGCCAGCGCGTCGCCAACGCCGGCGCAATGCGTCGCGGTGGGGCGGCGCGGCCACATGCCTTCGAGGAAATTGATGATCGCGGCGGGACGGCCGGCCAGTCGGCCGTAAACCTCGCCTTCGGCGTTGCGCTCGGGCTGCGGGCAATGCACGCCGCGCGCGGCGAGATGCGCCATCAAGGACAGGAAATACGGCAGATCGTCCGCCGCCACGCGCTTTTCGTAGAGCGTGAGGATGTAGGCGCCCTTGCCGGTGTGCAGCAGGAAGTTGGAATTCTCGACGCCCTCGGCGATGCCCTTGTAGGACAGGAGTTCGCCGATGTCGTAGCCCTTCAGAAAGTCCGCGAGGTCTTCGGCGGCGACGTCGGTATAGACCGCCATGAAAACCTACTCGGCGGCGTCGGGGCGCAGCGAGCGCGGCAGCGGGAAGAACTCGTTCTCCTCGGCGGCCGACACCGTCTCCACGTTCAGTTCGTAACGCTCGGCGAACGCGTCCATGATCTCCTCGACGATCACTTCCGGGGCCGAGGCGCCGGCGGTGATGCCGACGCTCCGGACGCCCTCGAACTTGGCCCAGTCGAGATCGGAGGCGCGCTGCGCCAGCACCGCGATCGGACAGCCCTCGCGTTCGGCCACCTCGCGCAGCCGCTGCGAGTTCGACGAGTTCGGCGCGCCGACCACGATCAGCGCGTCGACCACCGGCGCCACCTTCTTCACCGCCAGTTGCCGGTTGGTGGTGGCGTAGCAGATGTCTTCCTTGTGCGGCCCGTGAATGTTGGGGAAGCGGCTCTTGAGCACCGCGACGATTTCCTTGGTGTCGTCGATCGACAGCGTGGTCTGGGTGACGAAGGCGAGATTGTCGGCGTTTTTCGGCGTGAACGTCGCGGCGTCCTCGGCGGTCTCGATCAGGGTCACCGCGCCGGCGGGCAACTGTCCCAGCGTGCCGACCACCTCGGGATGATGGGAATGACCGATCAGCAGGATTTCGTGGCCGCGCTTGAAATGGATCGCCGCCTCGCGGTGCACCTTGGTGACCAGCGGGCAGGTGGCGTCCAATGAGAAGAAATTCCGCTCGATCGCCTCGGCCGGCACCGATTTCGGCACGCCATGGGCGGAAAACACCACCGGCGCCTTGGTTTCCGGGATTTCGGCGAGTTCCTCGACGAAAATCGCCCCCTTGGCCCGCAGGCTGTCCACCACATAGCGGTTATGAACGATCTCGTGACGGACATAGACCGGCGCGCCATAAAGCTTCAGCGCGCGCTCCACCGTATCGATGGCCCGCACCACGCCGGCGCAGAAACCGCGAGGCGAACAAAGCACGATTTTCAACTGCGGTTTGGTCTGCATGGAACGATCCGGAACCTGTTCGCCCGCCTCAGGCGGGCACCAACGGGGTTTTTGCGGAAAAAAACGCGGTATCTCGACGGCGAACGAGCCGGCGGTAAGGACTTCGGACAAGGACTTGGGACGGCTTTGCGGCCCTGTCAAGGCCGTTCAACGCCCCATTGCGCGTTTCGGGGGAGGCGGACTATATAGAGGCTCAATCCCGTCATCCCCGATGACTACACTACTCCGCCTCCGAAAACGAGGTGGGCGGAGCCCAAAGGAGATTTGCCATGAGCAATGCACCGCTGATGCCGAAGGCGACCGCCGTGTGGCTCGTCGATAACACGGCGCTGACATTCGACCAGGTGGCGGATTTCACCAAGATGCACCCGCTGGAGGTGCGCGCCATCGCCGACGGCGACGCCGCCCAGGGCATCAAGGGCATGGACCCGATTTCCACCGGCCAGCTCACCCGCGACGAGATCGAGCGCGGCGAGAAGGACCCGAACCACCGCCTGCGGCTCAGCGAGAGCAAGGTGGTGCTGCCGCCGGCCGCCAAGAAAAAGGGGCCGCGCTATACCCCGGTGTCGCGCCGCCACGAGCGGCCGAGCGCGATCCTGTGGCTGGTGCGCAACCATCCGGAGCTGAAGGACAGCCAGATCATGCGGCTGGTCGGCACCACCAAGACCACTATCGCCTCGATCCGCGACCGCACCCACTGGAACGCACAGACGCTGACCCCGATGGACCCGGTGACGCTGGGTCTATGCTCGCAGATCGAACTGGATTTCGAGGTGCAGCGCGCCGCGAAGGAAAAGCCGACCGATCAGGCTTTCGGCGGCGCCACGCTGCTGCCGGCGTCGGAAACCACCCGCAAGGACGAGGACGAGCCGTCCGGACACCAGCAGGACGACCTCAACGTCGACGCCGTGTTCGCCAAGCTGAAGACCATCGGCGGCAAGAAGCCCGACGACGAGGACTAGGCGACCCGGCTTTCCGTCATTGCGAGCGAAGCGAAGCAATCCATCTTCCTTCTCCCTCCCCCGTTTGCGGGGCACAGATCTCTGGATTGCTGCGTCGCTCACGCTCCTCACAATGACGGCAGAGAGACGGAATGTCACGGTGTCACGCGGCGGCTTCAAACCCGCCGCGTTTTTGTTGGGCGGCAGCCGATCACTGTCCGTTAAGCATCCGCTCGGCGAGGTTGCGGTGGCCGCGCTCCAGCCGGTCGACGGCGGCGCCGCGCTGGGCGTCGCGGTTCTTGCGGCAGGCGACATAGGCGTCAGACCCCGGCGCGACGCCGTTGGCGCGGCACATCGCGTCATCGTCGGCCTGCGCCGCCGCGGCGGCCTCCGGCGCCTGATGCCGCTCGAAGCTGGAGCAGCCGCCCAGCGCCAGCCCTGCGGCCAGCATCAGCATGGCGCTGACAGGAATCGGGGATCGCGGGGCAATCGGCATGAGGGATTCCGTCGGCTCGGATTCGGGAACGCCGGTGTGATCCGGCATTCGATCGAAAATGAGGCCGGCGGCAAGACTACCGCCGCCCCGATGGCCGCGCGGGCGCGGCCTACACCCGCCCCTTCAGCGCCGCGCCGATCTCGTCGAGCACCTTGGGGTCCTCGATGGTCGCCGGCGTGCTCCACGGGTCGCCGTCGGCGATTTTCTTGATGGTGCCGCGCAGGATCTTGCCGGAGCGGGTCTTCGGCAGCCGCGCCACGGTGACCGCCAGCTTGAAGGCCGCCACCGGGCCGAGTTTTTCGCGCACCAGCGCCACGATTTCTTTCTCGATCTCCGCCGTCGGCCGCGTCACGCCGGCCTTGAGCACGATCAAGCCGCAGGGGATTTCGCCCTTGATGGCGTCCTTGATGCCGAGCACCGCGCATTCGGCGACGTCGGGATGCGAGGCGAGGATTTCCTCCATGCCGCCGGTGGAGAGCCGGTGGCCGGCGACGTTGATGATGTCGTCGGTGCGGCCCATCACGAAGACGTAGCCGTCCGCGTCCTTGTAGCCGGCGTCGGAGGTTTTGTAGTAGCCCGGAAACTCATTGAAATAGGCTTCCTTGCAGCGCTCGTCCTGCTGCCACAGCGTCGGCAGGCAACCCGGCGGCAGCGGCAGCTTGATGACGATCGAGCCCATGGTGCCAGCCGGAAGGGGTTTCGCCGCCTCGTCGACGATGTCGACCTGATAGCCCGGCATCGGCACCGTGGGCGAGCCGTGCTTGACCGGCAGTTGCCCGAGGCCGACCGGATTGCCGGCGATGCACCAGCCGGTCTCGGTCTGCCACCAGTGATCGATCACCGGCACCTTCAACTGCTTCTCCGCCCATTCGATGGTCGGCGGATCGGCGCGCTCGCCGGCCAGGAACAGCGTGCGGAACTGCGACAGGTCGTATTTGCGGATGAACTCGCCGTTCGGATCGTCCTTCTTGATGGCGCGGAACGCGGTCGGCGCGGTGAAGAACGCCGCCGCCTTGTGTTGCGAGATGACCCGCCAGAACGCGCCGGCGTCCGGCGTGCCGACCGGCTTGCCCTCGTACATGATCGAAGTGTTGCCGTGAAACAACGGGCCGTAAATGATGTAGCTGTGGCCGACCACCCAGCCGATGTCGGAGCCGCACCACCACACCTCGCCGGGCTTGACGCCGTAGAGGTTGTACATCGACCAGTTGATGGCGACGAGGTGGCCGCCATTGTCGCGCACCACGCCCTTGGGCACGCCGGTGGTGCCCGAGGTGTAGAGGATATACAGTGGATCGGTCGCCAGCACCGGCACGCAGGCGGCTTCCTTCTTCGCCGCCATCGCCTTGTCGCGCAGCTCCTTCCAGTCGTGATCGCGGCCGGCGACGAGATCGCAGGTCTGTTGCGGCCGTTGCAGCACGATGCAGGCCGGCACCTTGTGCGCGGCGAGCTTGATCGCCTCGTCGAGCAGCGGCTTGTAGGCGACGATGCGGCCGGGCTCGATACCGCAGCTCGCGGAAATCACCAGCTTCGGCCGGGCGTCGTCGATCCGGGTCGCCAGTTCCTTGGCGGCGAAGCCGCCGAACACCACCGAATGCACCGCGCCGATGCGGGCGCAGGCCAGCATCGCCACCATCGCCTCCGGCACCAGCGGCATGTAGATGACGACGCGGTCGCCCTTGGCCACGCCGAAATCCTGCATCACGGCGGCGAAGGTCTTCACCTCGCGCAGCATCTGCGCGTAGGTGTAGCTGGTGACGCTGTTGGTCACCGGCGAATCGTGGATCAGCGCCAGTTGGTCGGCGCGGCCGTTCGCGACATGGCGGTCAAGCGCGTTGTAGCAGGTGTTGACCACCGCGCCGGCGAACCAGCGGCCGTAAAGCCCCATGCTCGGATCGAACACCTTCTTCGCCGGCTCGATCCAGTCGATGGCGCGCGCGGCGTCGCCCCAGAAGCCCTCGGGGTCGCGCATGGAGCGCGCATAGACCTCGTGATAACGGCTTTTATCCTGCATGTTCATGGGCATACTCTCCCAACGGTCCGGTTCTTTGCGGCTGACCATGCGCGTTCGAACCGGCGGTTGCAAGGGGACTAAAGGCGATCTTGGGCGACCGCGCGCCGCAGGCCGTCACCCGGCGTCGCGATACCCCGTCATCTCCAGATAGCCGACGCCGTCATGGCTGCCGTGAACAACGATCGGGCCTTCCCAATAGGGAAAGCTGGTCGCCATAAAGCTTCGCGGGTTGAGCGGCGCGGCATCGACGGCGAGGCCGCGCGAGGCCACCGCGACGCGCCATTGCGTCGGCACGCGCCGCCCCGCGACCTCAGTGAAGCCGAGCGGCGTCATTGCGATGGCGTTCGAGGCCAGCGCGACCGAGCGGCCATCGGAGCCGATCCAGTTGCCGGCGAAGTAATGACCGCCATCGGCCTGCCGCAGCCGGAACAGCATCACCTTGTCGCCGCCGTCGAGATGCAGCGACAGCCAGTCCCACCCGGTCTGGTCCGCCGCCAAGGGCTGGCTCGACCATTCGCGGTCGAGCCATGCCGGCCCCGACACCGCGACGGTGCGACCGTCGAGGGTGATGTGACCGGTGGCGGTGAAATAGGGCTGGCTGTAGTAATATGACGCCTGACCGCGCTCGGACTTGCGGCTGTAGCCGCCCTCGCCCTGCAATACCAGCGGCCGCTCGGCGTCGAGCCGCAGATCGTAGCCGAAGCCCTCGCCCGCCGCCTGCAACCGCAGCGGCGCGAACGCCGCGTTCGACAGCGGCGGCAGCGCCGCCATCCGCCAGGCATCGATCCACGCCTCGAATGGTGCGGCGATGACGCCCGCCTGCCCGACGCCGCCGCGTGCGAATGTCTCGGCAAAGCGGTGCGTGGCGGCGCTGGTGACGGCGGCATGACCCATCCAGACCTGCTGATTGTCCCAGCCCTCGCGCTGCGGGCCCGGCGCCATCGCCTGCCGGAACAGCGTCCACTGCACGCCATAGGCCACGCCGTCGGCATCGCGCAGGTTGGCGGTGACGTACCACCATTCGATGCGGAAGTCCGGATGCGCGCCGAAGTCGTCGGGAAACATGAACTTGCGTCCCGGCGTCACCGCCGCGAACCCGGCCGCCTCACCGCCGAGCCCGGCAAAGCCTTGCGCCAGCGCCCGCGCGCCGCCGAGGCCGAGCCAGAGCAGGCCGGCGGCGAAGCCGCGACGCGAGAGGGCGCGATCAGCGTTCATTGGCGAAAATCCGGATCAATGTCGCGGGTTGCATCCGCGCCAGCTTGAACACCGGCCACAGCGTCGCCAGCAAGGCCGCCAGCATGGCGATGCCGAGCAGTTCGAGCAACTGCGCCGGAAACACCTGGAACGGCAATCGCCAGCCGAACGCTTTCACATTGACCACCGCGATCAGGCACCACGCCACCAACAGGCCGAGCGGCAGCGCCAGCAGCGCGGTGACGAAGGCCACCACCATGGTTTTCATCAGCTCGATCGCGGCCAGCCGCCGCCGCGTCAGGCCGATCGCCCACAGCGGCGCCAGTTGCGGCAGCCGCGATCCGCTCAAGGTCAGCAGGCTGGTGAGCAGCGCAACACCGGCGACGCCGAGCGTAAAAGTGTTGAGCGCGGCGGTCACCGCGAAGGTGCGGTTGAAGATGCGTTTGGATTCCGCCTTCACCGTGGCCTGATCGGCCAGTTGTCGCGCGTCGAGATGAAACGCTTCGCGTAGCGCCGCCATAACTCCGGCGAGATGCTCCGGCGCGACGCGGAGACCGAAGCGGGTCTGCGGCGTTTCCGGAAAGTGCCGCGACAGCGCGTCGACGCCGACCGCGATCTGGCCTTTCGGATTGCCGTAATCGGCATAGACGCCGACCACATCCACCGACCAGCCGCCGCTGATCCGCAGGCGATCCCCGACGTCGAGATGGAGCCGGCGCGACAATTGCTCGCTGACGAACGCGGCGTCGCCCTGATGCAGGCGATCCCATCCGTCGGCGGTGGCGCGCAGCAGCGGCCAGTTGTCGCGATAGGTGGCATGGTCGGCCACGCCCGTGATCTCGACCGGCGCGCCGCCGATCCGGATTTCGGTTCGCGCGCCGGGCAGCACGGCGTCGATATCGGTGCGCGCGGCGAGCCAGCGCCGGATTTCGATGGCCTGGGTATCGTTGGCGGCGCTGACATAGATATCGGCGGCGAGCCGGCCGTCGAGCCAGCGCGCGAAGGTGACGCTGAAGCTGCGCACCATGGTGCCGACGCCGACATTCACCGCCAGCGCCAGCAACAGCGCCATCAGCGCCAGCGACAGTCCCGGCAGTTGCTGGCGGCTGTCGGCCCAGAACCACGCCGGCAGCGCGCCGCGCGCGCCCCGCGCGGCGAGTTGCAACGCGCCGTCGAGCGCGACCGGCAGCGCCAGCGCCGCCGCCAGCAGCAGCGCGGCGAGCACGGCGAACCCCGCCAGCAGCGAATCGCCGAAGATGAGGACGCCGACGGCGGCGATCAGCATCACCGCCGCCAGCGCGCCCTGACGCAACAGCCAGCGCCGCTGTGCCCGCCGCCACGCATCGGGCTGGGCGGCGGCCAGCAACGGCAGCCGCGCCATCCGGATCAGGCTGGCCCCGGCGGCCGCCAGCGCGCCGAGCACGCTCATCGCGATCCCCGCGAACCACCATTGCGGTCGCAGCGACAGCGTGCCGGGCAGTCGCGCACCGTAGAGCCCGCGCAGGCTGGCGGCGACATCGGGCAACAGCGCCGCGGCGATGACATAGCCGCACACCAGTCCGACCAGCCCGCCGACCAGCGCGATCGACACCAGCTCGATCACCACCACGACATTCAGCAACCGCGCCGAGACGCCGCACGCGCGCAACGTCCGCAAGGTTGACCGTCGCTGTTCGAAGGCGAGCCCGATGGCGGAATTGACGATGAACAGCCCGACCAGGAACGACAGCAGGCCGAACGCCGTAAGGTTGAGATGAAAACTGTCGGTCAGCCGCGCCAGATCGGTCTCGCTGTCCGGCGCGACCCAGCGCAGCCGCGTCCCGGCGACACTCTCCGGCAGTTCGCGCGCGCTCCGCGTGGTATTCCCGACCAGCAATCGCGAGACCTGGCCCGGCTTGCCGAGCACGCGCTGCGCCACGCCGATATCGACCACCAGCACGCCGGGCGCGAGGTGCGGCTGCGGTTGCAACGGCGGCAGTTCGGCGGATTGATCGATGCGCGGCGTCGCGCCGGCCGTGAGGCCGAGATCGCGAAGCGTCTCCGGCGCCGCCAGCGTGCGGCCGGGCGGCGCGACGAATGCGTGAAGATCGTCGCGCCCGACGGCCGGGCCTGCCGCGGTTTCCGGCGGCAGGGTCACCGGCTCGACGCCGATCAGCCGCAGCGAACGGCCGCCCACCTCGACGCGGCCCTCCAGCACCGGCGACACCGGCCATCCCGCGCGTCGCAACGCGACGAAGGCGGCCTGCGTGAACGTCGCGTGCGCGGGATCGATCAGCATCGCCGTGCGCGCGCCGCCGAACAGCGCGGCGGCGCGGTCATAGCTCAGGCGCGCCTGCTGGTTGAGCGCCTGCACGCCGCTCCACAACGCGGTGGCGGCGATCAGGCCGACCAGCAGGGTCGCAAGTTGCAACGGATGCCGCCGCCAGTGGCTCAACAACACCGCCAGCACCCAGAGCGCGCGCCTCATGTCAGGCCGCCGCCGCTGAGATGCAGCCGCCGGTCGAGCATCGCCGCCAGCCGCGTCGAATGCGTCACCATCAGCAACCCGCAGCCCGAGCGCGCCACCAGATCGCGCAGCAGATGCACGACCTCGTCGGCGGTCGCTTCATCGAGATTTCCGGTCGGCTCGTCGGCCAGCAGCAGCGCCGGCTTCACCGCCAGCGCGCGGCCGATGGCGAGTCGCTGCTGCTGCCCGCCGGACAGTTGTTCCGGGTAACGCTTCATCAACGCGTCGAGCCCGAGTCGCGCGCTCAACTCGCCAAGCCATGCCGGATCAGACCGTCCGGCGAGCCGCGCCTGAAACGCCAGATTGTCGGCGACCGACAGGCTCGGCACCAGATTGAACTGCTGGAAGATCAGACCGAGCCGGGTGCAACGCAGCGCCGCGCGGCGGGCATCCGGCAGGCCGGTGACGCACGCGCCCTCGACCCACACCTCGCCGCCGTCGGCCTCGTCCAACCCGGCGATCAGATGCAGCAGCGTGCTCTTGCCGCTGCCGGACTCGCCGGTCAGCGCCACGCTTTCGCCGGGTGCGACCGCGAAGCCGACGCCGCGCAGCACATGAACCGTTTCCTGCGCCGAGCGATAGCTCTTGCTGAGATTGACGACTTTCAACATCGATCCGGAATGACCTGGAGCATGATCCCGAAAAGTGGAAACCGGTTTTCGGACAAGATCATGCTTAAACAAAAGACGCTGCCTCTGGTGCACCGGTGTCCAAGCATAGGTGTCCAAGCATAATCGTGTTGCAATGCCAAATCACGATCCGCTGGCGCGCCGGGTCGCCTCTGCGTAAATCGACGATTGCCACGACGCCGGATCAGCGGTTAGCATCGCGACGGCCATGATCGAACCGGCAAAAGCCGGCAACGGCCGGGGGTAACGCGCATGACGGCACAGCCGACTCCGAAAGGAGCGTGGCGCATCACGTTCCTGTTGTTCCTGTTCATGGTGGTCAACTTCGCCGACAAGATCGTGGTCGGCCTCGCCGCCGTCCCGATCATGCACGACCTCGGGCTCGACGCCGAACAGTTCGGCCTGCTCGGCGCCTCGTTCTTCTTCCTGTTCTCGATCTCGGCCGTGATCGTCGGCTTCATCGCCAATCGCGTCGCGACGCGCTGGGTGCTGCTGGTGCTGGCGCTGATCTGGGCCCTGGCGCAGTTTCCCATGGTCGGAACCGTCGGTTTCGCGACGCTGATGATCTGCCGGATCATTCTCGGCGCCGGCGAAGGTCCGGCGTTCTCGGTCGCCGTGCATGCCATCTACAAGTGGTTCCCCGACGAGCGGCGGACGCTGCCGACGGCGGTGCTGTCGCAAGGCTCGGCGTTCGGCGTCATCCTCGCCGTGCCGTCGCTGAACTGGCTGATCGTCAATTATTCCTGGCATCACGCCTTCGGCGCGCTCGGTATCGTCGGCCTGTTGTGGTCGGCGGCGTGGCTCTGGCTCGGCAAGGAAGGGCCGCTGGTGCCGTCGGCGGCCGAGCACGCCCACGAGATCCGCTTCTCCTATGCGCATCTGCTCACCACGCCGACGTTCATCGGCTGTTGCGTCGCGACCTTTGGCGCCTATTGGGCGCTGTCGCTGGGCCTGACCTGGTTCACCGCCTTCATCGTGCAGGGTCTCGGATTTTCCCAGACCGCGGCGGGCCCGATCTCGGTGCTGCCGTGGGTGTTCGGCGCCAGCGTGGTGATCATCACCGGCTGGCTGTCACAGCGGCTGGTGACGCGCGGGATGTCGACGCGCTACGGGCGCGGCGTGCTGGGCGCGGCGCCCCTGATCGTCGGCGGCTCGCTTCTCCTGACGATGCCTTATGCCCACAGCGCCTGGCTGTATATCGCGCTGCTGGTCGTCGGCGCCGGCCTGTGCGGCTCGATCTACGTGGTCTGTCCGCCGATGCTGAGCGAGTTCACGCCGGTGTCGCAGCGCGGCGCGGTGATCGCGATCTATGGCGCGATCTACACGCTCGCCGGCATCATCGCGCCGATGGTGATGGGCCACATCATTCAAACCGCGGGAAACAGCATGCCGGGTTATCTGCACGGCTTCGCCATCAACGGCTTTGTCATGATCGCCGCCGGCCTGCTCGGCGTACTGCTGCTGCGGCCCGGCACCGAGCGCGAGCGGCTCCTGCGCCGCACCGCCCAAACGCCACAATTCGCGCGGGGCTAGAGGCTTTCCGCCGCGCGGTCGCGGGAATCGCCGCCTCGCTCCTGGATCAGCGCCAGCAGCACCGTGATCGCCATGAAGACCGCCGATGCGCCGAACACCCAATGCGGCATGTGGCGGTCCATGATCCAGCCATACAGCAGCGGCCCGGCGATGCCGCTGAGATTGAATCCGGTGGAAACGATGCCGAAGGCGCGCCCGGCGGCTCCGGGCGGCGCGGCGTTGCGCACCATCATGTCGCGCGACGGCGCGATCACGCCGCTGAGGAAGCCGGCGACGGTCAGTCCCGCCGCCAGCAGCAGCGGCGGCCATGTCGTCAGCGCGATCGCCAGCACGATCAGCGCGTTGACGCCGAAGCAGGCGGCGGCGACGGCGCCGTGGCGCGCGGTGCGATCGGCGAGCCAGCCGCCGGCCAACACGCCGGTGGCGCTGGCGGTCAGAAACGCCGTCAATGCCAGATTGGCGCCGGCCAGCGTGCTGCCATAGCCGTCCATCAACGCCACCACGCCGAACGAGCCGATGCCGGAATTGGACAGGCCGAGCAGCAGGAAGAACGCCGTCAGCAGCAGGATCGCCGGCGTCATCACCGACACTTTCGGCGCGACCACGCCGGAGGCCGAAACCGCGCCGCCCGCGTCCGGGACGCGGACGACGGCGAGCAGCAGCGCCACCAGCGGCCCGACGAGGCCGACCACGATCAGCGCGCCACGTCCGCCCAACGCCAGCAACAGACCGGCGACGATGGCCGGCGTCACCGCGCCGCCGAGGAACCCGGCGAAGGTGTGGATCGAGAACGCCCGGCCCATCCGCGTCTCGTCCATATGCGCCGAGAGAATCGCATAATTGGCCGGATGATAGACGCTGTTGGCGAGCCCGAGCACCGCCGCGCAGACGATCAGGTTGGCGTAGCTCAGGTGCAGCGCCAGCAGCACGAAGGCCAGCCCGCCGACGACGAGGCCGATCAGCAGGATGAGCCGCGCGCCGACGCGGTCGACCAGATAGCCGACCGGCGCCTGGGTCAGCGCCGACATCACCGCGAACACGGTGAGCGCGAAGCCGAGTTCGACGAAGCCGACGCCAAGCTGCTCCCGCAGGAAGGGGAACAGCATCGGCAGGACCAGAATGTAGAAATGGCTGACCCAATGCGCGATGGAGATGGCCGTCAGCGTGCGCAGCGTCGCATCCCGCTCGCGCGGCAGATTGACAACTCCGTCGACCATGCGGCGCCGGCTCCTTTCGACCGGCGCGGCAATTATCTGGTCCAACGGCGGTTTGTCCATCAGCGGCGGCGCATGACAGCCCTCCGCGCGGCCCGCCGTCGCGACAAGAGCGAAATCCTTTGTGCCTTGGCCGCGCGCGGTATAAAAGCCGACATTCGCCATGCATCCAGACCAGCCGACGCTCCGCGATGAGCGTGCCGGCGGGCCGTTGCCCTCGGAACAAGCCGCATCAAGGCGATCTGGCACGACGCCGCATCGTCGCGGCGGACGCGATCGCCTCACGGGAGACGACATGAAGAAGCCGAAACTCGAACTCGAAGAACCGCAGCAGCGCAAAACCGTCGTCCGCGCCGACAAGGCGCCGACCACAGGCTATTCGCTGGTGGTGGACGGTCACTTCAAGTCGCACCACGACACCGTCGAAGCCGCCGAGGAGGCCGGATTGGCGCTGAAGCATCGCTACCGGATGTTGCAGGTGCAGGTTTACGACGCCGCGACCAAGACCCGCTCGATGATTCAACTGCCGCCGGGCTCTTGAAGCCGGGCGCGACACCCGTCGGCGCGGCGCACGCCCCCTGCGCCGCAGCGGCTCGGTCGCTACGGCGGCGACATTTCCATATCGCGCTGTTGCATGGCCGCCACAGAAATCGCGCGATCACGGTTGCGCGAGCCAGATCGCTGTGCTTGTTTGAAAGCGTCGACGGTGCCTCCCGAGGCGTTTTCCAAGGGAGGTGAAACGGGAATGCGGTGCGGGGATCGATCAATCCCCCATTCCGCGGCTGCCCCCGCAACTGTAGGCGGTCATCCGATCCACGATGCCACTGGACCTCACGCGCAGGTCCGGGAAGGCGGATCCGGATAACGACCGCGAGCCAGGAGACCGGCCGTTGACGAACTTAACACGTTCGACGGTGGGTCGGCGAAAGGGGCAATTATGAATTTCCGCAAGTATGCTGCCGGCACGGCAGCCTGCCTTGCGCTGTCCGCGATCGGCGGCGGCGCGCACGCGCAATCGCGTCTCGAACAGCTTCCCGACATCGTGGTGACGGCGGACCGCACGCCGGAGTCGATCAGTTCCACCGGCAGCGCCATCAGCGTCATCAGCGGCGAAACGCTGTCGACCAGCAACCCGACCTCGGTGCTCGACGCGCTGCGCACGGTGCCCGGCCTCGCGGTGACGCAGGCCGGCGGCCCCGCCGGCACCACCGGCGTGATGTTGCGCGGCGCCAATACCGGACAGACGCTGGTTTTGATCGACGGCATCCGCGTCAACGATCCGACCGGCGTGTCGGCCGACTTCAACTTCGCGGTGCTCGCGCCCGGCATGATCGACCGCATCGAGGTGCTGCGCGGCCCGCAGAGCGCGCTCTATGGCTCCGACGCCATGGGCGGCGTCATCAATATCATCACCAAGAAGGGCACCGGCCCGGCGCAGTTCAACATCCGCACCGAGGCCGGCAGCTACGGCACCATCTCGACGACGGCGTCGGTGGCGGGCGCGCAGGGGCCGTGGTCCTACGCCGTGACCGGCACCGCCGCGCACAGCGACGGCTTTTCCAGCTACGGCTACCGCGTGCCGTCGATCCAGGCCCAGTTTCCGCGCCTGGAGAACGACCCGATCAACCGCGTCGGCGGCTCGGCGCGGATCGGCTACGACGCCGGCGAGGGCTTTCGCTTCGACGCCGGGATTTCATCGACTTTCACGCGCGGCGGTTACGACGCCGGATATGGCACCTTCCCGGACACACCCTCGGTCGCGACCCAGCAATTGCGGCAGGTGTGGGCCAAGGCGACCTTCGATTCGCTTGGCGGCATGCTGACCCAGAGCATCAGCACCTTCGCCACCCAGACGCTGCGC
>JBDHSX010000070.1:0-17294 GCA_039808365.1 Xanthobacteraceae bacterium | reverse complement strand
TAGGCCCGCGCGCGGCAATCCCTCGATCAGGATGCGCCGGTTGTCCTGATAGCCGTGCTTGATCGCCTCCATCTCGGCGCGACCATCGAACGCGGCTTCCGCGGCGATCTGCGACAGCGTCGGCACCGAGATCGACAGGTTCTGCTGCAAGCGTTCGATCGGCCGCACCATTGCCTCCGGCACCACCATCCAGCCGACGCGCCAGCCAGTCATGCAGAAATATTTCGAGAACGAATTGATCACCAGCGCGTCAGGTGACAGCTCAGTGGCGGTCACCGCCGGAAACGCATAGTCGAGGCCGTGATAGATCTCGTCGGAGATGAAGCGGATGCCGGCGCTGTCGGCGGCGGCGATCAGCCCGCTCAGGGCCTCGCGCGACATCATGGTGCCGGTCGGATTCGCCGGGCTGCCGACCAGCACGCCCTTCAGCGGCGTTTTGCGGTGGGCCGCGAGCAGCATCTCGCCGGTCAGCGCGTGGCGGGTGTCGCCGTGGGTTTCGATCAGCACCGGCTCGCAGCCGAGCGCGGTCAGGATGTGCCGGTACGGCGGATAGCCGGGAATCGTGACGGCGACGCGATCGCCCGGCTCGAACATCGCCAGGAACGCCAGGATGAAGCCGCCGGACGACCCGGTGGTGACGACGATCCGCGCCGGGTCGACCTCGCAAGCATAGGTGTCGCGATAATGGCGCGCGATCCGCGCCCGCAGCGACGGGATGCCGAGCGCCGAGGTGTAGTCGATCCGGCCGCCGTCGAGCGCGGCCCTGGCGGCGGCCAGCGCCGTCTTCGGCGCGGAGGCCGAGGGCTGCCCGACCTCCATGTGGATGACATGGCCGCCGCTTGCCTCGATCGCCGCCGCCGCCGCCATCACGTCCATCACCATGAACGGCGGAACGTCGCTGCGGCGGGAGGCCGACAGCGCGGCCCTCGCCCGGTGGGTAGCCATTGTATCGGACATCCTCGATCTGCCCCATGCGGCGGTGCGGTCGGCGCGGTGCCGTCGTCTCGCCGTAATCCAAGGTTTGGTAGGGCATATATATGGAATCCGCACCCCGACCAATGATGAAACCCGCCCCCTCACCCGGTCGCCGCGCTGTCCGCCGCGCCCTCGGGATGGCGCTGAGCGTGACGCTGGCGTTCGCGCCGATGCTCGCCCGCGCGCAGGAGAGCAACGCCGGCAAGGGGCCGTCGCTGCTGCGCGACACCGAGATCGAGCAATTGCTGCGCGATTATACCAGGCCGATCCTGCGCGCCGCCGGGCTGGAGAAGCAGAACATCCAGGTCGCGATCATCAACGATCCCAGTTTCAACGCCTTCGTCGCCGACGGCCGCCGCATCTTCGTCAATTACGGCGCGCTGATGCAATCGAAGACGCCGAACCAGCTCATCGGCGTGCTGGCGCACGAGACCGGCCATCTCGCCGGCGGCCATCTCTCCAAGCTGCGGACCCAGTTGGCGCAGGCCCAGACCCAGATGATCGTGGCGATGCTGCTCGGCGCCGGCGCCATGATCGCCGGCGCCGGCCGCAACAACGGTGCGAGCAATGCCGGCATGGCGGCGATCGCCGGGCCGCAGGAGATGATCCGCCGCAACCTGTTGTCGTACCAGCGCCAGCAGGAGGAGAACGCCGACCGCGCCGGCGTGCGTTTCCTCACCGCCACCGGCCAGTCGGCCAAGGGCATGTACGAGACGTTCCAGCGCTTCACCGACGAAAGCCTGTTCGCCGCGCGCGGCGCCGATCCCTATCTGCAATCGCATCCGATGCCGGCCGACCGCGTCGCCGCGCTGGCGACGCTGGCGAAAACCAGCCCGTACTGGAACAAGACCGACGACCCCGCCTTGCAGGCGCGGCACGACATGATGCGGGCCAAGACCTCCGGCTTCATGGAGCGCCCCGATACGGTGTATCGGCGCTATCCCCTGTCCGACACCAGCCTGCCCGCGCGCTACGCCCGCGCCATCGCGACCTATCGCCACGGCGACCCCCGTTCGGCCCAGGCCCAGATCGACGGCCTGATCCGGGAGCAGCCCAATAACCCCTATTTCCACGAACTGCGCGGACAGGCTTTGCTGGAGGGCGGCAAGCCGAACGAGGCGATCGCGCCGCTGCGCAAGGCGGTGCAACTGTCGCATCAGGCCCCGCTGATCCAGATGCTGCTGGGGCAGGCGCTGGTCGCCACCAACAATAAAGCCTATTCTGCCGAGGCGATTTCGATTCTGCGCAGCGCCCTGATGCGAGAGCCCGAGGCCGCGCAGGGCTATGCTCAGCTCGCGATGGCCTACGGCCAGAAGGGCGAATATGCGGAGGCCGATCTCGCCTCGGCGCAGGCGGCTTATCTGCGTGGCGACGCCAAGACGGCGCGTGGGCTGGCCGCGCGCGCAAAAACCCGTTTCGCCGTCGGCACGCCCGGTTGGGTGAAGGCCGACGATATTGTCAGCGCCAAGCCGATGCCCGGCGAGAAGCGCGACTAATTCCTCGCTATTCCGACGCGATTGTCAGAAGGATCAACCGATGCCGCTCCGCCGCCCCCTCGCCTCCGCCCTGCTCGCGCTCGCCCTCGGCGGCGCGCCGCTCGCCGCCTCCGCCCAGTCGTTCACCGAGCCGCAGCGCGGCGAGATCGAGGGCATCGTCAAGAACTACCTGCTGACGCACCCCGAAATCCTTGAGGAGGTCTCCGTCGAACTCGGCAAGCGGCAGGCGAAGGCGGAGGCCGAGAAGCACGCCGCCGCCGTGGCCTCCAACGCGCAGACGATCTTCAAGTCGCCGCGCGGCGTCATCCTCGGCAACCCCGACGGCGACGTCAGCATGGTCGAGTTCTTCGATTACAATTGCGGCTACTGCAAGCACGCGATGGCCGACATGCTGGCGCTGCTCAAGGCCGACCCGAAGCTGCGCGTGGTGCTGAAGGAATTTCCGGTGCTCGGCCCCGGCTCGGTCGAGGCGGCGCAGGTGGCGGTGGCGGTCCGGATGCAGGACGCGAGCGGCAAAAAGTATCTCGACTTTCATCAGCGCCTGCTCGGCGGACGCGGCCAGGCCGACAAGGCGCGTGCCATGGCGGCGGCGAAGGAAGCCGGCCTCGACATGGCGCGGCTCGAAAAGGACATCAATAGCCCGGAGGTGCGCGCCACGCTTGAGGAAAATTTCAAGCTCGCGGAAGCGATGGGAATGAACGGTACCCCGAGCTATGTCGTCGGCAACCAGGTGGTGGTCGGCGCGGTCGGGCTCGACGCGCTGAAGGCGAAGATCGCCATGGCGCGTTGCGGCAAGGCGACCTGCTGACCCGGCCGCGACCCGGAAAAAATTGCTTTTCCTGAGCCGGATGAGCGGTTTGGGTGGATACGCGGGGCCCGACCCTTTCCCTCGCGCTTGGGGTTACCTATAAACGCGGGGCAAGGCGCGCGGCCGCTTTTGAGGCGCGGTGGATCGAGGATGGCGAGAATAGTTTACGTACTCAACGGCCCCAACCTGAACCTGCTCGGGACCCGCGAGCCGGAAACCTACGGCCATGCCCGGCTTGCCGATGTCGAACGGCTGTGCCTTGAGACCGCCGCCCGCTACGGTCTGGAAGCCGATTGCCGCCAGTCCAATGCCGAAGGCGAACTGATCGACTTCATCCACGAGGCCCACGGCCGACAGGCGGCGGGCATCGTGATCAACGCCGGCGGTTACACCCACACCTCGATCGCGCTCCACGACGCGCTGACGGCGGTGAAAATCCCCACCGTTGAGGTCCACGTCAGCAACATTTATGCTCGCGAGGATTTTCGTCACCATTCGTTCATCGCCAAGGCGGCCTTCGCGAGCCTGTGCGGTTTCGGCATCGACGGCTACCGGCTCGCCATCAGCGGGCTCGCGGCCAAGATCGGCGCCACGGCGAAGGCATGACGTTTCCTTTCATTTCAGTCCAGCCCGAAAGTTCCGGAACACAGCATGGCCGCCCAGCCTGAAGCCCCAACCTCTTCGAATTCCGCGTCAGCCAGCGATAGCGAATTGATCCGCGCGCTGGCGATGCTGCTCGACGAGACCAACCTGACCGAGATCGAGATCGAACGCGCCGGCCTGCGGGTGCGCGTGGCGCGCAATGTCAGCATCGCCGCCGCCGTGCCGGCGCTGACGGCGGCCGCAGCCCCGGCCGCGCCCGCTGCCGCCACCGCCGTCGCCGACATCGGCAAGCATCCCGGCGCGGTCCCCTCGCCGATGGTCGGCACCGCCTATCGGGCGTCGGAACCCGGAGCCCGGCCGTTCATCGACATCGGCTCCAGGGTCAAGGTCGGCGACACGCTGATGATCATCGAAGCGATGAAGACGATGAACCAGATTCCGTCGCCGATGGCCGGCACCGTCACGCAAATTCTCGTCGAGGACGGCCAGCCGGTCGAATTCGGCGAGCCGCTGGTGATCATCGAATAACCGCCGGCGGGCCGAACCCCGGTTCGCCGTTTTGTCCGCTGGTCGCGCTGCATATTGATTAGGACGCCATGTTCGACAAGATCCTGATTGCCAATCGCGGCGAGATCGCCTTGCGCGTGCTGCGCGCCTGCAAGGAGCTTGGCATCGCCACCGTCGCGGTGCATTCCACCGCCGACGCCGAGGCGATGCATGTCCGCCTCGCCGACGAAAGCGTCTGCATCGGCCCGCCGCCGTCGAAGGAAAGCTACCTCAACATTCCGAACCTGCTCGCCGCGTGCGAAATCACCGGCGCCGACGCGGTTCATCCCGGTTACGGCTTCCTCTCGGAGAATGCGCGCTTCGCGGAAATCCTCGCCGAGCACAATCTCGGCTTCATCGGACCCAAGGCCGAGCACATCCGCCTGATGGGCGACAAGATCGAGGCCAAGCGCACCGCCAAGCGTCTGGGCATTCCCGTGGTGCCGGGCTCCGACGGCGCGATCGAGTCCGCCGACGCGGCGATGGATGTTGCCAAGGCGATCGGCTTTCCGGTGCTGGTGAAGGCGGCGGCCGGCGGCGGCGGACGCGGCATGAAAGTGGCGCACACGGCGAACGATCTGGCGCTGGCGATTTCGACCGCCGGCAACGAGGCCCGGTCGGCGTTCGGCGACGCCTCGGTCTATCTGGAAAAGTATTTGCAGAAGCCGCGCCACATCGAAATCCAGATCCTGGGCGACGGCCGCGGCGGCGCGATTCATCTCGGCGAACGCGACTGCTCGTTGCAGCGGCGCCATCAGAAAATCTGGGAAGAAGGCCCCTCGCCGGTGCTGACCGCGGCGGCGCGCGCCCAGATCGGCGAGACCTGCGCCAAGGCGATGCGCGAGATGCAGTATCTCGGCGTCGGCACCATCGAATTCCTCTACGAGGACGGCGAGTTCTACTTCATCGAAATGAATACCCGCATCCAGGTCGAGCACCCGGTGACCGAGGCGATCACCGGCATCGATCTGGTGCTGGAGCAGATCCGTGTCGCCAATGGCGGCGATCTGCCGGCGACGCAGGATCAGATCACGATCAGCGGCCATGCCATCGAATGCCGCATCAATGCCGAGAACCCCGAGACGTTCCGCCCCTCGCCTGGCAAGATCGTGCGCTATCATCCGCCCGGCGGCCTCGGCGTGCGGATCGATTCCGCCGTTTATCAAGGCTACACCATCCCGCCTTATTACGACTCCTTGGTCGGCAAGCTGATCGTTCACGGCAAGACCCGCGCCGAATGCCTGATGCGGCTGCGGCGCGCACTGGACGAGATCGTGGTGGACGGCATCGAGACCACCCTACCCCTATTCCGCGCGCTGGCTCGCGATGCCGCCATCATCGATGGCGACTACCATATCCATTGGCTGGAACAGTACCTGTCCGGCGGCGACAGCGGCAGGTGATCGCCGTCGCGGCTATGCAAATGTCGGAACCGGACCGTGGGTTACCAATTCATGTTCCGGCAGAAATGGCATGTTCCAGCGGTATGGAACCAAACGGGGATCCACACCTTAGTTCCCCGCAGCCGCAATGAAGCCGGGATGGAGGCCCGGACTGGAGATTCATACAAGCACGCCGGTTGTCCGATGGAATGCGAAACCGGCGAACGCCGGCGCGACGCCCGATGTTTTGTCCGTTCGGCGTCGCCCTCCGGCGCATCAGGGAGAACGCCGATATGATGATGCACCGTTTCCTGGCCGGCATCGCCACGCATGATGTGCGGAAAAGCAAGCCGGGGTCGTGGGCGACCCCGCCCCATCATGCCGATTCAGCGAGCGGTTCATGAGCGTCGCGAAACTTCGCCTCCTCTATATCGACAGCGACGAGGCCATCGCGCGGCTGGTCGATCGCGGCATGATGCGACAAGGATACGACGTCGTGCATGCGGCGAGCGGTGAAGCGGGGATCGCGCGCATTCTCGAAGGCGGCATCGACGTGGTGGCGCTCGACCAATACGTGCCTGACCCCGACGGGCTGGAAACGCTGCAACGCATTCTCGCCATTCCCAATCCGCCGCCGGTGGTGTTCGTCACGGTCTCGCAGGACAGCCAGATCGCGGTGACCGCGTTGAAGGCCGGCGCGGACGACTATCTGGTGAAGGACATGCATGGCGACTTCGTTCCGCTGTTGCATGTCGCAATCGAGAGCGCCATGCGGCAGGCGCAGATCCGCAAGGCGCGCGACGACGCCGAAGCCGAGGTCCTCGCCTCGCGCGATCGCTACGCGGCGCTTGCCGCCGAGCGCGAGGTGTTGTTGCGCGAGGTCAACCATCGCGTCGGCAACAGCTTGCAGATCATCGCGTCGCTGCTGCATCTTCAGGCCAATTCGAGTGACGACGACGACGTCAAGGCGGCGCTCAGCAACGCCATGGGGCGCGTCGCGGCGGTGGCGCAGGTGCATCGCCGACTCTACACCTCGCACGATCTCAACAGCGTGCTGCTCAACCAGTATCTTGAGGCGCTGCTGGAGGATCTGCGGCGCTCCGCCGAGGGCAACAGGATGTCGCGGCTGACGCTGACGTCGGAATCGATCGAGATCGATCCCGATCGCGCGGTGGCCATCGGCATCATCGTCAACGAACTGGTGATGAACGCGGTCAAATACGCCTATCCCGACAATCCGGGACCGATCCATGTGCAGGTGATCGCGAGCCAGGACGAATTGCAATTGTCGGTCGCCGACGACGGGGTCGGTCTCAACGGCCGGGTGGACCCGCGTTCGACCGGCATGGGACAGCGCATCGTCAATGCGATGGCCTCGAAGCTCAACGCATGCACCGAGCGCGATCCCTCTCACGCCGGCACGCGGATCGTGCTGCGGTTCCCGCGCCGCGACGAATCCACCGTCGTCAAGGGTCTGTCGGCCGTCGATTAAACTTGGAGCGGAGTTTGTTATCTTCCGCTATCTTTCGCGCATGACCTCGCGCGACTCCGCTTCCGAAATCACGCCGGATGTTTTGCTGCGCGCTTACGCCTGCGGCATCTTTCCGATGGCGGAGAGCGCCGACGATCCGTCGCTGTTCTGGGTCGAGCCGGAACGGCGCGGCATCATCCCGCTGGACCGTTTTCATGTCGCCGCGCGGTTGGCCCGCACCGTGCGGGCCGACGTTTTCACCGTCACCGTCGACCGCGCCTTCGCGGCGGTGATCGCCGGCTGCGCCGAGCCGCAAGCCGGCCGCGACGACACCTGGATCAACCGGCGCATCCGCGATCTCTATGTCGCGCTGTTCGAACGCGGCCACTGCCACAGCGTCGAGGTGTGGGACGGCGACGATCTGGTCGGCGGGCTCTACGGCGTCAGTCTCGGCGCGGCGTTCTTCGGCGAAAGCATGTTTCACCGCGCGCGCGACGCCTCCAAGGTGGCGCTGGTGCATCTGGTGGCGCGGCTGATCGCCGGCGGCTACGTGCTGCTCGACACCCAGTTCGTCACGGAACATCTGCGGACGTTCGGCGCGGTCGAGATCCCGCGCCCGGCCTATCTCGCCCGCCTCGATGCCGCCTTGAGGCGACCGGCGGATTTCGCGCATCTTCCGACCGAGCGCCCGGTGGCCGGGAGCGAGGCGCTGGCCTTGATCGCGGCAGCGACGCCATCGCGGCAACGATAGCGAATATCCCTTTTACCGCTGGAACGGCGGCAGCGTCGGCGGCGGTAACGGCTGCGGCTGGGGTGGCGGCGGGCGCCGCTTCTGCTGCTCGCGCGGCAGCCGCTTTTGTTGCGTCGGCGCGGGTTTCGCGGCGGTCTCCGGCCGTGCCGCGTCCTGCCCCGCGACGACGGTGGTCTCCGGTCCCTTACAGTCGGTCAGCCAGATGTCGTAAATCGGATGCTCGACGCCGTGCAGGCCGGGGCTGGCCGCGAACATCCAGCCGGAAAAAATCCGCTTCACCTCGCCCTGCAAGGTGATCTCGTCGACCTCGACGAAGGCGTCGGTGTTGGCGGCCTCTGTCGCTGGCCGCGTGTAGCAGGCGTCGGTCTTCACCCGCAGCGCGCCGAACTGCACCGTCTCGCCGATATCGGCGTCGAAACTGATAATGCGGCCGGTGATCTTGTCGAGACCGGAGAAGGTCGCCTTCTTGTTGACGATCTTCTGCGCCGGCGGCTCGGTCACCACCTCGTCGCCCGGCTGCAAAGTGGCCGGCGCGGGCGGCGGCGTGGCGGCGGTCCCGGTTCGCGGCTTCTGCCCAGCGGGCGCGTTGGCACCCGGCGGCGCAACGGCCATGCCCGGCTGTGAAGGGGGCGCGGCGGCCGAGCCCGGCGGCGGCTGCAATGGTTGCGACTGCACCCGACCCGGCGGCGGAACGGCCTGTCCGGGCGGCAGCGGCGGCCGGATCGGCGTCGGCAACAGCCGCCCGCGCGGCAGATCCGGCACGTTTTCGTCGTCGTCATCCGAGGGGTATCCACCCTGCGGCACGTTGCCCGGCGGCCGGGGCGGCGGATCGGAGAAAATATTGCCAAGCTGCGCCGAAGCCGGCGGCGCGGGCGCGACCCACAGGGCGGCGGCGAGGGCCGCGAGGCTGACGAGACTTGTGGTGCGGAACATCTGTTGCGGCTTCAGTGGACGAATCGGGCTCGCGACATTCTATCGGGTATTCCACCGCTCGCGGGGCCTCCGGTTAACACGCTGAATGCGGCGGGGAAAGGGCGGATCGCCGTCCGGCCCTGACATGCTCCATCGCGCTGTTCCGCGGCGGCTGGCATCAGTGCGGCAAAGCTGAAATAGTTCACCGAGGAACACCAAGGAAGGACATGCCGCCAATGGCCGATGAGCTGCGTTTGGACGGAAAAGTCGCCCTGATCACCGGCGCCGCCGGCGAGATCGGGACGGCGACCATGCAATTGTTCGCCGCGCGGGGCGCCCGCATCGTCGCGGTGGACCGCGACGAGGCCCAACTCCAGCGCGCGGTGGCGACGTTGCCCGCGCAAGCGCGGGCCCTCGCCCTCACCGCCGACGTCCGCAATGAGGACGATGTCGCGGGTTACGTCCGCCGCGCGGTCGAGGCGGCTGGCACCATCGACGTGTTCTTCAACAATGCCGGGATCGAGGGCGTCGTCGCGCCGATCCAGAATTACAGCCTGGACGACTTCCGCCGCGTCCTCGACGTCAACGTCGTCGGCGTGTTCCTGGGCATCAAGCACGTCCTGCCGATCATGCTGAAGGCCAATGCCGGCAGCATCGTCAACACCGCGTCGATCGCGGGACTGAGCGGATCGCCGCACATCGCGGTCTACAGCGCCAGCAAGCACGCCGTGATCGGCCTGACCAAGAGCGTCGCGATGGAATGCGCAAGGACCCGGGTGCGGGTCAACTGCGTCTGCCCGGGCCTGATCCAGAGCCGGATGCTGTCGGCCATCTTCGAGGGACGCGATCCGAACGCCCGCGCCGATTCCGAGAAGGTGCTGGCCCGAATTCCGGCGCACCGGCTCGGCACCGGCGCCGAGGTGGCGCAGACCGTCGCCTTCCTCGCCTCCGACGCCGCGAGCTATGTCAACGGTGCGGCCTATACCGTTGATGGTGGCCGCACAGCGGGTTAGGCGAATTCTCTCATGTTACGCTTCAATAAATTACATTGATCAGACAAGGATTTTCCGATGCCCGTGACGCTCGATCCGGATGCCGCCGCCGTGTTGCAGGCTTTTCGCGACGCCGGCCGCCCGCCTTACGAAACGCTGACGCCGCCGGAAGCGCGCGCGCTTTACCTGAAGGGCTGCGAGGTGGCGCGCCCCGAGACGCCGGAACTGGCGTCGGTGCGCGCGCTCGACGCCACCGGCCCCAATGGCGCGATCCCGCTGCGGGTGTACCGGCCCAGGACCTTGCGCGAGAAGGACGGACGCGCGGCGTGCCTCGTCTTCTACCACGGCGGCGGCTGGGTGATCGGGGATCTCGACTCCCATGACGCGGTCTGCCGCATCCTCGCCGACGAAGGCCAGTTGCTGGTGATCGCGGTGGATTACCGGCTCAGTCCCGAGCACAAATTCCCGACCGCCGTCAACGACGCCATCGCCGCCGCGCAGTGGATCGCGGCCAACGCCGACAGCCTCGGCATCGATCCCAAGCGGCTCATGGTCGGCGGCGACAGCGCCGGCGGCAACCTCGCCGCCGTGGTAGCGCTGAATGCGCGCCAGCACGGGCCGGCCATCGCGGGTCAGATGCTGATCTATCCGGGCACCGATTTCCGCATGTCGCACCCCTCCCACAGCGAGCCGGAAACCAGTTGCCTGCTCACTCATTCGGTGATCCGCTGGTTCCGCGATCAGTATTTCAACACGCTTGCCGACGGCGAGGACTGGCGCGCCTCCCCCTCCCGCGTCGAAGACCTCAAGGGTCTGCCGCCGGCCTATGTGCTCACCGCCGGCGCCGATCCGCTGCGCGACGAGGGCGATGAATACGCCGCGCGCCTCAAGGACGCCGGCGTCGCGGTGATGCATGTCACCTACCCCGGCCAGTTTCACGGCTTCATCACCATGGGCAAACTGCTGCCCAAGGCCGGTGTCGCGCTGACCGCCATCGCGGCGTGGCTGCGGACGCTGGACTGAGAGTGAAAAATCACGCCGCGCGGGCGGCGCGCCGCACGGCTTGCGGCGGCTGCCCGAACGCGCGGATGAAGGCGCGGCGCATCCGCTCCGGGTCGCCGAAGCCGGTCGATCGCGCCACGCGCTCGATCGCCTCGCTGCCCGACTGCACCGCCTGCCGCGCCACCTCGATGCGCAGCCGTTCGATCGCCTTCGACGGCGTCATGCCCGTCTCAGCGACGAAGGCGCGGGCGAAGTGTCGCGCGCTCATGCCGGCCTGTTCCGCCAGACGCTCCACCGTCAACGTCTGATCGAGATGAGCGCGCGCCCAGCCGAGCAGTTCGGCGAACCGTCCGGTCGGCGCCTTCAATTCGATCAGTGACGAGAACTGCGACTGCCCGCCGGCGCGGCGATGATACACTACCAGTTGCCGCGCCGTCGCCCGTGCCACCTCGTCGCCAAAATCCTCGGCCACCAGCGCCAGCGCAAGATCGATGCCGGCGGAAATTCCCGCCGAACTCCAGATGTTGCCGTCCTGCACGAAGATCCGGTCGGGTTCGAGTTTGACGTTCGGATAGCGCGTCCGGAAATGGCTGGTGCGCCGCCAATGCGTTGTCGCGCGGCGGCCTTCCAGCAGGCCCGCCTCCGCCAGCAAATACGCGCCCGAGCAAACACTGGCGACGCGGCATCCGCGTCGCGCCGCCGCGCGGATGAACGCGAGCGTTCGCTTGCAGCCGATGGCCTCGGCGACACCGTTGCCACCTGCGACGATGAGCGTCTGCGCGCCACGGGTGGAATTCAGTCCGCGCGCAAGCATGGCCACGCCGGACGAACTGCGGACTTCGCCAGGCGTTGCGCTCACCACCCTGATCGAAGCGGGTGTCCGCGCCACGCGGCCGGCCACCTCGAACACCGAAATCGGCCCGGCCGCGTCGAGAAGCTGGAAATCCGGAAAGACCAGGACGGCGATCATTTGGCCCTCGTGTCTGTAAACGAGGGAAATATGCCATTTCGGACAAAGCCTGACCATGACAGATTTAACCTTGCCATCCATCGCCACGCATTTGAGGAGACCAACATGCAGCACCCCATCAACATCGGTTTCCTGCTGTTTCCGAAGGTCACGCAACTCGACTTCACCGGGCCGCTTCAGGTGCTGTCGCGCCTGCCCGGCGCGCGGATCCATCTGGTCTGGAAGCGGATCGAGCCGGTGCCGAGCGACACCGTGCTCACGCTTCAGCCGACCATCTCCTTCGCTGATTGTCCGCAGCTCGATGTCATCTGCGTGCCCGGCGGCTTCGGCGCCGACGCCCTCATGGACGATCAGGAGACGCTCGATTTCCTGCGTCAGCAAGCTGCGGGCGCGACCTATGTCACGTCGGTCTGCACCGGGGCGCTGGTGCTCGGCGCCGCCGGTCTGCTGCAAGGTTATCGCGCCACCACCTACTGGGCGGCGGTGGACAACCTCGCGGCGTTCGGCGCGACGCCGGTGCGGACGCGGGTCTGCGTCGATCGCAACCGCATCACCGGCGGCGGCGTCACCGCCGGCATCGACTTCGGTTTGACCATGGCCGCCGTGCTGTCGGACCAGACGACGGCGGAATCGATCCAGCTCATGCTGGAATACAATCCGCAACCACCCTTCAACGCCGGATCGCCCGACACCGCGCCGGCGCAGGTGCTGGCGATGTTGAAGGAAAAGATGGCGCCGTCGATCGCGCGCCGCCGCGACTTGTCGCAACGCGCGGCGGCCCGGCTTCGATCGCCGGCGCAACCTTCGACGACACGATAAGACGAATGGAACGAAAAGCGGCGGCTTATTGTCCCGGCGTCCACGCCTGATAGTCGCCGGTCGCCTTCGGGCGGCGGCCGCTGGCCAGCGTCGATCCCGACGGCCGGTGTGCCAACGGCGTGCCGGTCAGGTTGGGCTGATGCGGCTTCTGCCATTCACGCGGCCGATAGTCTTCCTTGGTCGGCGGCACGTCGACGGTGTGATGCAGCCAGCCGTGCCAGTCCGGGCCGACCCGCGAGGCCTCGGCATAGCCATTGTAAACCACCCAGCGCCGCTCGAAGCCCAGGGTGGGATCGATCTTGCCGCCACGGGTGCGGTAATAGCGGTTGCCCTCGGCGTCCTCGCCGACCAGTTCCCCGAAACGCCAGGTCCACAACTGGGTCCCGAACGTCTGGCTATTCCACCAGGTGAAAACTTTTAGAAAAAACTGCTTCATGGCCGGAATCCGATCCGCGATTGCCCCGCTTGATGCCACCTGATCGGCGGAATGTCCAGTTCGCCGCGGTTCGGTTTACCTTTCGCGGCGATAGCGGGCGATATCGCGAATTTGGCGCAATTCGTTCATCGGCGGTACATCGGTTCCATCCCAGGCTCGCACCATGGAAAATCGGAACAAAACCGGACGAGTTCGGTTGGGTATCCGAGTGGAAATGGAGAGCGTTATGAAATTGACGATCCTTGGCGCAGCGGCGGCTCTCGCGATCGCGATGCCGCTTGCGACGGCCACGCCGAGCGCGGCCCAGGGCTTTCATCATGGCGGCGGCGGCGCGCATATGGGCGGCGGAGGTTTCCGCGGCGGCGGTCCGGCCTTCGGCGGTGGCGGCCGGCCCGGCGGCGGTCCGATGATGGCGGCCCGGCCGGGCGGCGGCGCATGGCATGGCGGCGGTGGCCGTCCGGGCGGCGGTTGGCACGGCGGTGGCCGTCCAGGCGGATGGCATGGCGGTGGGTGGCATGGCGGTCGTCCGGGCCGATGGCACGGCGGCGGCTTCTATCCCGGTCTCGCCGCCGGGGCGATCATCGGCGGCGCGCTGGCCGCCGCCCCCTTTGCCTATGGATACAGCGATCCCTACTATTACGACGACGATGACTATGTCGTAGCGCCGGCGGCGGGCGATGCCGACGTCATCGCTTATTGCCAGCAGCGGTTCAAATCCTACGACGTCCAGAGCGGAACCTATCTCGGGTACGACGGTCTGCGTCACCCCTGCCCGTAATTGGCGGCCGGAATCGATCGGCGCGCCACGCCATGTCAGAGGGCGGCCTTAAAGGGCCGCCCTTTTGCATGGTGGAGCGCGCACCCGTGTCGCGTCAGGGTCAGGAGCGCAGCGCCATTCCGACGCCACCGAGGGTGACGACCAGCGCGGCGATCTCGCGCAGGCCGAGCGGCTCGTGCAGCATCAAAGCCGACGCCAGCACTCCGATCACCGGCACCAGCAGCGAGCCGATCGACGCGGTCGCCGCCGGCAACCGCTCCAACGCCGCAAACCAGCACAGATAGCACAGGCAGAACTGGATCAGCGTCATATAGGCCAGCGAGGCCCAGCCGACCCCGGACAGCATCGCGACGTCGGGCCGCTCGAAAACGAGGCCGACGATCGCCACGGGGAGCGCGCCGAGCCACAATTGCCACGCCGCCAGCGACACCGGCGGCATGGCGAGCGGAAAATGCTTGGTCAGCACCGTACCGAGCGCCACGCAGATCGTACCCAGGAAAACGAAGGCGATGCCGGGCCATTTGTCGAGGCTCGCATCGATGCCGTTGCCGCCGATCAGAACCGCGATGCCGCTCATCGCGACACCGAGCCAGAACAGGCGCAGGATCGTGAGACGCTCGCCGAGAATCGGCCACGCCAGCAACGAAGCCCATAACGGCAGCGACACCGAGAGGATGGCCGCTTCGCTGGCGCTCAGCCACAATAGCGCCAGTCCCATGCAGGCAACCCACGACGTGATGGTCAGGACCGACACCAACAGCAGCCGCAGCCACAGATGTCGCGGCACGCTGAGCCGTTGACGGCTCCCTAGCGCGGCGAGCGCCAGCGCCACCGCGCCCGCGGCCGCCGACAATCCGCGTGACGACAGCGGCGGCCACTCCGTCAGCAGATGCTTCATGATCGGAAAATTGATGCCCCAGCCGGCAGCGGTTGCGACCAGCAGCACGATGCCGACCGATGAGAGGTTCGTGGTCGGCGATCGGGTCTCAGTCATGCAGGCCAAATTCCGTTAATGCGTGAGGTCTGAGGAGGCACCTTCGCCCTGTTCAGGATCGGGTCGCCAGTAGCACGCCCGACAGGGTCAGGAGCAGCGCGACGATCTGCACCGGGCCGATCGGTTCGTGCAGGGCGATCGCCGAGGCGCCGACGCCGAACACCGGCACCGCCATGGTGCCGATCGCCGCCACCGAGGCCGGCAGCCGCGCCAGCGCGGCGAACCAGGTCACATAGGCGACGCAGAACTGGATGATGGTGCTGTAGGCCAGCGCCCACCATCCCACCGTGGTCATCGCGCCGAGATCGGCGGTTTCGATGGCGAGGCCGACGAGGCCGACCGGCAGGCAGCCGATGCCGATCTGCCAGGTGGCGGACGCCATCGGCGGCAACGTCAGCGGCCACTTCTTCGACAGCACCGCGCCGAGCGCGAAGGCCGTCGCTCCGCCAAGCACCATGGCGAAACCGCCGAGTTTTTCCGTGGTGATGTGAATGCCGTCGCCGCCGAGCAGGATTGTCAGCCCGCAAAATCCGACCACGATGGCGAGAATCCGTCGCAGGTTCGGCCGCTCGCCGAGAATCGGCCACGCCAGCAGCGAGGCCCACACCGGCATCGTGCAGGCCACCATCGACGCCTCGCCCGCAGGCACCCACAACAGCGCGATCCCCATCAGCGCCATCCAGCACGTCACGTTGAGAAAGGCGTAGAGGCACAGCCGCGGCCACATCACCGCGGGGACGCGCAGGCTCTGCCGCCGCGCCAGCACCACGACGGCGAGAAACACCGCGCCGGCGGTGCCGGTAATACCGCGCAGGATCAGCGGCGGCAGTTCGCTGAGCAGATATTTGGTCATCGGCCAGTTGAGCCCCCAGCCGATCGAGGTCGTGGCCAGGAAAACAAGACCCGCCGGCGTGATTCGGGACGGCGGCGGCGATGTCGATGCATTGGGCATGAGGCGGCAAACCAGGTGAGTCGCGCGCAACCATGCCCGCTCCCATGCGCTCCCACCAGCCGCAAACCTGCATGACCGCCCGCGTTGCGAGTGCGGCAGACCTGATGCACCGGGGCGGCCTCCCGAGTCGGCCGGACGCAACCCCGTCGCGAGAAAAAATACTGCCCCTGTGAACAGCGGGCGCGAGCAACGAGAAAGCCGTCCGGCAAAGATTTTTGCCTTCCGATTCCGGAAGGACTCACCGACACTTGCGCCCGATCACCGGTGCTTGAAGCGCCCTTGGTTATCCCCTCTTTCCACCATATTTAGTGTTTCGTTGAGAATTGAATACTAATTCTTGACGGACCTGAGGGAGTCGCCTTAGTTTTCGGTCGGCTCGGCGCCAATCTGTTCGTATGCCGCCGGGTTTCCCTTCAGGGTTTCAGACCGAACACTCCGTTCACCGGCCACGGTGACGGGGCAACGAGGGCGTTTGCCTTGTTCCGAGCGCCTTGGCGACAAGGCATTCGGGACGTCGAAAACGGGCCGCGATGGCTCAAAGCGCGAAGTGGGGCGTTGGGGTACGATCGGCTGCGGAGCTGTCTCCGCCCGTTCACGCTCCAGAGGACAATACGGCCGGATTCACCGGTCAGGCTGCGAGCCCAAGAGGTTCGCGAGGTTTTATCGCCGGCGTCGCCGTGAGGTGACTTCGGTATCACGAACGGGGCAGGATAAAATGCAGATCGAGCGACGCTACACCAAGGACGGCCAGTCTCCCTACGCGGACATCGGATTCCGGTCGACCACCAGCGAGATCCGCAATCCGGACGGGTCGGTGGTGTTCCGGCTCGACAATGTCGAGGTGCCGGAATTCTGGTCGCAGGTCGCCTCCGACGTGCTGGCGCAAAAGTATTTCAGGAAGGCGGGCGTCGCCGCGCGCCTGAAGAAGATCGAGGAAGAAACCGTTCCGTCGTGGCTGTGGCGCTCGGTGCCCGACACCGAGGCGCTCGGCGCCCTGCCCGAGGCCGCGCGGTTCGGCGGCGAGACCTCATCGAAGCAGGTATTCGACCGCCTCGCCGGCTGCTGGACCTATTGGGGCTGGAAGGGCGGCTACTTCACCACCGAGGACGACGCCCGTGCCTTCCATGACGAACTGCGCTTCATGCTCGCCCGGCAGATGGTGGCGCCGAACTCGCCGCAGTGGTTCAACACCGGCCTGCACTGGGCCTATGGCATCGACGGTCCCGGCCAGGGCCACTATTACGTCGACTTCAAGACCGGCCGGATGACCAAGTCGAAGTCGGCCTACGAGCATCCGCAGCCGCATGCCTGCTTCATCCAGGGCGTCGAGGACGACCTCGTCAACGAGGGCGGCATCATGGACCTGTGGGTGCGCGAGGCGCGCCTGTTCAAATACGGCTCCGGCAC
>JBDHSX010000069.1:0-17319 GCA_039808365.1 Xanthobacteraceae bacterium | reverse complement strand
CCACCGTCGGCAACGGCGGCACATGGTCCGCGATCATTCCGGCCGCTGCCGCCTCAGCGCTGGCCAACGGTACGGCCACGGTCTCGGCGCAGGTCACCGACGGCGTCGGCAATGTGTCCGATACCGCCATGCACAACTTCACCATCGACCAGAGCCGGCCGGCGGTCAGCATCGCCATGGATCCGATCGCGTCGGTCTTCCTCAATCCGCCGTCACCGACCGGCGGCCTGGGGCCGTTCGACATTCCGGGGACGAAGGTGCCGCTCTACGGCAATGGCTCCGGCGCCCAGGCCTTCGACATCACCGGCACAGTGACGGGCGTCGCCGCCGGCACCGCGCTCTCCGTGACGATCGCCGCCGGCACCTTCAGCGAGACCTATCAGGCCGTTGTCGGCAGCGACGGCATGCACTGGTCCGTCACCGTTCCGGCCACCGATGTCTGGCAATTGCCGGTCGGGTCCGTCACGGCGATGGCGGCGGTCCCGGGCGACAAAGACATCGGCGCAACCGCAAGCCGGTCTTTTGCCGTGGAGGGCACCAACGGCCTGAACCAGTTGATCGTCAGTTCCGGCGCCACGCTGGACGTGTTCGGTCCGTCATCGGCCAGCGTCGTGTTCGCCACGCAAGCGCCCAGCATGCTTGAGCTCGATCACGCCGCCGCCTTCACCGGACTGATCGCGGGCTTCGGCGGCGCCGACCTGCTGGATCTCGGCGATATCGGCTTCGGCGGGCAGACGACGCTCGGCTACCAGGCGACCGGCGCCAACCGTGGCACGCTGACAGTCAGCGACGGCGCCCACACGGCCAATCTGGCCCTGTTCGGGCAATATGTCGCCTCAAGCTTCGCCGTGGCTTCCGACGGCCACGGCGGCACGCTGGTGGCGGAACCGTCGGCGTTCGCCACCGCACAAACTCTGGTTCACCCCGTCTGACGCGCACGATCTGGAGCTCCCATGCCAAGCATTGACGCGGATGTTCCCAACGATCCCGGCCTCAACGCTCTCGTGACGTTGCTGCGCTTCCACGGCATCGGTGCTGATCCCGAACAGATCCGGCACAGGTTCGCCAAGACGGCCATTGGCGAGACGGAAATGCTGCGCTGCGCGCGGGACTTCGGACTCAAGGCGCGCGCGCGCAAGATCGGCTGGCATCGCCTGACGGTAACACCGCTCCCGGGCATCGCCAGCCTGCGCGGCGGCGGCTTTCTCATCATCGGCAAGATCGGCGAGGACAAAGCCATCGTGCAGCGGGCCGATTCGCTGCGGCCGGAAATCATGACGCGCGAGGAAATCGAAAGCATCTGGGACGGCCGCGTCGTCGTCATGACCCGCCGCCTGGGCCTGACCGAACTCGACCGCCGTTTCGATATCGGCTGGTTCGTCGAGGCCATCAAAAAATACCGCGGCCTCCTCACCGAGGTGCTGGCGGCATCGCTGTTCCTGCAATTGTTCGCGCTGGCCACGCCGCTGTTCTTTCAGGTGGTCATCGACAAGGTGCTGGTGCATCAGAACATGAGCACGCTCAACGTGCTCATCATCGGCCTCGTCGCGATCTCGCTGTTCGAGACGGTCCTGGCGATCCTGCGCACCTATCTGTTCGCCCATACCACCAACCGGATCGACGTCGAACTCGGCGCGCGCCTGTTTCGCCACCTGATGGCGCTACCGGTCGCCTATTTTCATGCCCGCCGCGTCGGCGACAGCGTGGCGCGCGTGCGCGAGCTGGAAAACATCCGCAACTTCCTGACGTCGTCGGCGCTGACGCTGGTCATCGACCTTGTCTTCACCGTGGTCTTCATCGCGGTGATGTATATCTATTCGCCCTTCCTCACGGCGATCGTTCTCGCCGCCTTTCCGCTTTACATCGGCATTTCGGCGGGCGTGACGCCGCTGTTCCGCCGCCGGCTTGATGAAAAATTCCGGCGCGGCGCGGAAAACCAGGCTTTTCTCGTCGAAAGCGTCACCGCCGTCGAAACCCTGAAGGCCATGGCGGTCGAGCCGCAGATGCAGCGGCGCTGGGAGGAGCAGCTTGCCGGCTACGTTTCGGCGAGCTTCCGCGTCTTCAGCCTGGGCAATTCGGCGAGCCAGACCATCCAGTTCATCAGCAAGATGGTCGGCATTGGCATTCTTTATTTCGGCGCGATGAAAGTCATCTCCGGCGACCTCACCGTCGGCGAGCTGGTCGCTTTCAATCTGCTCGCGGGCCGCGTCAGCGCGCCGGTGCTGCGCATCGCCCAGGTCTGGCAGGATTTCCATCAGGCGCGGCAATCGATGGAGCGCCTCGGCGATATCCTGAACACGCCGGCGGAACCGAGCTACAGCCCGGCGCGCACCGCGCTGCCGGCCGTGCGCGGCGACATCACCTTCGAGCATGTCAGCTTCCGCTATGGTCTCGACGCGCCGGAAATCCTTGCGGACGTTTCGCTCCACGTGCCGGCGGGCCAGATCGTGGGCATTGTCGGTCCATCGGGTTCGGGCAAGAGTACGCTGACGCGTCTGGTGCAGCGCCTTTACGTGCCCGAAAGCGGACGCGTGCTGGTCGACGGCGTCGATCTTGCCGTCGTCGATACGGCCTGGCTGCGACGGCAGGTCGGCGTGGTCTTGCAGGAGAGCGTGCTGCTCAACGGCACCGTGCGCGACAATATCGCGCTCGCCAATCCGGGCATGCCCTTCGCCAACGTCATGGCGGCGGCGCAACTGGCCGGCGCCGAACAGTTCATTCTCGAACTGCCGGGCGGCTACGACGCCGAGGTCGGCGAGCGCGGCTCGAACCTCTCCGGCGGCCAGCGCCAGCGCATCGCCATCGCGCGGGCGCTCGCCACCAATCCGCGCATCCTGATCCTCGACGAGGCGACCTCCGCGCTCGACTACGAGAGCGAGCGGATCGTGCAGCAGAACATGCGCCAGATGGCCCAGGGCCGGACGGTTTTCATCATCGCGCACCGGCTGTCGACCGTGCGCCTCGCCGACCGGATCGTCACGATCGAGCGGGGGCGCATCGTCGAGGACGGCACGCATGATGAGTTGATTCGCCAGGGCGGCCGCTATGCGGCTCTCCATCGTCTGCAGGGTGGCCTCCATGAAGTCCGCTGAGAACGTCGTCGCCTTTCCACCGCCGCGCCCGCGCAAGGACCGCGAGGATCTGGCCTTTCTGCCGGCGGCGCTCGAAATCGTCGAAACGCCGCCCTCGCCGATCGGCCGCTCCACGGCCGTCATCATCATGCTGTTCTTCGCGCTGGCATTGACCTGGGCCGCCATCGGCACGGTCGACATCGTCGCCTCGGCGCAGGGCAAGATCGTGCCGGTCGGCGGCATCAAGGTGATCCAGCCTTTCGAGGCCGGAATCGTCCGCGCGATCCATGTCCGCGACGGAGACGCGGTGAAGGCGGGCGACCTGCTGGTCGAGCTCGATCCGACGGTGAGCGAGGCCGAGCGTGGCCATATCGAGGCGGACCTCGTCTCGGCCCAGCTCGATGTCGCGCGGCTTCGCGCGGCCACCGCGGAATCGGGCGATCCGCAAACCCTGTTCAAGCCGCCGCCGGGCGCCGACGCCGCGCGCGTCGGCACTGAACGCCGCCTGCTGCTGACGCAGCTCAGCGAACACAAGGCCAAGCTGGCCTCGATCGATGAACAGATCCGGCAAAAGGAAGCCGAGCAAGTCACCGTCACGGCGGCGATCGACAAACTCGAAGCCATCATTCCGATTGTGCAGGAGCGCGACGACATCCGCCGCACCCTGTACGACCGTCAGGTCGGATCGAAATTAAATCACCTGGAAACGATGCAGTCGCTGGTCGAGGCGCAAAAAGACCTCGAATTCCAGAAGAGCCGCTTTGTCGAGGCCGGCGCGGCGCTTGCGTCGCTGCGGCAGGTTCGCAACCAGACGGCGGCCGAGCAGCGCCGCCAGATGCTGGCGGAGCTCGCGGAGGCCGAACGCAAGGCGGCGGGCCTCGAACAGGATCTCGCCAAGGCGACCCAGCGCGCCAAGCTGCAAAAGCTGACGGCGCCGGTCGCCGGCACGATCCAGCAGCTTGCGGTCCATACGGTCGGCGGCGTCGTATCGGCGGCGCAGCCGATCCTGGCGATTGCGCCGACCGGCACGAAGATCGAAATCGACGCGCTGATTTCCAATCACGACATCGGCTTCGTTCATCCCGGACAGAAGGCGCAGATCAAAATCGATACATTCAATTTTTCCCGCTACGGCCTTGTGAAAGGCGAAGTCCTCACCGTGTCCGGCGACGCCATCACGCGTGACAAGAAGGAGGACATCCGCAATCGTCAGATCGGCGCGCAGGGCGCGACCAGCGAGCCGGCCGGGCAGGAACTCGTCTATGCCGCCCGCGTCGCGCTCGACCGGACGTCGATGCGCGTCGACGACAAAGACCTCGCGCTGACGCCGGGCATGGCTGTGACCGTCGAGATCGAGACCGGCTCGCGGCGGATCATCAGCTATCTTCTCTCGCCGCTTGCCCGCTCGGCGCACGACAGCTTGCGGGAACGTTGAACGGCGGCAATTACCGCAATCTTACACTTTATCAAGAGCGCTCCCCTTGTGAGCGGCGATGTGATCTGTCTTGTCGCTTTTGATCTCGTATTGCGGGTCGCTTTCCGAGGCATGATGGGTGTAACCCTTATAGAGGAAGTCGGACATGTGAACGGCGATGATGGTGCCGGTCACATGGCCCGCCTCGGAATTCCATCTGACACGGTCACCGATCTTGAACTTTCGCACCATCGCGCGACCTCCTCCCATCCGGATCAATGATATCCCGCCGTGCCGGCCTTGCCGCGAAACACCCAATAGGCCCAGCTCGTATAGGCCAGAATCAACGGGATGATGACCAGCGCTCCGACCAGCATGAAAATCTGGCTCTCGGGCGGCGCGGCCGCATCCCAGATCGTCAACGAGCGCGGGACGGCGTAGGGATAGATGCTGATTCCAAGCCCGACAAAGCTGAGCAGGAAAAGCGCCAGCGCCATCAGGAACGGCAGCCGCTCCGATCCGCGTCGCAGACTCCAGAACAAGATCACCGCGCAAATCGTCACCAGCAGCGGCACCTGAGCCGTGAGCAGAATGCCGGGCATGGCAAACCATCGGCGCCAGTAATCGTAGCTCAAAAACGGGGTCGCGGCGCTCACGGCGGCAAGTGCAACGAGCGTGGCGCAGCCGAGCCAGAACGCTGCGCGACGCGCATGGCGCTGGCTCGTTCCCTCGGTTTTCCAGATCAGCCAGCTCGCGCCCAGCAGGCCGTAGCCGATCACCACCGCAACCCCGGTCAACAGGCTGAACGGGCTGAGCCAATCGAACCAGGCGCCCGCATAGGCATTGTTCTCGACATGAATGCCCTGGAGGATCGCGCCCAGCGTCACCCCTTGCGCAAAGGCCGCGACCAGCGAGCCCAACCAGAACGCGACGTCCCAGAGCGCGCGGTGGCGCGGGTCGCGCCAGCGGAATTCGAAGGCGACGCCGCGGAATACAAGACCGAGCAGCATCGCGATCATCAGCGGATAGGTCGCCGGCAGAATGATCGCGTAGGCAAGCGGAAACGCCGCAAGCAAGCCACCGCCGCCCATGACAAGCCAGGTCTCGTTGCCGTCCCAGACCGGCGCGATCGAATTCATCGCCTGGTCGCGCTCCTCCCCGACTGCGAAGGTCGGAAACAGAATTCCGATGCCAAGATCGAACCCGTCCATGACGACATAGGCCATCACCGCGAAGCCGATGATCGCGGCCCAGACGGTCGTGAGGTCGATGGGCATGGGCGTCACTCCCCCGCCGTCAGGTGGGTGCCGGCGGCGGCGGGCGTGATACCCGCGGCCCGCTGCGGCAAGTTTGGCGGCTCCTGTTCGCGGGCTTCCGGCGGCTTCGCCATCAAGCGAAGCAGATAATAGGTGCCGGCGCCGAACACCACGAAGTAGACCACGACGAACGCGAGCAACGAGATCGCCACCGCGGGCGCGGCGAGCGGCGAACTCGAGTCCGCCGTGCGCAGCAGCCCATAGACCGTGAACGGCTGGCGCCCGACCTCGGTCGTCACCCATCCCGCGAGAACCGCGACGAAGCCCGCGGGCCCGAGCGCCACGGATGCCCGATGCAGCCACGGCCAATCGTAAAGCTTGCCGCGAAACCGCGCGAGCAGGCTCCAGAGCCCCAGGCCGAGCATGGCAAATCCAAGTCCGACCATGATGCGGAAGGACCAGAACACGATCGGCACCGGCGGCCATTGGTCACGGGGAAAATCGCTGAGGCCGGGCAGCGGCGCGGTCGGATCGTGCTTGAGGATCAGCGACCCGAGATAAGGCACCTCCACCTTGAAGCGGACATCCGCAGTCTTGTTGCTCGGCAGGCCGAACAGGATCAGCGGTGCGCCATTCGGGCTGGGTTCGTAATGCCCCTCCATGGCCAGAACTTTCGCCGGCTGATGCTCCAGGGTGTTCAGCCCGTGGGCGTCGCCGGCGAGGATCTGGATCGGCGTCACGATGGCGGCCATCCACATGGCCATCGAGAACATCTTGCGCGCACCCGCATTGCTGCGGTCGCGCAACAGATGCCAGGCGCCGACGCCGCCCACCACGAAGGCCGTCGTCAGATACGCGGCGATCACGGTGTGAACGAGACGATAGGGAAAGCTCGCGGTGAAGATGATCGGCCACCACGAGCCGGCCGGAACAAACTGCCCCGCCGCGTTGATCGCAAAACCCGCCGGGGTCTGCATCCAGCTGTTCGCCGCGATGATCCAGGTCGCCGAGATCAGCGTGCCGAGCGCGACCATGCAGGTCGCGAAGAAGTGCAGCCCCTTTCCGACCTTGTTGATGCCGAACAGCATGACGCCGAGGAAGCCGGCCTCCAGAAAAAAGGCGGTCATCACTTCGTAGGCCATCAGCGGCCCGATGATCGGCCCGGTCTTGGTCGAAAACACCGACCAGTTGGTGCCGAACTGATAAGAGAGCACCACGCCCGACACGACGCCCATGCCGAAGACGATCGCGAAGATCTTGAGCCAGTAACGGTAAAGGTTGGCGTAGACACCCTCCCCGGTCTTCAGCCACAGAGCCTCAAGCACCATCAGGTAACTCGCCAGCCCGATCGAGAACGCCGGAAAGATGAAATGAAACGAGACGGTGAAGGCGAACTGCGCGCGCGCCAGAATCACCGGATCGAGATTTTCAAACAATGTCCGCTCCTTCCCGACGAAGTCGCCGCCCACCGGTCACGATCGATCCCGATCAGGCCGCAACGATCCGCACTGCTATCCTGAGCCGAAATTGAATGCACATTCTCCCGCATCATGTCATCTGCTCGGGCGAAAGGCCAAATCATACGGATCCACGAAAACAAGTATGACGCTGCCCGCTTGATTCAAGACGGATTGGAGACTGGCGGAAAGCTGTCGCTCTCCCATTGAGCGTGTACTCTCAAAGGTCCTTTCCGGCTGGAAGCAACCTTCACTTGATTGTTGCGCTGCCCACTTTTCCGCCAGATGCTTCAGCCGATCACCATCCCGAAAATCCGTCGGATATCCGGATTCCATGACGCCAATCCGACGGTGTGAGGCCATATCTGCGGCGAAACATCCGGTTGAAGGTAGGACAGGTCGTTGAAGCCGCAAGCGTGAGCGATCGATGCGATCGCCGCGGTTGCGTGCGATGGACCGCGCAGCAGTTGCCACGATCGCTCCAGTCGTCGCGACAGGACGAAATCGGAGAACGTCGTCTGGTCTTCCTGAAACAGCTTGCGGACATAGCGTGGCGAAATGCCGTGGCGCGGGGCGATCGTTGCGATGGAAAGCCATGGGTCACCCAGATGCCTGCCGATATCGGCCTTGATCGCCCGCAGCCGCGCGGCACGCACGCCGCCGCCCGCCCGGGCCGGCGGGATGCAATAGCGAACAGCCGGACGTCAAATTTTGTTCCGTTTCGTCCGCATCCGGTTCCATCCTGTCCACGACAGCGCATCGCGGCGGCGTTATGATGGTCAGAGGGGAAGGAAGCTGAGGACAATTATGGGCTTGCCGAATAGCCTCGCGGCCGGCGCGAATGATGATGATCCGATGGGCTCGAGTTCCGCGAGCCCGTCGCCGCGGCGCGGCAAGGCCATGCGGGTGCTGGGGTTCTTTCTCTATTTTTTCGGCTTGGCGATCGGCGTTCCGGGCCTGATCGTCGCCGTGGTGCAAGCGAACTACGGTCTGATCGACGGCCCGCCGTCGTTTCCGCCGGATCCTTTGGGCGAGCAGATCAAGTCGATCACCAAATACGGCATCTTTATCTGGGCCGGTCTGCAGTTCTTCATCTTCGGCCGGGTCGCCTCCTGGGCCGATCAGGAGCCGGCGGTCGCCGGCGTGCCGCCGGTCGCGGCGGATGTGCTGATGCGACGGCTTCTCGCGCTCAACCGACAGGACATTCCCTACACGGTGAATCGCGGCCGCCGCGACAACGAACTCGTCATCGACTGGCGTTACGCCGATGCCAAATGGCTCGACCTGATGCGCATCCATGGCATGAGCAAGGGCTATCGGCTGGTGCTGCGCCTCGACGAGGGCGCGCACAATGTCAGGGCGCAGGATCGTTATGCCTCGTTCGATTGGTCGGCGGGGCCGGACCTCCTCTCTCTCAAATGGAATGCCTCCCTCGGCATTACCTTTTACGAATACCGGCATGAGCAAGTGTTCGGGCTGCAATTCAAGAATGGTCAGCCGACCTTCGATCTCAGTTATGCCTATACCTTCGACCTCAATGAGTTGAAGCAGCCGATGATCGAGATCGTCCGCCATGCCGGCTGGAATTTCCGGCCGGTCATCACCTTCTTCCGGCCGATCGGCGGCTGACAAACGGAATAGGACGGAGGCTCATATGAGGCATGATCGCGCTCGCGGCGGCGACCATGACGCGGAATCAGGACTAGCCGCGCTTGGTACGGCGGCTCTTACGACAACACCACGATCCTCGCCGATGGCGTACCGGATAGCGGAAGGAGCCTAAGCGCCGTGGCGGAGACAACAAGCCGTCGCATGAATAAACCTCGCCCCCGCCATGAGACGGCTGGGCGTTGTCTTTCCTGTCTATCGTGGCTCGGCGAAGGATCGGGGCCACGACGGATGGCCGCGATCAGAGCGCGGCGCCGCTCGCGCGCCACAGATAACGGCGGCGACGATCCCGCAAACAAGGCCGCCACCGGCGCGATCACAAGGCCCATCGCCATCGCGCCGCCGCCATCCTGATCGTGACCATTGAACAGGTCAGCATAGACGCTGTAGCCGATCATGAGCGCCACATAGCTCGCGACGGTGCCTCCGATGAAATTCAATAGGCTTGCGACAAAGACCCGCATCATATTCCCTGCGGGACACTATTCACTTAAGTCATTGAATAGCTCTTCACGCCGCATGCGACCGCGGCGCTTTCACCCGCGATCTTTCCAAATACCGCGCCCGACGTCAGTCCGGTCCCGCCGGGATAATTGTGATAGAAAAGACCGCCGACAAGCTCTCCCGCCGCGAACAGTCCAGGAATGGGAAGTCCGGCGGTATCCTGCACCTGCCCGTTCTGATCGATCCTGAGGCCGCCGAATGTGAATGTCACACCGCAGGTGACCGCATAAGCTTCGAACGGTGGCGTATCAATCGTATTGGCCCAGTGCGACTTGCGCGGCAAAGTCTCCGAAGCCCGCCCGTCCTTGGTATTCGGATTGAATGGCACCTCTTTTCGGACAGCCGCATTGAATGCCGCGACCGTTCTGAGAAATGCGTCGCGATCAACCCCATCAAGCTTGTCCGCAAGTTCCTCGATCGTATTCGCCGAAACCTTAGTGACCTGTCGAATCCTGTATTCGTCGCGTAGCAGATGCAAAACCTTGTTATCAAAGACCTGCCAGGCAAACTGGCCGGGCTGAGCCAGTATCTCGCGCCCGTATTTCGCATAGGTATAGTTGCGAAAGTCCGCGCCTTCGTCGAGAAACCGCTCGCCCCGCGCATTGACCATGATGCCGAACGGATAACTATGCTTCTGAAATGCATCGCCGACCGCCAGATCACCGAATGTCGGAGAGTTTTGATCCCAACCGACAGCATGCGCGCCGGACCAGTGGCCGCACGGCATCGCGCCAATCGCGAGCGCCATCTCGATCCCGCTACCGGTATTGAACCGCGTCCCGCGCACCTTCGCCAAATCCCAGTTCGGGCCGAGATACCGCGCCCGCATTTCCGCATTTGATTCAAAGCCGCCGCACGCGAGGACAACCGCCTTGCAGAACAGATCGCGCTCGACGCCGCGCTGTCGCACCCGGATGCCGACAAGCTTGCTTCCGTCGCGAAGCAAACCAACGGCGGCGGTTTCGTAAAGAATCTCAACGCCTTTTTTCACCGCCGAATCAAGCAACATGCTGATGAGGCCGGGTCCTCCACCCCAGACCTCGACGCTCAGGCCGCCCCAGAACTGGAAACGACCGTCGACCTTGTATGCCTGTCGACCATGACTGGTCTGAAAACGAACGCCTTGCTTCCGCATCCATTGCAGGGTCGGCAGGCTGCGCTTGACCAGCAGCTCGCAGAGATCAGGGTCCGTTCGGAACTGGGTGACGCGAAACATGTCGTCAAAGAACTGGTCTTCGGTGTATGTGCCGAAATCAGTATTGGCCAGCATGTCGGGATTGACATCCGGCACCACACTTAGAACGTCTTCCACCCCGTTGAAGACATAGCGCATCGCACCGGCCGTATAGGCCGAGTTGCCGCCGCGTTCGTCATATGGCGCGGCTTCCAGCATCAGGACCTTCGCGCCATTGTTGCAAGCGGATATCGCGGCGCAGGCGGCTGCGTTGCCGGCTCCGACGACGATGATATCAGCGCTTAGGTCACGGGCCGTCATTTGGAGCCTCATTTTGCCATTCATTCAATATCCGCGAACACCGGTTCGCCGGGTGTTGCAGGTTGGTCCGGAAACAGGCGATCGGTTTCGACGGGTCTATTTGTCCAAGATCGAATAGTTGACCGCGCGTCCGATACCGCGCCGCAATCCTTCCAGGCGCAGCGCCTGACCCGGCGCGATATTGGCGAGATTGACACCGTCGCCGAGATCCTTGAGCAACTCGGTATGCTGCTTGGGGAAACGATACGGATCAGCTTCGATCAGGACGCGCGCGAACCACGGAGCCTTCGCGGCAAGCCGCAATTGATCCGGCGCACGGCCGATCGCCATGTCGAATTCCGATTGCTCGACGATCACATGATCGACGCCCTGCTCCGACAGGGATGCCACCAGCGCTTCGAGGTCACTTATCCGCATCGGCTGCTCGGGATTCTTGCGGCCGAACTCGTAAATCACCGCGAGACCAAGGCGCTGAAAGCGGTCGATAAACGACATTCGCTCGTCATGGGTCAGCGTGACATAGTTTTCGGAAATTTCCAGCGAGTTGAAACCTACCTTGCGCAGGTGATCCGTAAATCCATCGATCTCGTTGCGCTGGTAAGCGTATTCAAAAAGGATGCCTCCCGAATAGCAGGCGACATCAGCGTCGCGATACAATCGGACTATTTTCTGCACAACCGGCCTGGGTAAAAGCAGAGCGTTCAGGGCATAAATCTTCGCAAAGTCGATATATTCGGCCGCGCAGTCGAGTAGATCGGCAGTGCCGCGCGGCCCGGTCCATCCGAAATCATCCGGGCCATAATCGATGACGGCGGTCAATCCACGGGCGCGCGGCTTGGCTCCGCGCTGGGTCAATGTGAAATCGCCATTGACGGATACGTCGGTCATTTTTGCTTTTCCGCCATTTGAGCCAGAAGAGCTTTCACCTTGCGCCGTCGGACAAAGACCGCGCCATCCATGATCAGCCGGGCGGTTCGCTCGATGCATGCGCCTTTCACGACCGGGTTTCCGTTTGTGTCATTTTCGATGGTCGAGGCGACGCGCAGGACGCCGCTGGGGTGTCCCAGTCGGATGTCCGTGGACGTTTCTCGAACGGCGTCGGCGACCACCGTTCCAGGGATCGAGCACGCGACCGCGGTGCATACCGCTCCTGTGACGGCGAGCGCTTTATGAGGGCGCTGCATTGCCAGTTGACGAACGCAGATGTCGATATCAGCGGCGGCCACGTCGCAGCCATCGATGGTCCGATAGGATGTCGGCGACGCGATCATGACAACCCGCGGAATATTGGGGCTCTCGCTGCGCGCCTGCTCAGCCTTTGAAACCAATCCGAGAACGGTCGCGGCCCAGCCTCTGACCTCCTCAAGTATTGTCATCAGCCGCTCGTTTGCCTTCAGACCCTCAGGCAGTTCGCTCCCGGTCGCATCGATATCGGCGGCGTTGATGAAGACGAACGGGGTCGCGGCATCGATCAAGGAGACATCGACCTCGCGCGCTTCGAGCCTGATGCGATTTTTCGGTCTTCCGGTGGGAAGCAGTTTGCCAGACACGGCCCCGCCGCAATTGCCGAAATCGAGCTGAATCGCGGCGCCCGAATCCGGCACGCCTGCGATTCCGCAATTCCCCTCGCAAATCGGTTCTCCATCGCGAACGGGAATACGCGCGGTCACAACCTGCTTGGTGTTCGTCGTATAGATGCGGATAACCGTTTCGGGTTCGACCGCGTCAACCAACCCGCGCCGGATCGCGAAAGGGCCGACAGCCGCGAGCATGTTGCCACAGTTTCCGCCTGTTGAGACAACCGGCCGCTCGATGCCGACTTGATAAAACGTATACTCCACATCCGCGTCGGGACGATCCGAGCGGCGGACCACCGCAGCCTTGCTCGTCAGGGGATCAGCGCCTCCGATACCATCGATCTGGCGGCTGTCAGGCGATCCATACGCCGCGAGCAGCATCGCGTCGCGTTCAGCGGCATCGGACGGCAGGTCTTTGTCGAGGAAGAAGCCGCCGCGACTCGAGCCGCCACGCATGAATGCGCAAGGGACCGCAATCAGCTCGTCCGTATCACTGACCGGGAAGGCCTCGGACTTCTGCATGTCATGCGGCTCTGAGTGCCGGTCCATTTTTGACGATGGTCGCGAGCGGCACGATATCCGCGCGGGGTTGGCCTTCGAGCGCCATCACCAGGTCGCTGATGCGTCGTGCCTGGCTTTCGTCCACCACCATCGTCGTCATGGCGAGGAACTTTGCCTCCAACTCGCCACCGTTCAGCGGATTGGTCGGTTCGCCCTTCGGCTCCAGCGAGTCGCGGTGCACTGATCTGCCATCCTTCAGCGCGATCTCCACTCGTGCCTGCCGGCCGCCAAGTCCGTAGGCCGCCTCCTTCACCAACTCCACCTTCTGCATGCCGGCGTGGATCGCATCCTGCTTGTAACCATCCCAGTATTCCTTCAGGCCATTCCTGCCGGCCGCCAGCGCCAGCGCCACGCTGAACTGCGTGCTTCCCATCGCCGCGTTAAGATTGGTCGCCACTGGCTTGGAAGCCTGCCGGATCGCAAGTTCGCTCATGTGCACCTGCACCCGCGCGACATCCTCAAGCCGGACACCGTCGAGCGCGAAGGCGTCCTGCGCCAGATCAATCGGCCCGTGGGCATAGCGACAGGCCGCGTGTGGTTTGAAACCCACTTCCATGATCGCGTAATGCCGACCCAGATCGTCCTTGAGGTCATCCAGTCGCACGCTGTCCGTAAACGCGTTGAGGAAGCCCTCGCGCGACTCCAAAACTTTCCTGGGGCCGCTGAAACCGCGACTCGCCATGATCGCCGCCAAAACACCGTTGAACGCGGACTTGCCCGGACTGAACGGCTTGGCCATGCACGGATCGTCGAGATATGACTGGATGCCCGCCGACTGCATGCAGGCAAGGCCGATCGCCCAGGCGATCTGTTCGGCGCCGCAGCCCAGAAGCTTTGCTCCCATCGCCGCCGCGCCAATCGCCGAGACCGTGCCAGTGGTGTGATAGCCGCGTTGACGATGACCCGGATTGATCGCCTTGGCGATCCGGATCGCCACATCGTAGCCCGCCACGACAGCCGCGATCACCTCCTTGCCGGAGACGCCGGACAGTTCAGCCAGCGCGAACGCACCCGGCACCAACACGGAGCCGGCCTTGATCAGGCCCGTGCCATGCGCATCGTCCAATTCAATGCCATGCCCCATCATGGCATTGACCAACGCCGCGTTCGGCGTCGGCACCTTGGTGCCGTGGCCGATGATGGTGCTCTGCGGAGCACCGCCCCACTCCTTCACCAGTTCAATGACCTTGTTGGCGGGATCGCTGATGGCGGATGCCGCGAGCTGATTGCCGACACCGTCCCGCAGAATGAGCTTGGCCTTGGCCGTCACCTCAGCCGGAATGGCTTCGTAGGTCAGATGCGCGACATGCTCGGCGAAGCGCATCGTCAAGCCGACGAGGACATCGGATTGCTGAGGGGTGGGAACGGACGACATCGCATTCTCCAAAATCAAAAGGTAGTATTATCTAATACCACCAAAAGCGGGAGTCAACAAAGATTATGGTTCGGCGCCATGCTTTGGTTCGCAACGCGCCAGGGAAATCTGACTCAATGGAATCGTCAGCTGCACACCGCCGTGCCGGCAAAGCCTACGGTGACCAGGCTGGATGAATCTTCGTCGCTTCGATGGCAAAGGCCGCGATCGTCAAGCCTCGGCGGCCAACCCCAACACCCGTTCCAGCGCCCTCACCTGCCCCGCGGGCAGATATTGGCGACGCAGCTCAAGCAACGCGGGACCGAACGTCTTCTGAATGGGCTGCCCAAACATTTCGAAAATTTCCGCGAAATAGACTTCATGTCGCAACAACGAGTCGGCGAGGTTCACGATCGGCCTGTTGCGCGTGTAGGAGCCTCGCGCACGCTCGCCGACCTCCGCGACCAACGCCTGATCGAAATCGGCGGTCAGGGTAATCAGCTGCTCCGCAAGTCCGACAGCGATTCCGTTTCCTTCATGAAGATAGGTACGCGACCCGCCGCCGAACTGAAATTCCTCGATGCGTTCTCCGAACAAAATGATCAGAATCTTCACGTCGCGTGCCGCGGCGCGCTGGAGCGCATTGCGATATGGCAGCAAGACGGTGTCCCTGGCCTTGATCCATATGTGCGATTTTGCAGCATCGATGATGGTATTGATCTTGGCCGCGATGGCATCGTCTCCGGCGATGGACCAAACATAGCCGCGATCATTGCTTTCGCCGAGACTTGGAATCGCATCCATCAATTTTGCGCAGCGCTTGCTGGTGCTTTGGGCAATCCGCTTGAAAAGCGTCGCCGGGGCGACCGCCACATAGCGCAGGGGGCTTTCCGAAATCGGCTGCACCGCTTCCTTTTTTGTCAGGCTTTCAAGCACCGTGTAAGCATTGGCTTTTGGCAAGCCGGCAAGTTTGCTCACCTCGTAGGCCGTCGCCGGCTGTAATTCGTAGAGGGCGAGATAGGCGCGCGCCTCATATTCACTAAAGCCCAAGGCCTGCATATCCGGCCAAAGATCGCTAAGGTCCAATTGGCGAGAGTTGCTCATAGTACCTGATCCTGTTTGCGGGTGAGAAGCCGCACTGCCAATTTACACAATTGTCGATACATAGAGTCGTGGCGGATCCGAGAAAATCCAGCGTCGCGACGGCCGCTCCAATGAGGATGACGACCGCCAAGATCAAAGGGAGGGCGCATTTCAGCCCTAGCACATCTCCCATCACGCAAGTTCAGACGCAGCTCCGTCCAGCCGATTCCGAAATAGTCTTGACAGCCATTTAGTAGTTTCTATTTATACTAATAATAGCCCATTCACAACTCCAGCATCTCCCATCGGCATTTCGGAGAAATACAGGTACGGGCATTTGACGCAACGCAATTGGCGATTACCCCTTGAGACAAGGCATAAACGATGGTGATGGACTCCGATAAGCGACTTGGCAAAATTGGCTTTATCGGCCTCGGCGTGATGGGAAGCGGTATCGCCAAGAACATCGCCGCGAAAAGTGGTCTTCGCGTTTTTGTCTGGGACGAACAGCCCGAGACACTGGCGAAAGCCCAAGACTACAATTGCACTCCCGCTTCAAGCCTGAAGGATTTGATCGAAACGGTCGACCTGATCGGGGTGTGTCTTCCCAGCGGGGCCAACCTCGAAGCGCTATGCAATGGCGACGGGGGCGTTCTCGCGCACATTCGGCCAAGGCAGATATTCGTTGATTTCGGCACCTCACCGGTGAAGCTGACGCGCGAACTTGCCGCCCGTTTCGGCGAACGCGGGGCCGCCTACGCCGATGCGCCGATCGCACGCGGTCGGGAAGCCGCCCAGCTTGGAACGCTGAGCATCACCGTGGGTGCCACGGATCAAATCTTCAATGCAATCGCCCCCATCTTGAACTGCGCCGGAACAGATGTGCTCCACTGTGGCGACGTCGGCTGTGGTCAGATCGTCAAAATCATGAACAACATGATTCTCGTGCAAAACGTCGTCGCGCTGGCCGAAGGCCTCGCGACCGCACGCGCGGCGGGGCTTAGGGACGATGTCCTGCTCAAAGCGCTGCAATCCGGCTCCGCCGACAGCTACGCGCTGCGGAATCATGGCATGAAAGCGATGTGGCCGGGCGAATTTCCCAAGCGAGCCTTCTCCACGCGGTATGCCCTGAAAGACGTCGGGTATGCCATCGACCTCGGCAAGGAGGCTGACCTCGATTTGACCGGCGCAAAAACATCGCGCGCGTTGTTGCAAAAAGCCATCGATGCGGGATTCGATCAAGACTATTGGCCGGTCCTGCTCAAGGTGATCGAACGGAATTAAGGGCGGTCGTGTCTCGCCCTAAAAACTGCGCAACAAAACGCCGTGCGTGCGCCTACCGCCCTGTCCGGATACTCGACGACCAGACAATGACCCTTGCTTGATGCCTGGACGATCTCGGCATCACGACCAGCAATCAAGAGCGCATTTTTAACTCATCGAGAATCGGATTGAGATAGTCGAGGAACCGCTTCGGCATCTCCGACATTGGAAAATGCCCAAGGCCGGACATTTCGCTGTATTTCGCGCCAGGAATTCTCGCCGCGGTTGCGCGTGACATCTCAGGGGTGCACGAATAGTCGAATTCTCCGGTCAACATGTACACCGGACACAGCTCGGTCTGAAATACGTCGCTGGCCTCAAGGCGGAATTCATCGCTGTAAAACGCGACATCGCCGAAGAAAACGCCAGCGCCGGCCTGTGAATATTGCCACAGGATTTCGCTTCGATATTGCGCTGGCGTATTCGGCGCCATCAGCCCGTCGATCCACTGTGGCGCGAACTCGGCACTGTCGATCCTCGGGTGTCTGAGCCACTCGTTCAGCCGGCCGGGAACGCGATCCGCCGCCTCACAGGCGATCACGCCAGCAAACTTGTC
>JBDHSX010000068.1:0-17611 GCA_039808365.1 Xanthobacteraceae bacterium | reverse complement strand
TTCACGCCGACGGTCTGGGGCGAGGCGCTGTTCATGCCGCCGATCGGGCGCGGCTGGTTCCTGCGCTCGGCGCTGGCCTGGGAGCGGATGGGCGCGGTGCTGCCGCTGCCGGTCGCCGGCGTTCATATCGTCGAGGCGACCAAACAGGTCTATCGCCCGATTCCGGCGGGTCGCGAGCGGGCGCGGCTGATTCCCGCGCTCGGCCCGGTGCTGGTGCCGACGCCATCGTCGCTTCAACGGTGAAGATGGTGCGAAGAATTCAGAACGGGTCGTCATTGCAAGGAGCGTGAGCGACGAAGCAGTCCAGTCCTTGCTTCCTGGCGTTGGATTGCTTCGCTTCGCTCGCAATGACGATCGAATTGGCCTCGCGACCTATTCGTTGCCGGGATTGAGTTCTTCCGCGGCTGCGGCGGGCGCGGCTTCGGCGCGCGGCCCGTGCGGGCGGCGGCGGCGGCGCGGCGGAAAACGCTCGCCGCTCGGCTGGGCGTTCGATTCGAAGCCGTTGCCGGGCTGCGGCTGTCCGCCGGTGATGAACGACGGCAACCGGTCGACGCCGCTGTCGAGCGGCGCCATCGCCGGCTGCGCCGGATAGTCCGGCTGCGGCTGCTCGCGATAGGCCCGTTCGCTCGGCTGCGGCTGCTCGCGCGGTTGTTCGTTGTCGCGGGGCTGGAAGCGCTGTTCGCGCGGACGCTCGCGCTGGGGATCGCGCGGCGGAAACGGCTGCTGCTGCACCGGCACGAAGCCCGGTTCGGCGCCGAAGCTGGAATAGCCGTCGCCGCCCTCATCGCCGTCGTCGGCGATGTCGAGGTCGTTGCGCGGCTGTTGCTGCGGCTGGTTCTGGCGGAACTGTTCCTGAGCGGCGGCGATCAGTCGGAAATAATGTTCGGCGTGCTGGTAATAATTTTCCGAAGCGACCGGGTCGCCGGAGCCACGCGCGTCGCGGGCCAGTTGGACGTACTTCTCGGCAATATGAGAGGCGGTGCCGCGAATCTTGATATCCGGTCCGTTGGACTCGAAAACCCGTGTCATCGGATTCTGGCCGCGCCGATTGTTGTTGTTATTATTGTTATTATTCCGGCCGCGCATCCGCTTGTTGTTCTGACCGTTTCTCATCTGTCGCCTTTTACCGATCCTTGATTTGCCGCCTTGATAACAAGTGAACTCCGGTAACGATCCACCACAATCGCTATCGCTATCCGGTGGGGTCGCTTCTCGCACGCTCCGCGCCGCATCGACCGCAGCGCTGCGAATCCCGCCGTTGTCTCGTGTTTTTTATCGGAGCCCGATTCAATCGCGTCGAATCAGTTCCGCCGTTGATCCAGTCGCTCGAACACGATCCTGTCCGAAGGCGTGATTCCCAACCGCCGCGCCCGATGCGCCACTGGCCGGATCATATCGGTCCGCCCTGCTCCAGCCGCCATGCTTCATGAATCTGTATGCCCGGTTGCCGCGAGCCCGACCCCGCGGCTCAATCACCTTCGAGCCTGCTCGATCTGGAGCCTGCCTTCATCTCGCATGAATATGTTTCGTATGGTTCTCAAGCGTATGAGAGTGCGCTTTCGTCGGTTTTGCGGTCATTCGGCAGCGCAATTCTCTCGGCTTTCGCGCGCAATGAAGACCGGCTTCTGGAACCTTTTGTTAGGGATGCTCTCTTTCCGAAAGCTTCGACCTCAATCCCGTCAGTCGGGAGGGTCGATCACCCTGAACCGATATTATGGTGTGAACGTAGTCGTTCCCGGTCGATATTCCAAGAGGTTTTTTTGTGATCCAACTGGACTTTATCGCGGCGAACGGCGGAACGCGAGGGCGCGCGGCACGCCGCCAAGGTCCATGCGCGGCGGGCCATGCGGCGCGAGGCCGGCCGCCTTCGCCAGCCGGGTGACATCGTCGCCCTGGTGCTGGCCGATTTCCAGGATCAGCGTACCGTCATCCGCGAGGAGGCTGGCCGCCTGGCGGACGATCAGGCGATAGGCGTCGAGGCCGTCGCCGCCGCCGTCGAGGGCGCGGCGTGGATCGTGCTCACGCACCTCAGCGCTCAGTGCCGGGATGTCGCGGCTCGGGATATAGGGCGGGTTGGAGACGATGAGGTCGTGAGCACCGGCGAGAGCGGCGGCGAAGTCGCTCGCCGCGAAACGCGCGCGCGCCGCGAGCCCCAGTCGCGCGGCGTTGGCGCGCGCGGTGCGGAGCGCGGCGAGGCTGATATCGGTGCCGATGCCGTGGGCTTGCGGCAGTTCGTGCAGCAGCGCCAGCAGGATCGCGCCGGAGCCGGTGCCGAGATCCGCGATCCGCAGCGCGCGATCCTGCAAGCCGTCGGCGCGGACGATATCGAGCGCGGTTTCCACGATCGTCTCGGTGTCCGGACGCGGCACCAGCGTCGCCGGCGACAGCTCGAAATCGAGTCCCCAGAATTCCTTGCGGCCGATGAGCCGCGCCACCGGCTCGCCGGCGATCCGCCGCGCCGCCCATTGGTCGAGACGCAGCTGTTCGTCCGCCGTCAGCCGGCGCGCCGCATGCGCGATCAGGCCGGTGAGGTCGAGCCCGGTCACCGCGCCGATCATCAGCCGCGCATCGAGTTCGGGCGAATCGATGCCTTCGCCGCGCAGTCGGGCGGCCAGCGCGCGGCGGGCGGCCTCGACGCTGAATGCCGCGCTCACGCCGCGCCCTGCGCCGCCAGTTGCGCGGCCTGATGCTCGGTGGTCAGCGCGTCGATCAGTTCGCCCAGGGCTTCGCCGGCGATCACCTGCGGCAGCTTGTAGAGCGTCAGGTTGATGCGGTGGTCGGTGACGCGGCCTTGCGGAAAATTGTAGGTGCGGATCCGCTCGGAGCGGTCGCCGGAGCCGACCTGGCCGCGCCGGTCGGCGGAACGTTCGGAATCGAGCCGCTGGCGTTCGGCGTCGTAGAGCCGCGAGCGCAGGATGTTCATGGCGCTGGCGCGATTCTTGTGCTGCGAGCGGCTGTCCTGCATCATCACCACGATGCCGGTCGGCAGATGGGTGATGCGGATCGCCGACTCGGTCTTGTTGACGTGCTGGCCGCCCGCGCCCTGCGCGCGCATGGTCTCGATGCGCAGGTCTTCGTTCTTGATGTCGATGTCGACGTCCTCGGCCTCCGGCAGCACCGCGACGGTTGCCGCAGACGTATGAATGCGCCCTTGCGTTTCGGTGTCCGGCACCCGCTGCACGCGATGCACGCCGGATTCGAATTTCAGCTTGGCGAAAGCGCCGCGGCCCCTTACCTCGGCGATGATTTCCTTATAGCCGCCGACGGTGCCTTCACTGGCGGAGATCACCTCGACGGTCCAGCCCTGCAACGCGGCGAAGCGCTCATACATCCGGAACAGGTCGCCGGCGAACAACGAGGCTTCGTCGCCGCCGGTGCCGGCGCGGATTTCCAGGATGACGTTGCGCTCGTCCATCGCATCCTTCGGCAGCAGCGCGACGCGGATCTGCTGCATCAATTCATCCCGACGCGCTTCCAGTTCGGGACGCTCGGCCTCGGCCAGTTCGCGCATCTCGGCGTCGGTCGCGGGGTCGTTCACCATGGCGTCGATACCGACGAGCTCGGTGAGCGTCGCGCGATAGGCTTTCACCGCCTCGATCACCGGATTGAGATCGGCCAGTTCGCGCGAGATGCGCACATAGTCCTCGCCGCTGACATCGCCGATCAGGCGGGCTTCAAGTTCGGCGTGGCGCGCCAGCAGGATGTCGAGTTTGGCTTCGGGCAGCATGGGATGTCTCGATACGTAAAAGGAGGCGAGGCGAAGCGGGCGGACGAGCCTCGCTACAACGACAGCCCCTCGGCCTCGGCGAACCGCTTCAGTTCCTGGCGGATCGAGACGCTGCCGGCGGGAGCGTCGAGCAGCGCCGTCATCAGCGTCGCGGCTTTCCCGGCGTCGAGGTCGAGGACCAGCGCCTTGACCGGACCGTGCGCGGTCGCCGACAGCGACAGCGTGCGATAGCCCAGCGCGATCAGCGCCAGCGCGCCGATCGGCGTCGAGGCCATCTCGCCGCACAGCGAGGCGGCGCGGCCGGCGGCGTCGGCCTTGCGGATGATGTCGCGCAGCGCGCGCAGGATCGGCGCCGACAGCGTGTCGAAGCGATCCGACACCTTCGAGTTGCCGCGATCGACCGCGAACATGAACTGGAACAGGTCGTTGGAGCCGACCGAGACGAAATCGACCTTGGCGAACAGTTCGTCGAGTTGATAGAGCAGCGCCGGCACCTCGATCATGGTGCCGAGATCGATGCGCTCCGGCAGCGTATGGCCGTGCTGGCGCAGATAGGTCAGTTCGCGCTCGACGATCAGCTTGGCCTGATCGAATTCCGACACTTCCGAGATCATCGGAAACATGATCTTGAGTGCGCGGCCGCCGCCGGCGCGCAACAGCGCGCGCACCTGCCCGCGCAGCAGGCCCGGCCGGTCGAGGCCGAGACGGATCGCGCGCCAGCCCAGCGCCGGATTCTCCTCGATCACGGTTTCCATGTAGGGCAGCGCCTTGTCGCCGCCGATATCGAGGGTGCGGAACGTCACCGGCTTCTTGCCGGCGGCGTCGAGCACGGCGCGATACAGCGACAATTGCTCGGCCGAGCGCGGCAGACTCTGGCCGACCATGAACTGCAACTCGGTGCGGAATAGGCCGATGCCGCCGCAACCGGTGTCCTCAATGTGCGGCAGGTCGATCACCAGGCCGGCGTTGAGCAGGAGTTCGACTGGCTGGCCGTCCTTGGTGACGGTGGGGCGGTCGCGCAGCGCCGAATATTGCGCCTGCCGCCGCGCGCGGAAGCGCACCCGCTCGGCATAGGCGGATTCCACCTCCGCCGAGGGACGGACATAGATCGAGCCCGAGGTGCCGTCGACGATGATGGCGTCGCCGGGGTCGGCGAGGCCGGCGGCGTTCGGCACCTCGCCCACCGCCGGAATGCCGAGCGCCCGCGCCACGATGGAAACGTGGGAATTGGCGGTGCCTTCCTCCAGCACCAGGCCGCGCAGCCGCTTGCGGTCGTAGTCGAGCAGCGCCGCCGGTCCCATCGATCGCGCGATCAGGATGGCGTTGTCGGGGAGCTGCTCGCGCGACGGCGCGTGATCCTGCCCCACCAACTGCCGCATCAGGCGATGGCCGAGGTCTTCGAGATCGTGCAGGCGGTCGCGCAGATAGGGGTCGGTCGAGCGCAGCATCCGCGCGCGGGTGTCGGACTGCACGCGCTCGACGGCGGCTTCGGCGGTGAGGCCGGTGGCGACCGCCTCGTGCAGCTTGTGCGACCAGCCGTGATCGTTGGCGAACATGCGATAGGCTTCGAGCACGTCGCGATGTTCACCGCCGTCGGCGACATCGCCGCGTTCCAGCATGCGGTCGAGGTCGGCGCGCAGCTTGGTCAGCGCGTCGTCGAGCCGCTTGATTTCCTGCGGCAGGTTTTCCGCGATGTAGTTGGTGATGACGACGCGCGGCTCGTGCAGCACGACATGGCCGAGCGCGATGCCGTCGGACAGGATCGAGCCGGCCTTGTGCTGGGGATGGCGCGCCGCCGGCTCCGCGCCGGGCCGCGCCAGCGCCGACAGTTCGCCCGAGGCGATCATCTCGGCGAGCACCATCGCGGTGGTCTGCAACGCCTCGACTTCTTCCTCGACATAGGTGCGCTTGGCGCGGTTCTGCACCACCAGCACGCCCAGCGTGTTGCCGGCGCGCAGGATCGGCACGCCGAGGAAGGAGTTGTAGATTTCCTCGCCGGTTTCCGGACGGAACGAGAACGCCGGGTGGCTGTGGGCGTCGGACAGGTTCAGCGGCTGGGCCTCGCTGGCGACCAGGCCGACCAGGCCCTCATGGGCGTTGAGGACGGTCTGGTGGACGGCGTCGCGGTTCAGGCCCTCGGTGGCGTAGAGTTCCAGCGTGTTGTCGATGCGCAGCACGTAGGTCGAGCAGACTTCCGCCACCATGTTGGCGGCGATCAGCACCACGATCTTGTCGAGGCGCTCCTGAGCGCTGACCTGCTCCGCCATGACCTCGCGGAGCCGTCTCAGCAAGACGCGGGGGCCACCCGACGCGCTCCGCATGTGCCCGATATCCTTCCCTCCGGATCGCGGCGGTTGCTCCACCCTGGACCCCGAAACCTTCGAAAATCAACAAACGACCGCAACTTGATCCATCGCCACGGCATGCAAAACGGCATTCCGGGCGGCGGGGAACGCCAATTTCGGCGCTGGAGCCCCCATGCAGGCCGTATAGCGAATTGCGGCTTGTTTTGCCAAGCAAAACCCCTGCCAATTTGGCGGCGGCGGGGCGCCTCGACGGTATTCCCGGAGGGTCTCCCGAGGTGCGCGGAATGGCGCCTCAGCCGGCCGTGGCGGTCAGGGCGATGTAGCCGTTCCAGATGATCTGAAGGCCGATGCAGAGCAGGATGAACGCCGACAGTCGCATCACCACGCTGGTGCCGCGCCGGCCCAGCACCGCCACCAGATTGCCGGCAAAGCGATAGCAGACATAGATCGACGCCGCGACGGCGGCGAGGCCAGCCACCGCCGCGATCGCGAGCAGCGCGAAGTCGCCGAACGCGGCGGTGGCGGACGGCCGCTGGCTGCCCAGCGTGATCGCCACCGAGATCGAGCCGGGTCCCACCGTCAGCGGCATGGTCAGCGGATAGAAGACATCGACATCGACCCCCGGCGCGTGGTCGGTGACGCTGCGCTGGTCTTCAAGCTCCTCGCTGGAATGCAGCAGCTTCCAGGCGAAGGCTGCCACCACGCTGCCGCCCGCGACGCGGACGATGGGCAGCGTGATGCCGAAGAATTCCAGCACGTGGGAGCCGACGATCAGGGACCCGAGCAGCAGCAGAAAGCTGTTGACGGCGACGCCGCGGGCCAGCGCCGGGCGCTCCGCCGGGGTCGGCGAGGTCAGCCGCAGGAAGATCGGCGCGCCGCCGATCGGGTTGACGATCGGGAACAGACCCGCGAACACCAGCAGGAACGCGTTGGCGGCGCTGATGATATCGCTCACGGCCGCCTCCGGATGTTCCCGTTTTCAGCCCTTGTCGAGACCGTACAGCGAATGCAGCGTGCGGACCGCGAGTTCGGTGTAGGCGGTGTCGATCAGCACCGAGAACTTGATTTCCGAGGTGGTGATGGCGCGGATGTTGATGCCGCGCTCGGCCAGCGCCGCGAACGCCTTGGCGGCGATGCCGGCATGGCTGCGCATCCCCGAGCCGATCACCGACACCTTGGCGACGTCGCCGGCGCTGTCGAGCCGGGCATAGCCGATCCTGTCCTTGGCGGCGGTAATGGTCTGCTTGGCCCGGTCGAAATCGGCGGCCGGCACCGTGAAGGTCAGGTCGGTGGTCTTGCCGTCCTCGGAGACGTTCTGGACGATCATGTCGACGTTGATGTTGGCGGCGGCCAGCGGCACGAAAATCGCGGCGGCGACGCCGGGCTTGTCCTCGATCTGGCGGACCGAAATCTGCGCTTCGTCCTTGGAGAAGGCAATTCCGGTGACGACGTGGCTTTCCATCATTTCTTCCTCGCTGCAAATCAGCGTTCCGGGCGGTGTGGCGTGGGGATCGATCGCGTCGGGCTCGTCGAAGGAGGAGCGGACGAAGATCGGCATGTTGTGGACCATGCCGAGCTCGACCGAGCGCACCTGCAACACCTTGGCGCCCTGCGAGGCCAGTTCCAGCATGTCCTCGAACGCGATCCTGTCGAGGCGGCGGGCCTTCGGCACGATGCGCGGATCGGTGGTGTAGACGCCGTCGACGTCGGTATAGATGTCGCAGCGGTCGGCCTTGATGGCGGCCGCGATCGCCACCGCCGAGGTGTCCGAGCCGCCACGGCCCAGCGTGGTGATGCGGCCGGTTTCGGGGTTGATGCCCTGGAAGCCGGCGATCACCGCGACTTCCTTGCGGTCGGCGAAGCGCTTGACGATCTCGCCGCCGTCGATGTCGAGGATCCGGGCGGAGGCGTGGGCGTCCGAGGTCTTGATCGGAATCTGCCAGCCCTGCCAGGAACGGGCCTGGATGCCCAGGGCCTGCAACGCGATGGCCAGAAGCCCCGAGGTCACCTGCTCGCCGGAGGCGACCACGGCGTCATATTCGCGGGCGTCGTGCATCGGCGAGGCGTCGCGGCACCAGGCGACCAGTTCGTTGGTTTTCCCGGACATCGCCGACACCACCACGGCGACCTCGTGGCCGGCGTCGACCTCGCGCTTGACGTGCCGGGCGACGTTGCGGATGCGTTCGATGTTGGCGACGGAGGTGCCGCCGAATTTCATGACAAGCCGGCCCATGGCGGATGGTATGTTCCTTGAGGACAACGGGATAGGATGCGGCCCCGACGTGCCGCGGCGCCGAAAGGCGCGTATACATACCGGCGGCCCGACGGGCAGGCAACCGGTTTGCGCCGGTGGCCTGCGGGCCCCAACGTTTAACTCCCGCGCGATCACAGGAGGCGCGCGCCGATCATGACCATGCAATCAGAGGTTTCCGGCGCGTCCCGCCCCAGCGTCGACCCCGCCGAGATCGAGAAATTCTCAAAACTGTCGGCGGAGTGGTGGGACCCGCGCGGAAAAATGGCCCCGCTGCACAAGATCAACCCGCTGCGGCTGGCGTTCATCCGCGACGCCGCCTGTCGCAAGTTCGACCGCAACCTGCGCAGCCTGAACTGTCTCGCCGGGTTGCGGGTGCTCGATATCGGCTGCGGCGCGGGCCTGTTGTGCGAGCCCCTGGCGCGGTTGGGGGCGCAGGTGATCGGGGTCGATCCGTCGGCCAGCAACATCGCGGCGGCGAAGCTGCACGCCGACAAGTCGCAGGTCTCGGTCGACTATCGTTGCACCACGCTGGAGGAGATGGACCCGCGCGAGCGCTTCGACATCGTGCTGGCGATGGAGGTGGTCGAGCACGTCGTCGACGTCGGCGCCTTCCTCGGTCGCTGCGCCGGCGTGCTCAAGCCGGGCGGCCTGATGGTGGTGTCGACGCTCAACCGCACCTGGAAAAGCTTCGCGCTGGCGATCGTCGGCGCGGAATACGTGCTGCGCTGGCTGCCGCGCGGCACCCATCAGTGGGACAAGTTCGTTACGCCGGACGAACTGGCGCGCCATCTGGAAACCTGCCGGCTCGGCGTCACCGAACAGGCCGGCGTGGTCTACAGTCCGCTCGCCGACCGCTGGAGCGTATCGTCCGACATGGACGTCAACTACATGGTGGTGGCGGAGGGGATCGAGAGTTGAGGTTCGGCGCAATCCAGTCATCAGTTTGACCCGTCATTGCGAGGAGCGTGAGCTCCGAAGCAATCCAGCCCTTCCTTTGGGGCCTCTGGATTGCTTCGCTTCGTTCGCAATGAGGGGTAAAAGAGCCTCGATCAAAATCCCGCCATGCGCGGGTTCATTGTCATCCAATCTGACCGCATCCCATGTTCACCATCGCATCGCTCTGGATTCCGTTCACCGTCGTCGCAGCCCTCGGGCAGGTCGCGCGCAACGCCATGCAGCGTTCGCTCACCGGGCCGCTCGGCACCTGGGGCGCGACCAATATCCGCTTCCTGTTCGGCTTTCCGTTTTCGCTGCTGTTCCTGGCGATCGTGCTGATCTTCACCGGCGATGGGCTGCCGTCGCCGGGGGCGGCGTTCTGGCCGTGGCTGTTGCTCGGCGCGCTGGCGCAGATCGCGGCGACCGGCTTGATGCTGGCGGCGATGAACGATCAATCCTTCGTCGTCACCACGGCCTATCTGAAGACCGAGGCGATCCAGACCGCGATCTTCGGATTCGTTTTTCTCGGCGACCATCTTACCGGATGGAAGGTGCTGGCGATCCTGATCGCCACCGCCGGCGTGGTCATCACCGCGCTGCGGCCCGGCGCGAAGGGTTTCGTCAAGAGTTTCGGCAGCCTGAAGCCAACCGTGCAGGGGCTGGTGGCGGCGGCGTGTTTCGCGCTGTCGGCGGTCGGCTTTCGCGGCGCCATCATCGCGGTGCCGGGCGTTTCGTTCGTCACGGCGGCGAGCTACACGCTGGTGTTCGGGCTGTTCGTGCAGACGCTGGTGCTGACCGTCTATCTTCTGACTCGTGCGCCAAAAGTGCTGGCCGATATCCTGCGGATGTGGAAGCCGTCGATGGCGGCAGGCTTCACCGGCGCGTTCGCCTCGCAGTTCTGGTTCCTCGCCTTCGCGCTGACGGCGGCCGCCAACGTCCGCACGCTGGCGCTGGTCGAGGTGCTGTTCGCGCAAGCCGTGTCCTATTATTCGTTCAAGCAGCCGCTGTCCTTGCGCGAACTCGGCGGTATCGTGCTGATCGTTCTCGGCGTCGCGCTGCTGATCGCGGCGTGAGATCGCTCACCCCTTGATCGCAATCAGCATGGCCCCCGTCGCGATCAAGGCGATGCCGAGCCAGCCGGCGGCCGACGGGCGCTCGCCGAGAAACGCCACGCCGAACAGCGCGACCAGCACCACGCTGAGCTTGTCGATCGGCGCGACCAGCGTCGCCGGGCCGAGTTTCAGGGCGCGGAAGTAACACAGCCACGACGCGCCGGTGCCGAGCCCCGAAAGGATCAGGAAGATCCAGCTTCGCGCGGAGATCGCGCCGGGATCACGGAATTGTCCGGTGGCGTACAGAATGAACGCGAGGCTGATGAGGACGATGATGGTCCGGATGAAGGTGGCGAGGTCGGGATTGATGCCCTCGACGCCGACCTTGGCGAAAATCGCCGTGAGCGCGGCGAACATGGCGGAAAGCAGCGCCCAGACCTGCCAGCTGGAAAGCGCGCCTCCGCTCATCCTAATTCCGGTCTTCAGGCAGCACCGGCAGCGGCATCACCTCGATGCCTTCCTCGATCAGCGATTTGGCCTCGTCGGCCGACGCCTCGCCATAGATCGGCCGATGCTCGATATCGCCGTAATGCATCTTGCGCGCCTCGTTGGGGAAGCGCTCGCCGACATTGTCGGCGTTCTTCACCACATGGTCGCGCAATTCCTTGAGCTTGGCGCGCAGTTCGCGTTCCTGCGTCATCATCAGCGCCGGCGGCGTCTCGGCGGGGGCGGTTTCGGCCGGGACCACGGCGCGGCCACGCTTCTTGGTGCCGGCGAGGCGCGGCGCCATCAGCGCCTTCTCGATCTTCACCGAACCGCAGGCCGGGCAGGCGATCAGCTTGCGCTTGCGCTGGGACTCGTAGGCCGCAGAGCCCTGAAACCAGCTTTCGAAGCCGTGGCCCTGCTCGCAGCGCAGATCGTATTTGATCATGCCGAGCCTCGCACCACTTGCAGGCGGTCCGGCGCGCCACGGGTGTCGTTGATGCCGAAGCGGCGGCCGTGCTGCAACGACGGAATGCTTTTGCGCGCACTTTCCACCTTGGCCGGATCGATGGTCGCCAGCACCACACCCACATCGGTGCCGCCGTCGGCCAGCACCACGCCCCACGGATCGACGATCAGCGAATGGCCGAAAGTCTCGCGCTTGTTCTCGTGCAGCCCGGTCTGCGCCGCGGCGAACACGAAGCAGCCGTTCTCGATGGCGCGGGCGCGCAGCAGCGTGTGCCAATGGGCTTCGCCGGTCTTTTTCGTGAAGGCCGAGGGCACCGCGAGGAACGACGCGCCGGCTTCCGCCAGCGCCCGATAGAGTGAGGGGAAGCGCACGTCGTAGCAGATCGTCATGCCGAGACGGCCCCATGGCAGATCGGTGAGCACCGCGCTGTCGCCCGGCTGGTAGTTGGCGGATTCGCGATAGCTCTCGCCATTGCCGAGATCGATATCGAACATATGGATCTTGTCGTAGCTGGCGAGGATCGTGCCGTCCGGCCCGAGCAGGAACGAGCGGTTGACCGCGCGCGTCTCGCTCGCCCGCAGCGCCAGCGAGCCGACATGCAGGTGGATTTTCAACGCGCGCGCCAGATCGCGATAGGCTTTCAGCGAGGCGTCGTCGTCCTGCGCGGCGAGATGCTCGAACAGCGCGGCGCGGTTCAACTGCATCATGTTGCTGACTTCGGGCGTCTGCACGTAGTCAGCGCCCTGCCGCGCGGCCTCGCGGATCAGTTCCGCCGCCTGCTCGAAGCTCGGCCCCGGCAACAGGCCGGTGCGCATCTGCACCATGGCGGCGACGAAGGGCGTGACGGTAGTCACGAGATCGCTCCTTCGCCCTCGCCGGCCAGGAGCGCATCGAGCTTGCGGTCGCGGTCGAGCGCGTAGAGGTCGTCGCAGCCGCCGACATGGGCGCCGCCGATGAAAATCTGCGGGAAGGTCGCGCCCGCGCCGACGCGGTCATACATTCTTTGGCGCACTGACGGGTCCGCGCCGGCGTCGTGCTGGGTAAAGGCGACATTCTTGCGCGTCAGCAGCGCCAGCGCCGCGCTGCAATAGCCGCAGCCGGGGCGCGTGTAGATTTCAACCGCAGCGGTCATCGAACCTGCTTTCGTCAATGAAGTCGCGGATTATATGGGGTTTTGCGTCGGCTCCACAACCCGAGCGAACACCAGCACGTCGACCTGTCGCGCCTTGGCGCGCAACAGCGCGCGGGCGCAGGCGTCGGCGGTGGCGCCCGAGGTCAGCACGTCGTCGATCAGCACGACGCGGCGGCCGGCGATCTCGGCGGCCTTGGCGGGGTCGACGGCGAAGGCGCCCTGCACATTGGCGGCGCGCTCGGCTTTCGACAGCCCGATTTGGTGCCGCGTCGGCCGCACCCGGCGCAGCACGTCGCCCGCGACCCTGGTGTGGTGATGCCGCGCGATGATTTTCGCCAGCGCCCCGGACTGGTTGTAGCGCCGGCTCCAGGCCCGCCGCCAATGCAGCGGCACCGGAACGAGCAGGTCGGCGTCGGCCAGCAGTTCGCCGCCGGCGCGCGCCATCCAGCGGCCCATAACGGGCGCGAGGTCGGTGCGGTCCTGATATTTCAGCGCGTGAACCAGCGTTTTGGCGACGTCGTCGTAGCGGACCGCGGCGCGGGCGCGATGGAAGGCCGGCGGCGCGGCGGCGGCCTGCATCGACAGCACGCCGGGGCCGGGGTCATAGACGAACGGAATGCCGAGGCGCGGGCAGAACGGTGGTTCAATGAACGACAACTGGCCCCAGCACGCCGCGCACAGGCCGTCGCCGGCGACCGGCTCGCGGCAGGCGGCGCACAGCGTCGGCAGCGCGACGTCGAGCGCGGCGCGCGGGATTCTTGCGGCGAAATCGCGGCAGGCGCGGACGGCGCCGCGGAGGCGGCTCGTGGCGGAGGAGGGCGCGGCGTCGCTCGACATGGGACGAGGTTAGTTTGCCGCATGGCGACTCTCAAGGTCGCGCCGCCGTGTCCGGATCGGATTGTCAGCGTGGGCGATTGGGCGTACCACCGCGCCATGGTCGATGCCCCCGCCACGCCCGTCCTGTTCGACCGCGCGCTGCTGCGCGCGCGGCGGGCGCGCGCGGACAAGCTCGGCGCGGCGACGTTCCTGCTCGACCATGCGGCGAGCGACGCGGCTGAGCGGCTGGCGGCGGTCAACCGCGCCTTCACCTCGGGGATCGATCTGGCGACGCCGGGCGCGGCGCTGCGGGATGCGCTGGACAAGCAGGGCATCGCGCTGCGGCCGGTGGCCATCGCCGACGCCGACAACGATCCGCTGGGGCTGGCGCCGGACTCGATCGACCTCGCCGTGTCGCTGCTGGCGCTGCAATTCGTCAATGACCTGCCGGGCGTGCTGGCGCAGGTGCGGCGCGCCTTGAGACCGGACGGGCTGCTGCTGGCGGCGATGGTCGGCGGCGACACCCTCACCGAGCTGCGGCAGTCCTTCGCCGCCGCCGAGGCCGAGGTGGAGGGCGGCGCGTCGCCGCATGTCTCGCCGTTCGCCGACCTGCGCGACGCCGGCGGACTGTTGCAGCGCGCCGGCTTCGCGCTGCCGGTGACCGATGTCGAGCGGCTGTCGGTGCGTTACGACAATGCCTTCGCCCTGATGCAGGACCTGCGCCGCATGGGCGCGACCAATGTGCTGGTGGAGCGGCGCAAGCTGCCGTCGCGGCGCGCCACCCTGCTGCGGATGGCGCAAATCTACGGCGAGCGTTTCAGCGACGCCGACGGCCGCATCCGCGCCACCTTCGACCTGGTCTGGCTGCTCGGCTGGGCCCCGCACGAAAGCCAGCCCAAACCGTTGCGGCCGGGCTCGGCGAAGTTCAGCCTTGAGGATGCGGTGAAGCGGCGGAAGCCGTAGTTGTTTTCGTCATCGCGAGCGAAGCAATCCAGAGACCGCGAGGAAAGAGCTGGATTGCTTCGCTTCGCTCGCAATGACGGAGACCGTTGGCGTTGCAATGACGATGACGCCTCACATCAGCAGATCGATCAGCGGCGGGATCAGCGGGATGTCGGCGGGCGGCATCGGGTAGTCGCGCAATTTGTTGGCGCGCACCCATTTCAGCGCCTGTCCCTCTTTCGAGACCACCGTGCCATCCCAGCGCCGGCAGATGTAGAGCGGCATCAGCAAATGGAACGTCTCGTAGGCATGGCTGGCGAAGGTCAGCGGCGCGAGGCAGGCTTCCTTGACCTCGATGCCGAGTTCCTCGCGCAATTCGCGGATCAGCGCCGGCTCGGGGCGTTCGCCGGGCTCCAGCTTGCCGCCGGGAAATTCCCACAGCCCGGCGAGTTGCTTGCCCTCCGGGCGCTGCGCGATCAGGACGCGGTTGTCGGCGTCGATCAGCGCGCAGGCGACGACGAGGGTGAGTTTCATCACGACCGGTAGTCGCCGTTGATGGCGACATATTCCTTGGTGAGGTCGCAGGTCAGCACGCGGTCGCGGCCCTTGCCCAGGCCGAGCGCCACCTTGATGCGGATGACGTCGTTCTTCATCGCCCTGGAGACTTCCGCCTCGTCATAGGACGGATCGCGCGCGCCGCTCCTGGCGACGCGGATGCCGTTGAAGGAGATCGACAGCCGGTCGCGGTCGGCGGGCTCGCCGGCCTTGCCGACCGCCATCACCACGCGGCCCCAATTGGCGTCCTCGCCGGCGATCGCGGTCTTGACCAGCGGCGAATTGGCGATCGACATCGCCACCCGCCGCGCCGACTTGTCGGACACCGCGCCCTCGACGCTCACCTCCACCAGCTTGCGCGCGCCTTCGCCGTCGCGGGCGACCTGTTCCGCCAGATCGGCCAGCACGGCCTGAAACGCTTTGGCAAACGCCTTCAGCCGCGGGTCGCTGGCGCGGGAGATTTTCGGGGCGTCCTTGGCCGCGCCGGTGGCGAAGGCCAGCAGGGTGTCGGAGGTCGAGGTGTCGCCGTCGATGGTCACGGCGTTGAAGGTGGTGGCGACGCCGGTCTTCAGCAGCGATTGCAGCGCGGCGGCCGACAGCGGCGCGTCGGTGAAGACGAAGGACAGCATCGTCGCCATGTCGGGAGCGATCATGCCGGCGCCCTTGGCCATGCCGTTGATGGTGACCTTGGCCTTGCCGATCTTCACGGTGGCGGTGGCGACCTTGAAGAAGGTGTCGGTGGTCATGATCGCGCGGGCGGCGTCATGCCAGCGGTCGGGCTCGGCCTGCTCAGCCAGATTGCCGAGCACACCGTCGAACTTGGTGGCGTCGAGCGGCTCGCCGATCACTCCGGTCGAGGCGAGAAAGACCTCGTCGACCGGGCAGCCGACCGCCTTGGCCGCGATCTTCGCGGTCAGCGCGGTCGCGGCGCGGCCGGTCTTGCCGGTGAAGGCGTTGGCGTTGCCGGAATTGACCACCAGCGCGCGGGCTTTCCCGCCCTTGAGCTTGTCGCGGCACCATTCGACCGGCGCGGACGGGCATTTCGAGGTGGTGAAGACGCCGGCGACCGTGGTGCCGGGATCGAGCAGCGCCAGCAGCACGTCGGTGCGGCCCTTGTAGCGGATGCCGGCGGCGGCGGTGGCGAGGCGGACGCCGCCGAGCGGCGGCAGGTCGGGGACGTGTTTCGGGGCGAGGGGGGAGACAGCGGTGGACATGGGAATTCCGTCATTGCCGGATATTAATGGTCGGAAGAACGGCTTCGCTTTCGCTCGCCTATGATCCGGCAATCCATCAATGAAGATGGATGCGCGGGTCAAGCCCGCGCATGACGAAATAACCGATTTACTTCTTCGCCGGCGCGGGCGGCGTCGCCGGGGCCGGGACGGCCGGGGCCGCCGGCTGGTCCATGCGCTCGACCTTGGCGGTCTCGCGCAGCTTGGCGACCAGTTCCGACTGCGCCTTGCGCGTCACGTATTGCTCGATCTGCGGCTTGACCTGGTCGAACGGCGGCGGCTGGCGGTTGCGCTTTTCCTCGACCTTGATGATGTGCCAGCCGAATTGCGTCTTGACCGGGTCGGAAATCTTGCCGGGCGCCAGCTCGAAGGCGACCTTGGAGAATTCCGGCACCATCTGCTCCTTGGTGAAGAAGCCGAGGTCGCCGCCGTCCGCCGCGCCGGGGTCCTTGGACTTCTCCTTGGCGAGCTTGGCGAAATCGGCGCCCTTGTCGAGTTCGGCCTTGATCGCCTTGGCCTCGTCCTCGGTCTGCACCAGGATGTGGCGGGCGTGGACCTCCTGCTCGCCGGCGATCTGGGCGGCGGCGTCGTCATAGACCTTCTTCATGGCCGCGTCGGTCAAGGCTGCCTTGCCCTCGGCCGCCAGCAGATTGTCCATCAAGAGGCGGTTGCGGGCGAAATCGAGCTTTTTCTTGAAATCGGCCTGCTCGCCGATCTTCTTGTCCTCGGCGGCCTTGGCGACGATCTTCATGTCGATCAGGAACGCCAGCACGTTTTCCTTCTTGGTCGCGGGGTCCATCTGCGCCAGGTTGGGCGCCAGTTCCTCCTCCGCCAGCGTCACGTCGCTCTGGCGGATTTCGACGCCATTGACCTTGGCCAGCACCGGATTGTCGTCGGCGCGCGCGGGGGCGCCCGCCAGCAGCGCCAGAGCGAGGCAACTTGCCGCGGACAGCGCGAGGCCGCGCGAGCGCGATGGGGTGGGGCGCGATGAGGCAGTCATGGACAATCCTGTTCTCCCGGAGGGGCGGTTCGAGGCGGCGGACACTCGCCTAATCTGCCAGCGTTGGCAACGCGAAAACTCTGTCAAAATCATGAAATATCGGACATCCGGCCGTTCCGCCCGCGCCGTTGACAACCCCCTGGGCGGGCCATATCTGTCCGGCACCGGGTCAATGTTGGCCGCATCGTCCGGTGCCTTTTCGGTAAATCATTGACGGGACCGGCGTGTTTCGAGGCGTCACGACGAGTTGATGGCCGCGACGGCGCCCCGACGCGACGGATTGGCTCCCCGGCGCGACAAGGGAGCCCGGCGCGTGTTAAACGCCTCGCTCGATGACGTCGCATTGATGGATGATCTTCCGGCCGCAGCGCCGGACCGCATGGACAGGACATTGGTATGATCGGCGCGCTCGCCCGCAAGTTTTTCGGCTCCCCCAACGACCGCCGGGTCAAGGCGTATCAATCGCGCGTCAATGCCATCAATGCCCTGGAGCCGGAAGTGGCGGCGCTCAGCGACGAGCAGCTCAAGGCGCGCACCGCCGAATTCCGCAAGCAGATCGAGGCCGGCAAGTCGCTGGACGATCTGCTGGTGCCGGCCTTCGCCACCGTGCGCGAGGCGGCCAAGCGCACCCTCGGCCAGCGCCATTTCGACGTGCAGCTGATCGGCGGCATGGTGCTGCACGAGGGCGACATCGCCGAGATGAAGAC
>JBDHSX010000067.1:0-18018 GCA_039808365.1 Xanthobacteraceae bacterium | reverse complement strand
TGGTGAGCGCGGAGGGACTCGAACCCTCGACCCCATGATTAAAAGTCACGTGCTCTACCGGCTGAGCTACGCGCTCACGTGGGGGCTGTGTAGGGAACGGACCCGCGCGGGTCAATAGAGCATGATTCCCAAAAGCAGGCTCTCGGACTTGATCCGAAGGTTGACGCCCGGTTGCGCATCGCAGCCCTTCGGACCGGCTCAGATCGTACTCCATCAGAAAGATAGGCGAAGGGTCCGGTTCAACGCAGTTGGATCAGACCCTCGCCGGCGGGCGAATACGCCGCGTTCGCGGGGAGAATCGGATTTCCCTGCGACGACAAGATTTTGGCGGCTGACCCCGATGCGGAATATCAGCCGTTTCGACCGCCGAACGCGGTCAAGGCCGCGTCGGCGTGTCGGACGGCACCTGCCGCGACGGGCCGATGATCGGCATCGGCGCCGGCCGCAGGCCGATCAGTTCGGCCGAGCGGGTCCAGGTGTAGCGCCAGAAGGCGAAGGAATTGATCCGCGACAGTTCCAGCGTCGCCAGCGCCACCGCCGACAGGAACGGCAGGCTCTGCAGCACCAGCACGCCGGCGAAGATGTAGATCTCTGTGATCTGCCGGAAACTGTTGGAGGCCACCAGCACCACCGCGCCGAGCAGCAGGAGCACGCCGATGATCGCTTCCCAGAACGCCTGGAATTCGATCGACATCCGCGACAGCCCGCCCTTCGAGGTGCGGGCGAACGGCAGGTGCTCGGTGATCAGGCCGTTGGCGACCGCCCGCGACACCGTCCATTGCACCGACATCGCCGCGATCATGGCGCCGAACATCTGGCCGGGTTTCAGCGTCACGCGCAGCTTGTAGAGCGACAGGAAGTGCGCCATCGAGACGATGAAGGCGGCGATGATCGGCAAGGTCAGGATCTTGTCGGGAATGGCGATGTCGGCGAAGGCGACGATCGGCACCCAGATCAGGTTCAACAGCGCCACCAGCACGCCGAGGCTTTCGGCGCCGAGCCAGTTCAGCCAGCCCAGCGCGAATTCGCGCTTCTGGTCCGGGGAGAGCCGGCTGGCGCCGGGCAGGAAGCGACGCCAGTGCTTCTTGACGATCTGGAAGCCGCCATAGGCCCAGCGATGCCGTTGCTTTTTGAACGCCTCGTAGGTGTCGGGCAACAGGCCGTGGCCGTAGCGCTTGTTGGTGTAGTGCGTCAGCCAGCCCTGTTCGATGATGGCGAGGCCGAGGTCGGTGTCCTCGCAGATGGTGTCGCCGGCCCAGCCGCCGGCCTTGTCCATCGCCTCGCGGCGGATCAGGCACATGGTGCCGTGGACGATGATGGCATTGGTTTCGTTGCGCTGGACCATGCCGATGTCGAAGAAGCCGGCATATTCGCCATTCATGGCGTAGTGCATCAGCGACAGGTCCTCGTCGCGATGGTCCTGCGGCGCCTGCACCAGGCCGACGCGCGGATCGTCGAAGGCCGGGACGAGGTCCTTGAGCCAGTCCGGTTCAACCACATAGTCGGCGTCGATGATGCCGATGATCTCGGCGTCGGCGGCGGTGCGGTCCATGGCGATGCGCAGCGCGCCGGCCTTGAAGCCCTTTACCTTCTCGGCGTTGATGAACTTGAAGCGTTCGCCGAGCGCGCGGCAATGGTCCTGGATCGGCTGCCAGAACGCGGGGTCCGGGGTGTTGTTGATGATGACCACGCATTCGAAGTTCGGATAGTCGAGCCGCGCCACCGCGTCGAGCGTCTGCTTCAGCATCTCCGGCGGCTCGAAATAAGCCGGAACGTGGATCGACACCATCGGGTGCTTGCGGTTCGGATCGGCGGCGGCCGCCGCCGTCTTCTGCGGTGACAGCAATCGGACCGGGCGATGGCCGAAGGCGATGGTTGCGATTTCCTCGATGCGGGCCATCGCGATCAGGATCAGCGGCACCAGCAGCGTAAGGCCGAGGATCATGGCGAAAGCCGAACCCCAGACGAAATAATGGCCGTTCCAATAGGCGAACACGGTGGCGACCCAGGCGCCGACGCCGTTGGCGGCGATCGACAGCATGCCGGCCTGAAGCACCGTCGGCCGCGCCAGCCGGAAGATCGGCAGCGACAGCAGCACGCCGACCAGCAGCGCGATGGTGGCGAGCTTCCAGTAATCCTGGTCGACGACCGGCCCGGTCCAGTTGAATTTCGGCTCACGATTGGCGTTGAGGATGCCCCAATAGGGGCCGACGCCGCCTTCGAAATACTTCCAGGGCTGATCGATGGCCTCGACGATGTTGTATTCCATCCCGATCGATTCAGCGCGGCTGACGAAATTGCGCAGCACCACCGCCTGCTCGAACGGGCCCGGCACCGCGTTCTGGAGATTGTAGCCGCCCGACGGCCAGCCGAATTCGGCGATGACAATGCGCTTGCCCGGAAACGCCTCGCGCAGTTTCTGGTAGATGATGAGCGCCTGGTCGACCGCCTGCTTGTGCGAGAACCCTTCCCAGTACGGCAGGATGTGCGCGGCGATGAAATCGACCGACGACGCCAGCTCCGGGTGCTCCAGCCAGATGTTCCAGATTTCGCCGGTGGTCACCGGGACGTTGACTTGGCCCTTGACCCGCTGAATGAGCTTGATGAGGTCGTCGACCTTCTGGTCGGCGCGGTAGATGGTTTCGTTGCCGACGACGATGCCGTTGACGTTGCTGTTGTGCCTGGCGAGGTCGACAGCGGCCTGGATTTCGCGTTCGTTGCGGTCGACGTGCTTGTCGATCCAGGCGCCGACCGTCACCTTGATGCCGGCTTCATTGGCGATCGGCGGCACCAGTTCGACGCCGCCGGTCGAGGAATAGAGGCGGATGGCGCGGGTCAGCGGCGCCAGCACCTTCATGTCGGCGCGAATTTTCTCGATGGTCGGAATGTTGTCGACGTCGGGATGGCCGGAGCCGTCGAACGGCGCATAGGACAGGCTCGGCAAGATGCCGGTGAAATCAGGAGCCGGCTGCTTCTCCCGGAACGCGGCCCAGATCGCGGCGTGGACGGCGGTAACAAGCAACAGAACGGCGACGACAGCGCGCATCGCGACTCAACCATTTCGGGGCGGCGTGACAGGTGACATGACAGATGAGCGGACCAGTCCCCTCGATCCGCCGGCAGCCGCGGCAAGACAAGCATATCAATGCCGCAGCAATTATCCACTCGTATGACGCGATGGCATTTTCCAGGCGACAATAAGAGGAAATCGCGGGCGCCGTGGTTCGTTCCGGCGCGCCGCGTCAATTATTTCGCTGGCGCGGGCGGGGCCGTCGCCGGCGCGGCGGCGGGAGCCGGGGCGGCCGGCGCGCCCGACGCCGGGGCAGGAGCGGGCGCCGCGGCGGCTGCCTGCGGCTGGGAGTTGGGATTGATCCAGCAGGCGTGCACCCGGCTGTTGAGGCTGTCGGGCACTTTCGGATCGATGGCGCCGAACCGGACCAGGCAGCGGAATGTCGCCTGGATATGGCCGCCGGGGCAGCCGAAGCGGTCGTAGAGATCGAGGTGGCGGAAGGCGGTGTCGAGATCGTCGCGCCACATCAACAACACGACGCGCCGGCCGAGCCAGACGCATTCGGGATTGCCGGCCGGGCCGTTGATGGCCTTGGCGGCCTCGGCGAATTCGTCGGCCCGGCGCTGGCTTTCCTTGGCCGCGGCTTCGGCCGCCGTCGCCGGATTGGCGTTCTGCTGCGCGGGCTTCGGCGTCTGGTCCTGGGCGCGCAGATCGCCGCTCTGGGCGATGGCGCCGCCGACGCCGAGCATCAGTGCCAGTCCCGGCACGGCCAATGTCCGCATCAACGCGGCTCGCAGTTCGACTCGTATCTGACGCATGCCGTCCCCGGTTTGATGGCTGATTTCCGCCCGTCGTCGATCACTGCTCAGATTCCGCGCAAATGGGTCCCCAATGCGGCGAAGCGCAGTTCCGGATTCCATGAAACACAAAAAGGTTTTTGTCCAGTCAACCAACGGCGTCGCGGCGCGCCGATCTCGACAAGAAGTAAGGGATTGCGGCGGCCCGGCACTTGGCAGAGCGCCGGCGATTGGTTAATCGACGTGTCCGCGCCTTCCTCCGGGAGCCAGATCGGGCGTGGTTGTTGTTCGGGCATGTCCGGCGGCCGTCCCTGATCGTGGCCGTGGGCGATGATCCTCCAGGAGGACCGTGTCGATTTCGTTGCGAACGCCGCTGACCCTGTTGTTCCTGTCGTTATGCGCGATCGCCGCCATCTGGTGGTGGTTGGCCATGCCGATCACGCTGGCGCGCGCGCCGATCGAGAAGGGGACCAAGCTCGAATGCGTGTCCTACGCGCCGTTCCGCGGCGACCAGAGCCCGCTGGTGAAAGGGACGCAGATCGCCCCCGAGCAGATCGCCGAGGATTTCGCCCAGCTTGCCAAAATCTCGCAATGCGTCCGGACCTATTCGATTCAGAACGGGCTCGACAAGGCGCCGGAATTGGCGCGCAAGGCCGGACTGAAGCTGATCCTCGGCATCTGGCTCGGCAGCAATCGCGTCGATAACGTCATCGAGATGGCGACCGCCGTGCGCCTCGCCAATGATTATCCCGATGTCGTGACGGCGGTGGTCGTCGGCAACGAGGTGCTGTTGCGCGGCGAGATGACCGCCGCCGATCTCGCCGCCAACATCCGTTCGGTCAAGGCGCAGGTGAAGGTGCCGGTGACCTATGCCGACGTCTGGGAATACTGGCTGCGCAATCGCGACGTCTATGACGCGGTCGATTTCGTCACCATTCACATCCTGCCGTATTGGGAGGACATCCCGATTCCGGCGCGCTACGCCGCGAGCCATGTCGCCGCGATCCGACGGCGGGTGGCGGTGGCGTTTCCGGGCAAGGAAATCCTGATCGGGGAGACCGGCTGGCCGAGCGCCGGGCGGATGCGGGAAGGGGCGCTGCCCTCGCGCGCCAATCAGGCGCGGGTGGTGTCGGAAATTCTCGGCCTGGCGAAGCGGGAGAATTTCCGCGTCAACCTGATCGAGGCTTACGACCAGCCGTGGAAGCGCCAGCTTGAGGGCACCGTCGGCGGCTATTGGGGGCTGTTCGACGCCAGGTCGCGCGCGGAAAAATTCCCCGCCGGCCAGCCGATCAACAACTTCCCGATGTGGCAGCGGGAAATGGCCGCCGGAATGGTGCTGTCCGTTCTGATCTTCGCGGTGGCGATGTGGACGGCGCGGCGGCGGCCGTGGGCGCCGCGCTTCGGTTCATGGCTCGGCGTCGCCGGCTCGGCGACCGCGGCGGGCGCCTTGCTCGGCGTGGCGGTCGAGAAAATGCTGACCGAAAGCCTCGGGATCGGCGGCTGGACGCAATGGGGCCTGCTGCTCGCCGCCGGCATTGCCGCGCCGCTGTTGTCCGCCCGCGCCCAGATGTCGGGGCGCTCGCTGCCGACGTTTCTCGATTTGATCGGCCCGCGCCAGGGCCGTGTCAAATCATGGTGGCTGGTGCTGCTGGGGTTGACGCTGGGCGTGACTACGGTGATCGCGGCCTCGACCGCGCTCGGTCTGGTGTTCGATCCGCGCTACAAGGATTTCCCGTTCGCGGCACTGACCATGGCGGTGGTGCCGTTCTGGATGTTGATGGTCTTCAACCGGCCGCGCGAGGGCCGCCGTCCGGTCGCCGAGGCGGTGTTCGCCGGGCTCCTGGTGATCGCGTCGGGCTACATCGCCTTCAACGAAGGCGTCGCCAACTGGCAGGCGCTGTGGACCTGCCTGATCTATGTGATGCTCGCGATCACACTGTGGCGGGCGCGGGCCGCGCAAATCCCAGGATAAGAATGCCGACGGCGATGCCCGACAGCGCGACGTTGTAAAGCACGATGCCGGCCCCCGCGGCCACCAGTCCCACGGTCAGCAGCACGATCGACGGGCGGATCAGGTGCAGGACGGCGACGATCAGCGCCAGGGTCCCGAACACCGAATTGCGGAACAGATAGGTCGCGACCGACCGCGCCTTGCACAGGTTGCTCTGCAGGCCGGCGTCGCAGGCCAGTGTCACGGTCGACAGTTCGATGGCGAGATAACGGATATAGAGCGCGTAGCCGACGGTGACGAAGCCGACGACGAGCAGCCATTGAACCTGATAGGGCGTGAGGCGGAACGGATCTTTTTTCATGGGGCGGGACTATGGTTCGGATCGGATGGCGGAGCAAGCGCGGCGCGCGCGATGCCGGCGTTCGTTCTGTGCATGACGCGAGGGCCTGGAACTATCGCGACGGCGATGGTGCTGGCGACGGCGTCGATGGCGCCCGGGCCGGCGGCGGCGCGGCCGTCGATTTCGCGCGCACGGCGAGATGAGGAGCGGGCCGTCGCGGCGGCGGGGGCGGCGCGGCGGCGGGTTCCGCGTCCATCGTCAGCTTGGGGCCGGCGAAGGTGGTGGTCGCGCAGCTCTGATGACGGGCGGCGAGGGCGGCGCAAATCGCGGCGGCCCGCGCCGCATTGTCGAGCGGCCCGGCGATCAGCCGCAATTGCACGCCCGCCGGCGCCTTGCGTTCCTCCAGCGCGATGGCCGGCGTCAGATTGACGAGCACGGTTCGGTGCGCTGCCGTCAGGCGTCGCCACAGGCTGCGAAGGCCGTCGATCGAATGGGCGGCACCGAGATCGACGGCGAACGCGGTGCGCGGCACCGCGACTTCCGTCGCGGCGGGCGTCGGCTCAGCGGGAATCGCGGCAGTGATCTCGGGCGCGGTGTCGGCCGTTTCGGACTTTACGTCCGGCGCGGCCGCGGGTGGCGGCGGCGCGGCGGCGGGGGGCGACGACGCGGCATGCTGGCGCGCGATCGAACCGGTCACCGATTCGAGGCCCTGTTCGAGCGCGGTGGCCCGGGCGAACAGGCGGTCGCGATCGCTGTTCAGCGTATCGATCGCCGCCGCGAGGCGGCGGATGTCATTGCGGCTCTCCCGCGCGATGGCTTGAATCTGTTCGGAGCGCTGCGTCAGATCGGCGACGGCCGCGCGATCCAGCCGGGTGTGAATCTGGAATTGATGGACCAGCACGGCGACGGTGACCGCGCCGACCGCGCTGAGGCCCCAACCCGCCAGCCGCCACGGCGTCCGCCGGTCAAAACCGTCCTCGTCGGCCAGCAGGCGGGCCCGCGAACCCTCGGGATGGGAGGCGGCGAGGTCGTCGGCCGAAGCGTGAACCGGGTCATGTGCGGTGTCGTTTTCGGGTTTTGCCATCAGATCCTGTCGGCCTCCCCCAATGCCGGCGAATCGCCCGGTGAACAATATCAGGAAATGCCCGCACCCTCGCCGGTCGCGGTCCCGCGCCGCCCGCCGGCTTTGATCTTTGACGAAAACCGATTATTGACGGGCGATATTTCCGGATCACTTTGGCAGGTATTGATATGGCTGGCAGAACCACCCTCACCATCGTGCTTGCGGCCGGCGAGGGCACGCGGATGCGCTCGTCGCTGCCGAAGGTGCTGCATCCCGTCGCCGGCCAGTCGCTGCTGGCCCATGTGCTGGGCGCCGCGCCGCAGGGCGAGGGCACGGCGCTCGCGGTGGTGGTCGGGCCGGATCATCAGGCGGTGGCCGATGAGGCGCGGCGTGTCCGCCCCGAGGTCGACATCCATGTTCAGGCCGAGCGGCTCGGCACCGCCCACGCCGTGATGGCGGCGCGCGCGGCGATCGCGCGAGGCTGCGACGATCTCCTGGTCGCCTTCGGCGATACGCCGCTGATCTCGGCGGCGACGTTCGAGCGGCTGCGCGCGCCGCTTGCCGCCGGCGCGGGGCTGGCGGTGCTGGGATTTCAGGCCGCCGATCCGACCGGCTACGGCCGGCTGGTGATGGAGGGCGACCGGCTGACCGTGATCCGCGAGCAGGCCGACGCCAGCGAACAGGAGAAGGCGATCACGCTGTGCAATGCCGGGGTGATGGCGCTCGACGGCCGCATCGCGTTGCAGGTGCTGGAGCGGATCGGCAACGCCAACGGCAAGAGCGAATATTATCTCACCGACGCGGTCGGCATCGTTCGCGCGCTCGGCCGCGACGTCGTGGTGGTCGAGACCTTCGAGGACGAGGTGCGCGGCATCAACACCAAGGCGCAACTGGCGCAGGCCGAGCAGGTGATGCAGGCGCGGCTGCGTCAGGCCGCGCTCGACGCCGGCGTCACCCTGATCGCGCCGGATACGGTGTTCCTCGCCGCCGACACGACGTTCGGCCGCGACGTCGTGGTCGAGCCCAACGTGGTGTTCGGAACGGGCGTCAGCGTCGGCGACGGCGCGGTGATCCACGCGTTCTCGCACATCGAGAAGGCGGCGATCGGCGCGCGCGCCTCGGTCGGCCCGTTCGCCCGGCTGCGGCCGGGCACGTCGCTGGGTGACGGCGCCAGGATCGGCAATTTCGTCGAGACCAAGGCGGCGACCATCGAGGCCGGCGCCAAGGTCAACCATCTGACCTATATCGGCGACGCCCATGTCGGCGCCAACGCCAATATCGGCGCCGGCACCATCACCTGCAATTACGACGGCTTCGACAAATATAAAACCGTCATCGGCAACGGCGCGTTCGTCGGATCGAACTCCGCGCTGGTCGCGCCGGTCCGCATCGGCGACGGCGCCTATGTCGGCTCGGGTTCGGTGATCACTACCGACGTCGCCGACGACGCGCTGGCGATCGGGCGGGGCCGGCAGACCGCGCGTGAGGGCTGGGCGCGCCGATTCCGCGAGGCCAAGGCGGCGGCGAAAGCGCTGCGGAAATGAATTTCCGATACGTTAACGGATTCGCTTAACACTGTGGCAATTCGCAATAATTGTTGAGCCCCGGCGGTGAGAATTTCTCGTTAAGAGACGTCGTGTCGATTTTGGCGCGGCTTGAACCGTAGAGATGGAATTGCATGTGCGGCATCGTTGGAATTTTGGGACGCGGCCCGGTTGCCGAGCAATTGGTCGATTCACTCAAGCGTCTGGAATATCGCGGCTATGATTCCGCCGGCGTCGCCACGCTGGACAATGGCCGGATCGATCGCCGCCGCGCCGAGGGCAAGCTGAAGAATCTCGAAGCCCGCCTGACGGCTTCGCCGCTGCCGGGCCGGCTCGGCATCGGACACACCCGCTGGGCGACCCACGGCAAGCCGACCGAAAACAATGCCCATCCGCACGCGACCGACCGTGTCGCCGTCGTTCACAACGGCATCATCGAGAATTTCCGCGAGTTGCGCGAAGAACTGCAAAACAAGGGCGTGGTGTTCTCGACCGAGACCGACACCGAAATCGTGCTTCACCTGGTCGACGGCTATCTCGCCGCCGGCGCCGATCCGGTCGCGGCGGTGAAGGCGACGTTGTCGCGCCTGCGCGGCGCTTTCGCGCTCGCCTTCATCTTCGCCGGCAACGATGACTTGCTGATCGGCGCGCGCAACGGCCCGCCGCTGGCTATCGGCTATGGCGACGGCGAAATGTATCTGGGGTCGGACGCGATTGCGCTCGGTCCGTTCACCGATACCGTGAGCTATCTGGAGGACGGCGACTGGGCGGTGCTGACCCGCGGCGGCGTCACCGTCCACGACAAGCAGAACGCCGTCGTTGAGCGCGAGGTGCTCAAGCTCGGCGCGTCGACCTCGCTGGTCGACAAGGCCAACTATCGCCATTTCATGGCGAAGGAAATTCACGAGCAGCCGGAGGTGGTCGGCCACACGCTGGCGCGCATGGTCGACATGGCCAGCGAACGGGTCGCGCTGCCGGTGGCGTTGCCGTTCGATTTTCGCGATATCCAGCGTGTGGTGATCACCGCCTGCGGCACCGCGAGTTACGCCGGCTTCGTCGCCCGCTACTGGCTTGAGCAGTTCGCGCGACTGCCGGTCGAACTCGATGTCGCCTCCGAGTTCCGCTACCGCGAGGCGCCGTTGCGACAGGGCGATCTGGCGGTCTTCATCTCGCAATCCGGCGAGACCGCCGACACGCTGGCGGCCTTGCGCTACGCCAAGGCGCAGGGCGCGCGCACGCTCTCGGTGGTGAACGTCATCACCTCGACCATCGCGCGCGAGAGCGACGTGGTGCTGCAAACCCTCGCCGGCCCCGAGATCGGGGTGGCTTCGACCAAGGCGTTCACCTGCCAGTTGATGGTGCTGGCGGCGCTGTCGATCACCGCCGGGCGCGCGCGCGGCGAACTGTCCGTCGAGGATGAAACCAGGCTGGTTCGCAATCTGATCGAGGTGCCGCGGCTGATGGCGGCCGCGCTGACCTGCGAGGCGCAGATCGAGCGGCTGGCGCGGGAGATCGCCAAATCGCGCGACGTGCTCTATCTCGGGCGCGGCACCAGTTATCCGCTGGCGCTGGAAGGCGCCTTGAAGCTGAAGGAAATCTCCTACATCCACGCCGAGGGCTATGCCGCCGGCGAACTCAAGCACGGGCCCATCGCGCTGATCGATGAGAACATGCCGGTGGTGGTGATCGCGCCGTTCGACCGCGTCTTCGAGAAAACCATGTCCAACATGCAGGAGGTGGCGGCGCGCGGCGGCCAGATCATTCTGATGACGGACGCCAAGGGCGCCGCCGAGGCCACCATCGAGACGGCGGCGACCATCGTCATGCCGGACATGGCGGCGAATTTCACCCCGATGGTCTATGCCGTGCCGGTGCAGTTGCTGGCCTACCAGACCGCCGTGGTGATGGGCACCGACGTCGATCAGCCGCGAAATCTGGCCAAATCGGTCACCGTCGAATAGACCGAGGTGAGGTTCAGCCTCGCGCCTGCGCGGAATGGTTCCATCGCGGCATTTCGAATGTCTGCTACAATATCGACATGATTTGCTGCGCCCAAGGCGCAGCAAACTTGAACGCCGCTCGTGAATTGACCTGGGATCGATGACGACAAGACCTGTAACGCCGCCGATGCCGCCGCCCGCGCCGGTTCCGCCGGACCCGCCGCGCGGCTTCATGGCGCGCATCCGCAACTATTTCCTGACCGGCCTGATCGTCGCCGGGCCGGTGGCGATCACGCTTTATCTGACCTGGTGGTTCGTCACCTGGGTCGATGGCCTGGTGCGGCCGTTGATGCCGGCGAGCTACCGCCCGGAAAATTACCTGCCGTTCCATGTGCCCGGTTTCGGCCTGGTGGTGGCGTTCGTGGCGCTGACCTTGCTGGGATTCCTGACGGCGAATCTGGTTGGCCGCAAGCTGGTCGGCCTCGGCGAGCGGCTGGTCGGCCGGATGCCGGTGGTGCGGGCGATCTATCGCGGCCTCAAGCAGGTGTTCGAGACGCTGTTTTCCGGCAACGGGTCGAGCTTCCGCAAGGTCGGCATGGTGGAATTTCCCTCGCCGGGGATGTGGTCGATCGTGCTGATTTCGCAGTCGCCGAGCGCCGAGGTGGCGGCGAGGCTGCCGGGAACCGAGGAGCATATTTCGGTGTTCCTGCCATGCGCGCCGAACCCGACCACCGGCTTTTTCTTTTACGTGCCGCGCAGCAAGGTGATCGAGATCGAGATGAGCGCGGAGGATGCCGCGACCCTCATCATGTCCGCCGGCGTGGTGCAGCCGGGCAGCGACCCGCAGCGCAAGATCGCGGCGGTCGCGGAAACCGCCAACGCCGCCCGCGCCGCGGGCGAGGTCCCGCTGGAGGCTGCGCCGGCGAAGGCGGATTAGATGGAAGCGTCATGCGCGGGTTTGACCCGCGCATCCATCAGAAATCCATCAGAAGAAGAGTCTTCTCAAGAGGATGGATTGCCGGGTCAAGCCCGGCAATGACGGACGTTGTTTCTATCAAGGAGAAACTACTCTACCCCGCGCCGATCAGCGGGATCGCCTCGTCGCGCTCGTAGAGATAGAGCAGGCAGCGCAGCGCCTCGCCGGACGCGCCTTCGAGCTTCGGATTGTCGCGCAGGATCCGCAGCGCCTCGTCGCGCGCCTGCGCGATCAGTTGCGCATGGACCTCTGGACGGGCGATGCGGTAGCCGGGCAGGCCGCTCTGCCGCGTGCCCAAGACCTCGCCTTCGCCGCGCAGCCGCAAATCCTCCTCGGCGATCCGAAAACCGTCGGTGGTTTCGCGGATCACCCGCAGCCGCGCCGCCGACATCTCGCCGAGCGGCTCGCGATAGAGCAACAGGCAGGTCGACGCCTCCGAGCCGCGCCCGATCCGCCCGCGCAACTGGTGCAGTTGCGCGAGCCCGAAGCGCTCGGCGTTCTCGATCACCATGATGGTGGCGGCGGGCACGTCGACGCCGACCTCGACCACGGTGGTCGCGACCAATACGCGGATCTCGGCGGCGGCGAACTGCGCCATCACGCGATCCTTGTCCGCGCCTTTCATCTGGCCATGGACCAGCCCGACCTGATCGCCCAACCGCTCGCGCAGGCTCTCGAACCGCGTGGTGGCGTCGGTGAGATGTTCGACATTTTCGGATTCCTCGACCAGCGGGCAGATCCAGTACACCAGCTTGCCGGCCTTCACCGCGCGGCCGACCGCGTCGATCACCTCGTTGAGGCGGCTCGCGGGAACGGCGCGGGTGTCGATCGGCTGCCGTCCCGCCGGTTTCTCGCGTAACTCCGAGATGTCCATGTCGCCGAAATAGGTCAGCACCAGTGTGCGCGGGATCGGCGTCGCGCTCAGCACCAGCACGTCGACGGCGTCGCCTTTCGCGGTCAACGCCAGGCGTTCGCGCACGCCAAAACGGTGCTGCTCGTCGACGATGGCCAGCGCCAGCGATTTGAACATCACCTCGTCCTGGATCAGCGCATGGGTGCCGACCAGAAGATCGAGTTCGCCCGCCGCCAGTCGCGCGAGGATGTCGCGGCGCTCCCTGCCTTTCTCGCGCCCGGTGAGGATGGCGACGTTGAGGCCGGCGCGGGCGGCGAGCGGCGCGATGGTCTTGATATGCTGCCGCGCCAGGATTTCGGTGGGCGCCATCAGCGCCGCCTGTTGGCCAACTTCCGCGACAGTGGCGGCGGCGAGCAGCGCCACCACCGTCTTGCCGGAGCCGACGTCGCCTTGCAGCAGCCGCAGCATCCGCACCGGCTGTTGCAGGTCGGCCGCGATGGCGGCGGCGGCGGCGCGCTGCGACGCGGTCAGGGCATAGGGCAGGGCGTCGATCACCCTGTCGCGCAGATGGCCATCGCCCGCATGACGCGCCCCGGCGGGCCGGCGCAATTGCGCCCGCACCAGCGCCAGCGCCAACTGCCCCGCCAGCAATTCGTCGAAGGCGAGCCGCGACCAGAACCGCTTTTCGGGGAGAATGTCGATCGGATCAATCGGGACATGGACGCGTCGCAGCGCGTCCGCGAGCGGCGGAAAATCGCAGCGGCGCAGCACCTCGGGGCTGATCCATTCCGGCAACGCCGGAAGTTTTTGCAGCGCCAGCGCGATCGCCCGCCGCAGCGACCCCAGCGCCAACCCCTCGGTGAGCGGGTAGACCGGCTCGATCATGGCGAGCTTCGAAAGCCCTTCCTCGTCGACGACGCGATCGGGATGCACCATCTGCAAAGTGCCGTCGAACATTTGCGCGGTGCCGGAGACGTAGCGCTTCTCGCCGACCGGCAGCAGCTTTTCGAGGTACTCGCGCTTGCCGCGAAAATAGGTCAGTAGCACGTCGCCGGTGTCGTCGCTGGCGTGAACCAGATACGGCGCGCGCGAGCGGCCCGGCGGCGGCGGGCGATGCCGGTCGATCGTGACCTCCAGCGTCACGACCGTTCCCGGCACCGCGTCGCGGATTTTCGGCCGCGCCCGGCGGTCGATCACCCCGGTCGGCAGGTGCAGGAGCAGATCGACCAGGCGCGGCGTCTCGCTGCGGTCGAGCAGATAGCGCAGCAGCTTGTCCTGGCGCGGGCCGACGCCGGACAGGCTGGTGACAAGCGCGAAGAGTGGGTTGAGCAGGGCCGGGCGCATGAGATGAATCTAAAGATTTTCCGACCCGGATGCCCGCTTTGTGCCGGGCGTCCACGCTTTTTTGTCAGGTCCGCCACCGCGATGACAAGGGCTGACATCGCCGCCCGCGAGGATTATACCATCCGCGCCCGGCCCGTCCGGGCTTTTGCCGTTACGCGAAGGTTGGACGCATGACTGGGACGACACGTTCGAGCCACGGGCTCGACGACCGCCGCAAGCGGTTGCTTTACCGCTGCTGGCATCGTGGCACCCGTGAAATGGACCTCATTCTCGGTCGCTTCGCCGACGCGCATGTCGGGCAGCTGTCCGAGCCCGATCTCGCGGAACTCGAACGCCTGATCGCGGCCAACGACCATGACCTCTATCCCGCCTTCGCCGGCGGCGCGTCGCCGTCGCCGGATTTCGCCGGCGCGATGTTCGAGCGTATCAAGGCGTTTCGCGTCTCGGATCCGGACCTATGAAAACCGCCTTTCGATCACCCGCCGAACGGCTGGTTCCCGGCCGCGCGGTGACGCTCGCCAATGTCGCCGAGGGCGCCGAGGGGCTGATCGTCTCCGATCTGGCGCGCGCCGTCGCGGCGCGCGCGACGCCGCCCGCGGTCAGCCTCGCCGTGGTCTGCCGCGACGGCCCGCGCATGGCGCAACTGGCGCGGGCGCTTGCGTTCTTCGCCCCCGACATCGACGTCATGCAGTTCCCGGCCTGGGACTGCCAGCCCTACGACCGGGTGTCGCCGCACAACGGCATCGTGGCGCAGCGCGTGACCACGCTGGCGCGGCTGTCGCGCCTGGCCGGCAGCGACAAGCCGCTGATCGTGCTGACCACCGTCAATGCCATCGTGCAGCGCGTGCCGGCACGCGCGCAGATCGCGGCGCAGGCGCTCTCTGTCGCGCCGGGCAACGTGGTGCCGATGGATTCGATCGTCGCCTGGCTGGAGCACAACGGCTACAACCGCGCCTCGACGGTGCGCGAATCCGGCGAATACGCCGTGCGCGGCGGCATCCTCGACCTTTATCCGGCGGGGCTCGATCAGCCGGTCCGTCTCGATTTCTTCGGCGACGCGCTGGAATCGATCCGCTCCTTCGACGCCGAGACCCAGCGCACGCTGCTGACGATGCGCGGCCTCGATCTGGTGCCGGTGTCGGAGTTTCAACTGGTCACCGAGACCATCAAGCGGTTTCGCATGGGCTATGTCGCCGAGTTCGGCGCGCCGCGCCGCGACGATCTGCTTTACGAGGCGGTGAGCGAGGGCCGCCGCCATCCCGGCATGGAGCACTGGCTGCCGCTATTCCAGGAGCGGATGGAGACGCTGTTCGACTATCTCGGTCCTACGCCGGTCGCGATCGAGCCGCAGGGCGAGGACGCCGCGCGCGAGCGTTTCGCCCAGATCAACGACTATTACGAGGCGCGGCGCGAGGCGCTGGGCCATGACGGCGGCGGCGCGATCTATCAGCCGCTGCCGCCGGATCGGCTCTATCTGACGGAGAAGGAGTGGCAGGGGCGGCTGGAAGCGGCGGCGCTGGCGCGGCTGACGCCGTTCGCCGTGCCCGAGGGCACCCATGACGCCATCGACGCCGGCGCGCGGCAGGGGCGCAACTTCGCCCCGGAGCGCGCCGACGGTTCGGTCAACGTCTTCGCCAGCGTGGTGGCGCATGTGCAGGCGTTGCAGGCGGCGCGCAAGAAGGTGGTGGTGGCGCTGTGGAGCGAAGGCTCGCGCGAGCGCATGGCCAACATGCTCAAGGACCACAAGCTTCTCAACCTCACCCAGGTCAACGCCTGGCGCACGGTGCAGGCGACGCCGCGCAACGAGACCATGCTGGCGGTGGTCGGCATGGAATCCGGCTTCGAGACCGATGCCGTCGCGTTCATCACCGAGCAGGACATTCTCGGCGACCGTCTGGTGCGGCCGCGCAAGGCCAGCCGCAAGCTCGACAATTTCATTTCCGAGGTCACCAGCCTGTCGACCGGCGATATCGTCGTCCATGTCGAGCACGGCATCGGCCGCTTCATCGGCTTGCAGACGCTCGACGTCGCCGGCGCGCCGCACGACTGCGTCGAACTGCGTTACGCCAACGACACGAAACTGTTCCTGCCGGTCGAGAACATCGACCTGTTGTCGCGCTACGGCTCCGACCACACCAATGTCGAACTCGACCGGCTCGGCGGCTCGGGCTGGCAGGCCCGCAAAGCCAAGCTCAAGAACCGCATCCGTGAAATCGCCGGCGAACTGATCAAGATCGCGGCCGAGCGGCATCTGCACGAAGCGCCGAAGCTGGCGGTGGAGCCGGGGCTCTACGACGAATTCTGCGCGCGCTTCCCCTACGAGGAAACCGAGGATCAGCTCACCGCCATCAACGCCACGCTGCACGATCTCGAAAGCGGCAAGCCGATGGACCGGCTGGTATGCGGCGACGTCGGCTTCGGCAAGACCGAGGTGGCATTGCGGGCGACCTTCGCCGTCGCCATGCAGGGCAAGCAGGTTGCGGTGGTGGTGCCGACCACGCTGCTCGCGCGCCAGCACGCGAAGAATTTCACCGAGCGCTTTCGCGGCTTTCCGGTGAATGTCGCGCAAGCCTCGCGGCTGGTGTCGTCGAAGGAGTTGAGCCAGACCAAGAAGGGGCTCGCCGACGGCTCGGTCGACATCGTGGTCGGCACCCACGCGCTGCTTGGCAAGGCGATCAAGTTCAAGGACCTCGGCCTTCTGGTGGTGGACGAGGAGCAGCATTTCGGGGTGTCGCACAAGGAGCGGCTGAAGCAGTTGCGCGCCGAAATCCATGTCCTGACGCTGAGCGCGACGCCGATCCCGCGCACCCTGCAACTGGCGCTGACCGGCGTGCGCGATCTGTCGATCATCGCATCCCCTCCGGTCGACCGCCTCGCGGTGCGCACCTTCGTTGCGCCGCACGATCCCCTGATGATCCGCGAGGCGCTGCTGCGCGAGCGTTATCGCGGCGGCCAGGCATTCTATGTCTGCCCGCGCATCGACGATCTCGCCGAGGTCAAGGATTTTCTCGACAAGCATGTGCCGGAAATGAAGGTCGCCGTCGCTCACGGCCAGATGCCGCCGGCGACCATCGAGGACATCATGTCGGCGTTCTACGACGGCAAGTATGATGTCCTGCTGTCGACCACGATCGTCGAATCCGGGCTCGACATCCCGACCGCCAACACGCTGATCGTGCACCGCGCAGATATGTTCGGGCTGGCGCAACTCTATCAGTTGCGCGGCCGCGTCGGGCGCTCGAAGCTGCGCGCCTACGCGCTGTTCACGCTGCCGTCGCAGCACAAGATCACCGCGCAGGCGGAGCGCCGCCTCAAAGTGCTGCAATCGCTGGAGACGCTGGGCGCGGGCTTCCAGCTCGCCTCGCACGATCTCGACATTCGCGGCGCAGGCAACCTGCTCGGCGAGGAGCAGTCCGGCCACATCAAGGAGGTCGGCTTCGAGCTTTACCAGTCGATGCTGGAGGAGGCGATCCTCAATCTCAAGGCCGGCATTTCCGAACCGGTGGCGGATCGCTGGTCGCCGCAGATCACCGTCGGCATGCCGGTGCTGATCCCGGAGGACTACGTCTCCGACCTCGCGGTGCGGTTGTCGCTGTATCGCCGGCTGGCCGATCTCGACACCGAGGAGGATATCGAGAATTTCGGCGCGGAGTTGCGCGACCGCTTCGGGCCGCTGCCGGACGAGGTGCGCTATCTGTTCAAGGTCGCGGCGATCAAGGCCTATTGCCTGCGCGCCAATATCGAGAAGCTCGACGCCGGGCCGAAGGGCGCGGTCGTCACCTTCCGCGACAACAGTTTCGCGCATCCGGAGCGGCTGGTGGCGTTCATCCGCCAGCATGGACAGGCGGCCAAGGTGCGCCCCGACATGAAGGTGGTGTTCCTCCAGACCTGGGAGACGCCGGACGAGCGCCTCGCCGGGGCGACCGAGGTGGTGCGGCAACTGGCGAGCCTCGCCGAGGGCCGCAAGGCGGCGTGATCGGGGGATATTCCCGTCATTGCGAGCGAAGCGAAGCAATCCATTTTCTTGAGAAAGACTGGATTGCTTCGTCGCTATGCTCCGCGCAATGACGACTCAATACTTTACGTGACGCCGCTCTCGCGATCGCGAAAAGCTTCGACCATCAGCGGATTGAGGCCGAGTTCATTGAGCGCGCCGCGCGCGCGGGCGTTGTCGTTGGCGCGGCCGGCGAGGCGATGGCC
>JBDHSX010000066.1:0-18275 GCA_039808365.1 Xanthobacteraceae bacterium | reverse complement strand
TCAACAAACAAACCCCGCATCCGATCGCTCGGAAGCGGGGCTCTTTAAGGTCATTTATCCGTCATTGCGAGGAGCGAAGCGACGAAGCAATCCAGCTCTTACTTTGTGGACTTCTGGATTGCTTCGCTTTGCTCGCAATGACGGCGTGCTCGCGATCAACCTTGCGCCTACTTCTGCGCCTCGGACTTGGCGTAGGCCGACGACTGCTCCTTCACGACCTTCCAGACTTCCTCGGGGAACGAGGCGATCCAGTCGGTCTGCGGCACCCACTTGGCGCCGTCCCACATCTCGATGCGGGTCTTGCCGCCGCCGCCGTGATCGGACGCGGTCACCGTCACCGGCGCCATCAGGCCGTTGGCGTCGAAGTTCTTGATGTTCTCAAGACCGTCCTTGAGCTTCTGCGGGGTGAGCGGCCAGCCGTCCTTCTTGATGGCCTGACGCGCGCCCTCGAAGCCGATCGACCAGATCGCGAGGCCGGTGTTGTAGTACACGTCCTCCAGGTTCTTGCGGTCGCCGTTGCCCTTGCCCTTGTCGTAGAGCTCCTTGATGATTTCCTGGACCAGCGGCTGGGTCGATCCGCCGGCGACGTTGGTGCCGCGCTTCAGACCCTTGGCGGCGTCGGGGCCGATGTTCTTGATGTCGACCTCGTTGAGCCAGTTGACGGCAATGTATTTATCGATCGGAATGCCGTTGCGCTTCATCTCGCGCGAGGCGATGACGTGCATGTTCGACAGGCTCCACGAGATGATCCAGTCCGGATTGAAGCGGCGGATCTGGGTCCAGGTGGCGGCCTGGTCGTTGCCCGGCAGCGGATAGGGGAACAGTTGCAGGTCGAAGCCTTCCTTCTCCGCCAGCGTCTTCATGATGCCGATCGGCTCCTGGCCGAACGGATAGTCGACATAGACGAAGGCGATCTTCTTGCCCTTCAGGTTGCCGCCGGATTGCTGCTTGATGTAGCCGACGTCGTTGGCGGCCTGGCCCCAATAGGTCGGGCCGATCGGGAATACCCATTTGAACACGTCGCCGTCGACCGCGTCGCCGCGTCCGGCCAGCGACTGCATCAGGATGTTGCCGTCCTTCATGACGCGCGGCAGCACCGCGCGCGACACCGGCGTCGACAGCATGTCGAACACCATCACGCCTTCGCGCTTCAGCCGCTCGTAGCATTCGATGCCGCGCTGCGGCTCGTTGCCGTGGTCCTGCACGATCACTTCGATCGGATGGCCTTCGAGGCCGCCCTTGGCGTTGAGCAGGTCGGCGTAGTCCTTGGCGGCTTGCGCGACCTGCGGCGTGACGAAGGTGTAGGCCTTGCTGAGGTCGTAGCACAGCGCGAACTTCACCGGGTCTGCGGCGTGCGCGGCCATGCTGCTGGTCAGCATCAGCGCGACGCCGCCGATAATCGATCTCAGTCTCATATTCGTGTCCTCCCTTGTGCGGACGATGGAATGGTCGGTTTCTTGATTTCGCCCCCTTGGTGAGTTAGGCGGGCGCGCGTCTCACGTCAACCAGCGTTTGCGGCGGCGGTAGTGCTTGATATCGTGGAAATTCTTGTTTTCCGCGCCGCCAAGATAAAATTCCTGAATGTCGGGATTCTTCTTCAGCGCCTCGGCGGTGTCGTGCATGACGATGCGGCCGCTCTCGATCAGGTAGCCGTGGGAGACGATCTCCAGCGCGGCGATGGCGTTCTGCTCCACCAGCAGCACCGAGAGCCCGTCCTCGCGATTGATGCGGCTGAGAATCTGGAAAATCTCCGCCACCAGGAACGGCGCCAGGCCGAGGCTGGGCTCGTCCAGCATCAGCAGTTTCGGCTGGGTCATCAGCGCGCGGCCGATCGCCAGCATCTGCTGCTCGCCGCCGGAGAGGTAGCCGGCGGCGCTGCCGCGGCGCTCGAACAGGCGCGGGAAATAGCTGTAGACGCGGTCCTTGTTGCGGGCGGCGTCGTGGCGGCTGCGCACGGCGGAGGCCGCGATCAGGTTTTCGTCCGGCGTCAGGTGCTCGAACACGCGCCGGCCCTCCAGCACGTGGGCGATGCCGAGCTTGACGCGGTCCTGCGGCATCAGCGCGTTGATGTTATGGCCCTGGAACGTCACCTCGCCGCGCCGCACCTCGCCGCGCTCGGCCGCGAGCAGGCCGCTGATCGATTTCAGCGTGGTGCTCTTGCCGGCGCCGTTGGCGCCGAGCAGCGCCACCATGCCGCCCTTGGGCACCTCCAGCGAGACGCCCTTGATGGCCAGCGAGACGTAATCGTAGACCACCTCGACGTTGTTGAGGGTCAGGACGTTGTCGGCTGTGGTGTCGGTGATGGCTGCCATGATGCGCTATTTCTTGACGTAGCCGAACGGCCAGACCAGCAGGTAATCGCGAATGTTGCCGTAGATCTTGCCGAGCCCGAGCGGCTCGATCAGCAGGAAGCCGATGATCAGTGCGCCGTAGAGCGCGTGCGGCAGATGGGCCAGTGTCTCGATGCCGAGCGAGAAGCCGAACAGCCCGGTCAGCCAGGAGATGAAGCTGTTCATGGCGCCGGGCATCAGCAGGATGAATCCGGCGCCGAAGTAGCTGCCGATGATGCTGCCGAGCCCGCCGACGATCACCATCGCCAGCGCCTGGATCGAGACGTCGACGGAGAACTGCTCCGGCGTCACCGCGTGATAGAAGGTGCCGATCAGCACCGCGCCGCTGACGCCGGCGATGAAGGAGGAGGTCGCGAACGCCACCAGCTTGAAATAGAAGCTGTTCACGCCGATCACCGCGGCGGCGTAGTCCTTCTCGCGCACCGCGACCAGCGCCCGGCCGAGCGCGGTGCGCCGCAGGTTCAGCATGAAGGTGGTGACCAGCACGCACCACACCAGGGCCACGTAATAGAGGCCGGCGTCCGAGGTGACCGCCTGGCCGAGGAGGCGGATGTCCGGGGCCTGCAATGTCGCCTGGGTGCCGCCGGAGATGGCGGGGACGTGCGAGATGGTCCAGTCCATCACGAATTGCAGCGCCAGCGTCGACAGCGCCAGATAAAGTCCTTTCACGCGCAGCGCCGCGAAGGCGAACACGCTGCCGATCACCGCCGCCGTCAATCCGGCCAGCACGATGGCGATTTCCCACGGCACGCCATTGCGCTGAGCATGGACGGCGGCATAGGCGCCGATGCCCATCACCGCCGCGTAGCCGAGATGAAACTGCCCGGCCCAGCCGAGGATCAGGTTGAGGCCCAGCGCCGCGGCGGTCCACACCAGCCACGGCAGCAGATAGCTGGAGAGATACAGCGAGTTCAGAAACAGCGGCGCGGCGGCGGCCAGCAGCAACAGCCCGCCGATCATCCAGCGGTCGGCCGGGATCGGGAACAGCGCCCGGTCCTGGGCGTAGTTGGTGTGAAGGATGCCGGCCTGGCGAAACAGCATGGTGTTACACCCGTTCGATGTCGTGGCGGCCGAACAGGCCGTGCGGTCGCAGCATGATGGTGAGGATCAGCATCGCCGCGTCGACCAGCTCCCGGCTGGCGCCGCCGAGCAGCGGATCGAGCACCACCGAGGCGGTGCCCTCGACGATGCCGAGCAGGATGCCGGCCAGCAGCGCGCCGCCGATCGAATCCAGCCCGCCCAGCACCGCGACCGTCACGCCCTTGAGCAGCAACAGCGCCAGCGATTGATCGACGCCCTGCACCGATCCCCACAGCACCGCGGCGATGGTCGCCACCACCGCCGAGATCGCCCATGACAGCGCGACGCCGCGCTCGACCGAGATGCCGACCGACCAGGCGGCGGTGTAATCGTCCGAGATCGCGCGCAGCACCACGCCGATCCGGGTGCGGAAGAACAGCACCAGCAGCACGAAAATCGCCACCGCGACGCCGGCGCCGACCGCGTAGGCGCGGTTGATCAGCAGCGGCCCGAGGAACAGCGGCGAGTCGCTGATGCCGATCGGCAGCGGCCGCGACGTGCCGCCCCAGATCGTCATCGATCCGGCGCGGAGGAAGATCTCGATGCCCAGCGTCATCATCAGGATCATGATGATCGGGCGGCCCGCCAGCCGCCGCAGCGCCACCCGCTCGATGCCGACGCCGATCACGAACATCGTCACGATGCCGAGCGGGATCGCCGCCCACAGCGGCAAGTGCAACTGATTGGCGAACGCCAGGATGACGTAGCCCGCCAGCATCACCATCGCGCCCTGCGCCAGATTGGGCACCGACGAGGACTTGTAGATCAGCACGATGCCCATCGCGACCAGCGAATACATCAGGCCGACCAGCGCGCCGTTGAGGGCGGATTCCAGGAGCAGCAGGATATCCATGGCTCAGACCTCCTGCACCGTGAGCGTGCGCTCGATCACGCCGACCTCGCCGGTCTCGTAGGTGATCTGGGCTTTCATCAGCACGCTGCTCCGGTTGTCGTAGATGGCTTCGATGATCGGCGCATAGCGATCCTCGACGACGTTGCGGCGGATCTTGCGGGTGCGGGTGATCTCGCCGTCGTCGGCGTCGAATTCCTTGTGCAGGTTGACGAAGCGCTTCAGGTGAAGCGCCTCCGGCAGCGTGCGGTTGACGTGGCGCACCGCCTCCAGGATCAGCGCCGCGACTTCCGGCTTCTGCGACAGGTCGGCGTAGGACATGTACGAGATGCCGCGCAGCTCGGCCCAGAACCCGACCGCCTCCTTGTCGATGCAGATCAGCGCCGCCAGCGTGTCGCGGCCGGCGCCGAGCACGGCGGCCTCCTTGATGTAGGGGCTGAACTTGAGGCGGTTCTCGATGTAGTTCGGGATATAGCGTTCGCCCTTGGCGGTATGGACCACGTCCGACAGCCGGCCCAGCACCACCAGGTGACCGTTGGGTTCGAGATAGCCGGCGTCGCCGGTGTGCAGCCAGCCGTCGCGCAGCGCCGCGCTGGTGGCGGCTTCCTGCTTGAAGTAGCCCGAGAACACGCTGCCGGAACGGATCAGGATTTCGCCGGCGTCGCTGATCTGGACCTCGACGCCGGGGAACGGGCGGCCGACGGTGTGCAGCCGCACCTCGTCGGGGCCTTGCAGGGCGTTGTAGGCGCTGCTTTCGGTCTGGCCGTAGAGTTGCCGCAGCTTGATGCCGAGCGCGCGATAGAACACGAACGTGTCCTCGCCCATGGCCTCGCCGCCGGTGAAGGCGCCGCGCAGCCGCGACAGGCCGAACTGGTCCTTGATCGGGCCGCACACCAGCCACTCGCCGAGCGGGGCGAGCAGCATCTCCTTGAGCGTCGGCTGGCCGCCTTCGAGCTTGCGGCGCTCCGCCGCCAGGGCCGACGCCATGAAGAACTTGTAGATCGCCTTCTTGAGCGGCGTCGAATCCTCCATGCGCACCTGAATCGTGGTGAGCATGTTGTCCCAGCTTCGCGGCGCGGCGAGGTAGAAGGTCGGCGCCACCTCGCGCAGGTTTTGCAGCACCGTTTCCTGCCGCTCCGGAATGTTGATGGTGAAGCGCAGCGCGACGCCGGCCGCGACGGTGACCGCGAAGTCGCCGACCCAGGCCATCGGCAGATAGGCCAGGATGCTCTCGCCGAAATCGAACGCGCCGCCGTGATAGGCGTTGCGCACGCCCGACAACAGATTGCGGTGCGACAGCACGACGCCCTTGGGCTTGCCGGTGGAGCCCGACGAATGCACGAACACCGCCGGGCCGTCGGGCGCGGCGCGTTCGATCAGGGCGTCGCGCAGGCCGGATTCCGCCTTCAGCCGCGCTTCGCCCCGGGCGCACAGCGCGTCCCACGAGATCAGGCCGGGAAACGGATAGTTCGCGAGCCCGCGCGGATCGTCATAAATGATGTGGGCGATGCTGGCGCCCTGTTCGCGCAGGTCGAGCATCTTGTCGACCTGCTCCTGATCCTCGGCGAGAACGAAGCGGACGTCGGCCTCGTGGACGAAATGGCGGACCTCGTCGAGCGTGGCGTCGGGGTAGGCCGGCATGGCGTAGCCGTTGAGCGCGCCGGCCGAGATCATGCCGGTGTAGAGTCGCGGCCGGTTGTCGCCGACCACGAGCAGCACGTCGCCGGCCGCGAAGCCGAGGCTTTCCAGCCCGGCGGCGAAGTGCAGCATGGTGTCGAGCACCTGCCGCCAGTTCATCTCCTGCCAGATGCCCTTGCTTTTCTCGCGCATCGCGATGGCGTCGGGAAACACCTCGGCGTTGTTGGCGAGCAGGCGGCACAGGGTGGTGTCGGCGCCGAAATCCCAAGTGGTCGTCGGGTTGGTCGTCGGGTTGGTCGTCGGGCTAGGGCGCGCGCCGCCGTCAGTGGGCTGCATGCGCGCCTCCGATATAGGCTTCCACCACGCGCGGGTCGGCGACCACCTCCGCCGGGATGCCGGAGCCGATCATCGCGCCGTAGTTCAGCGCCAGCATGCGATCGCAGATGCCGGTGATGACATCCATGTGGTGCTCGATCAACAGCACCGTGACGTCGCGCTCGTCGCGCGCGTCGAGGATGAAGCGCGCCATGTATTCCTTCTCCTCCTGATTCATGCCGGCCATCGGCTCATCGAGAATCAGCAGGCTCGGTTCGGCGGCGAGCGCGCGCGCCAGTTCGACGCGCTTCTTGAGGCCGATCGGAATGCCGTCCACCAGTTCGTCGCGCACGCTCTCAAGTTGCAGGAAGTCGATGACATCCTCGACCGCCGCGCGATTTTTGGTTTCGTCGCCCTGCGCCAGCCACCAGTAGCCGGCGGTGCGGAACACGCTGGCGTGCATGTGGACGTGGCGGCCGAGCAGGATGTTGTCGAGCACGCTCATGCCGTTGAACAGCGCGAGATTCTGGAACGTGCGCGCGACGCCGAGCCGCGCCACCTTATGCGGCGCGAGGCCGGTGATATCGTGCCCGTTGAGCAGGATGTTGCCGCGTTGCGGCGGATAAAATCCGGTGATGGCGTTGGTGAGGGTCGTTTTGCCGCAGCCGTTGGGACCGACCAGCCCGAAAATCTCGCCGCGCTGGATCTGAAGATCGATTCCGTTCAGCGCGACGATGCCGCCGAACCGGCGCTCGACGGACCTGCATTCCAGCACCGGACCCGCCCGGTTCCGGGCGCCCGTCGACTTGTCGTCTCCGTCCGTCATTTATTTTTCGGCTCCGCGCGGGCGGCACACATGCACATGGGAAGGTGATGGCCTTTCTCAGGAGGCTTGGCGGTTAAGCTACCCAGCGCCTGCTTGCCATGCAAGCGGGTTATTGGACGCAGGTCGCGAAATGGCCTGATAATGAAGGGGATCATGAACGCGCGCGCGAGGCTGGTGCGTGTTGACGCAGGAAACCGACGATGGCGTCGGTGAAGGCGTCGTTGCGGTCGCCGACCACCATGTGTCCGGCGTCGGCGATGTCGGTGAAGCTGGCATGCGGCGCGAACTGGAGGAACTGCCGCGCCGCCTCGGTGGTCACCAGGTTGCTGGAGCCGCCGCGGATCAGGTGGACGGGAAGGCGCAGCCGGCGCGCGGCGGCGGCGAAGCGCGCTTCCTGCTCCTCCGGCCGCGACCCGCTCGCCACGGCGATGAAGCGCGGGTCCCAGTGCCAGCGCAGCCGGCCATCGTCGCATCTGCGCAAGTAGCGTTCCAGCGTCTCCGACGGCCCGCGCTGCTTGCGGTGCGGCAGATAGGCGGCGATGGCGGCGGCGGCCTCGTCGGCGGTGGCGAAGCCTTCGTCGAGATGCGCGGCCATGAAGCCGAGAATATGGGCGACGCCGTCCGGTTCCAGTTGCGGCGTGACGTCCACCAGCGTCAGCGACGCGAACGCGCCGGGCCGCAATTCGCCCTCGGCCAGAAGCCCGGCGAGCCCGCCGAGCGAGGCGCCGACCACGGCGGGCTGCTCCGGCAGCGTGTCGGCGATGGCGAGCAGGTCGGCGGCGTAGTCGCTGAAGTGATAGGCGCCCGACGGCGACCACTCGCTTTCGCCGTGGCCGCGCATGTCGATGGCGATGGCCTGATAGCCGGCCGCCGCCAGCGCGCGCGACACTTTCGTCCACGCCGCGCGGGTCTGTCCGCCGCCATGGGCGAGCAGCACCGGCGGGCCGTCGCCGATGGCTTCGGCGGCCAGTCTCTGGCCCTGCGCGCCGGTGAAGCTTCGTCGCGGCATGGCGTGCGCCTAGTCCTTGAACTTCGGCTTGCGCTTCTCGCGGAAGGCGCTGATGCCCTCGCGCGCGTCGTCGTGCATCATCAACAGCGGGAAGCCGTCGACGGCGTGGCGCATCTCGTCGCCGCCGAGGCCGCGATTGTAGAACGACTTGGCCATCGCCACCGCCAGCCGCGGCTTGGCGGCGATCCGCTCGGCGAATTCCATCGCGTCGGCCATTAGCGTATCGTGCGGCACCACGCGCAAAACCAGCCCGATCCGTTCGGCTTCCGCCGCGCTGATCGGCTCGCCCAGAATGCTGAGTTCCTTGGCCTTGGCCCGGCCGACGATATCGTGCAGGCGGACGATGGCGAAGCCCGGCAACAGGCCGAGCATGATCTCCGGCACCGCGAACTTGGCGCGGTCGGAGGCGATGATGAAATCCGATGCCATCGCCAGCTCGAAGCCGCCGCCATAGGCGAGGCCGTTGACGGCGGCGATCACCGGCTTGCCGCAACGTTCCGGGGCCGCCAGCACGTCGAGCGCGGCGGCGAGGAATTTGCGGCCCTTCTCGGCTTCCAGTTCGAAACCGGAAATGTCGGCGCCGGCGCAGAACGCCTTGTCGCCGCCGCCGGTGATGATGACCACGCGGATGGCTTCGTCGGCGTCGGCGCGGGCGAGCCCGGCGAGGACGCCCTCGCGAATGCCCGTGGTCAGCGCGTTGAGCTTGGTCGGCTCGTCGAGGGTCAGGATCGCGATCTTGCCCTTGGTCTCGTAGTTGACGCTACCCAGTCTCATGGCGGCTCCCCGTTGATGGCGCTTTGTGACGCGATGTTGAGATCATGACGGTTGCGGTTCGACGACGACGACCACCGCGTTGCGCTCGACGGTTTCGCCGGCGCGGCAGTTGACCGCCGCGACCACGCCGTCGACTTCGCTGGCGATGCGCAATTCCATCTTCATCGATTCCAGCACCGCCGCGACGTCGCCGGTCTTGATTTTGTCGCCGACCGCGACGTTGACCTTGAGGATCATCCCGGTCATCGGCGCGCGCAGCTCGCCGCTGACCTCGGCGCTGGCGCTGATATAGCTGAGATAGGGCAGCGCCTGCATGGCGTGAACGCCGCGCCCGTCATGGACGAAGATGGCATCGTGCTCCTGGCGGATGCGCACCACCTCGCGGCGCGATCCGACCACGGCGGTGAAGCGATCGTCGCCGAGCGGCTCCAGCCGCACCGTCACCTCGTCGTCGTTGACGCCGACGGTCATGGCGCCGTCGGGCCGCATCGGCGCGAAGCGGATTTCGGCGCTGTGGCCGGCGGTGGTCAGGTGCAGTTCCGGGATCGGCGACAGGCCGGCGTCGCCCGCCGCCATGTGCCAGCCGGTGAGATCGCGCGCGCGCCACGGGTCGCGCGCCGCCGTCTCGCGCTGGCGCAGCATCCAGAAGCAGCCGCCGAGCGCCAGCGCCTCGCGGTCGGACTCCTGCGACGACGCGGTGAGCTGCCCGATGTTCTCGTCGATCGATCGGGTGTGGAACGTCGCCGCGCGGGTCGCCGGCCAGTCCAGCAGCCGGGCAAGAAACGCCTGATTGGTGGTGACGCCGAAGATCGCGGTCGCCTCCAGCGCCGCGCGCAGCCGGTCCAGCGCCTCGTCGCGCGTCGGTGCGAAGGCGATCAGCTTCGCCAGCATCGAATCGTAATAGGGCGTCACCACCGAGCCGCTCTCCACGCCGGTCTCGACGCGAACGTCGCCGGCCGGAAAGCTGACGTGAACGATGTCGCCGGTCGCGGGCAGAAAATTGTTGGCGGGGTCCTCGGCGCAGATCCGCGCCTCGACGGCGTGGCCGGCGCATGTGATCTGGTCCTGCGTCAGCGGCAGGCCCTCGCCGCACGCGATGCGCAGCATCAGCTCGACGATGTCGAGCCCGGTGATCATCTCGGTCACCGGATGCTCGACCTGCAGGCGCGGGTTGACTTCGAGGAAGTAATAAGTGCCGTCCTGCAAGATGAATTCGACGGTGCCGGCGCCGCGATAGTTCAGCCGCTTGCCGAGCCGCACCGCGTCCGCCGCCATGCGGTCGCGCAACGACGCCGGCAGGTTCGCCGCCGGCGCTTCCTCGATCACTTTCTGATGGCGGCGCTGCAAGGTGCATTCGCGCTCGAACAGATGGACGACGTTGCCTTGGCCGTCGCCCAGAATCTGGATTTCGATGTGGCGGCCCTGTGGAATCAGTTTCTCGACGATCAGGCCGGCGGAGCCGAAGGCGTTCTTGGCCTCGCGCATCGCCGATTCGATGTCGTCGCCGAGACCGTCGAATGTGGAAACGACGCGCATGCCCTTGCCGCCGCCGCCGGCCGCGGCCTTCAGCATCACCGGCAGGCCGATCTCGCGCACGATGCGCTCGACCTCGGTCTTGTCCTCGCTCGGCGTGGTCGAGCCGGGAATGATCGGCACGCCGGCCGCGTCGGCTTCCTGCTTGGCCAGCGCCTTGTCGCCGAGCCGCTCGATCACGTCCGGCGTCGGGCCGATGAAGACGAGGCCGGCGGCCTCGACGGCGCGGGCGAACGCGGCGTTTTCCGCCAGAAAGCCGAAGCCGGGATGGATCGCCTGCGCGCCGGTTGTTTTCGCGGCCTCGATCACCGCGTCGATGCGCAGATAGCTGTCGGAGGCGGCCGCGCCGCCGATGGCGATGGATTCGCCGATCGCCTTCACATGCAGGGCTTCCGCGTCGGCGGCGGAATGGACGCCGGCGGCGGCGACGCCGAGCCGGGCGCAGGTGCGCGCGATCCGGCAGGCGATTTCGCCGCGATTGGCGATCAGGATTTTATCGAACACGGCGCGTCTCCCGTCATCACATCCGCAGCACGCCGACGCGCGTCTGCCTCTGTGGCAGGCGGCCGGCGAGGTCGAGCAACAGCGCCATCACGTTGCGGGTCTCCAGCGGGTCGATCACCATGTCGCACCAGATGTTGCGGGCGAAGTTGTAGGCGTTGGCGAAATCCTCGAACTGCTGGCGCACCGGCGCGCGATAGGCTTCGCGCTCCGCCTCGGTCCAGCTCGTGCCCTCGCGCTTGTGCGCCTCGTCGCGCACCATCGCCAGCGTGTTGGCCGCCTGGTCCGGGCCCATGATGGCGGAGCGGCCGTTCGGCCACATCATCATCGCGTCGGGCTTCATCGGGCGGCCGCACATCGACATGTAGCCGGCGCCGTAGGAATTGCCGATGATCAGCGTGTATTTCGGCACGTCGGCGCTGGCCATCGCGGTGATCATCTTGGCGCCGTTCTTGGAGATGCCGCCTTCCTCGGCTTCGCGGCCGACCATGAAGCCGGTGACGTCGGCCATGAACAACAGCGGAATGCCGCGCTTGCAGCACAGGTCGATGAAATGCGTCGCCTTCAGCGCGCTTTCGGAGAACAACACGCCGTTGTTGCAGACGATGCCGATCTCGAAGCCCATGATGCGGGCGAAGCCGGTGATCAGCGTGTCTCCGTAGAGCGGCTTGAACTCGTGAAACTCGCTGCCGTCGACCAGACGCGCGATGATGTCGCGGTTGTTGGTCGGCACGCGCGGGTCGGCGCTGATGAGGCCGTAGATGTCGCGCGGATCGAAGCGCGGCGGCCGCGGCTCGGCCACCTGCCAGCGCTGTTGCGGAATGTCGCCGAGATTGGCGACGATGTCGCGGGTGATGGCGATGGCGTGGCTGTCGTTCTCGGCGAGGTGATCGGTGACGCCGGAGACGCGGCTGTGCATCTCGCCGCCGCCGAGTTCCTCGACGCCGACCTCCTCCTTGGTGGCGGCGTAGACCAGTTGCGGCCCGCCGAGAAACATCGCGCCCTGATTGCGCACGATCACCGTCTCGTCGCACAGCGCCGGCATATAGGCGCCGCCGGCGGTGGAGGGGCCGTGGACGATGGCGATCTGCGGAATGCCCTCGCCGGACATCCGCACCTGGTTGTAGAAGATCGAGCCGAACTGGCCCTCGTCCGGGAAGATGCCGGGCTGGTCCGGCAGGTTGGCGCCGCCGGATTGCACCAGCGTGATGCAGGGCAGGCGATGCTTCCAGGCGAAATGCTGGGCGCGGACGTGCTTCTTGCAGGTGATGCCGTAATAGGTGCCGCCCTTCACGGTGGCGTCGTTGGCGATGATCATGCACGGCCGGCCGGAGACGACGCCGACGCCGGTGATGATGCTGGCGCCGGGCGGCACGCCCTCGTGCATGCCTTCGCCGGCGAGCTGGCCGAACTCCAGGAACGGCGAGCCGGGATCCATCAGCGCGGCGATGCGCTCGCGCGGCAGGAGCTGCTTGCGCTCCTTGTGCAGTTTTCGCGCACGTTCCGGCCCGCCCGCCATGGCGGCGGCGCGCCGGCGGTGCAGGTCTTCGACGCGCGCGCGATAGGCGCTCTCGTTGCGGCGGTATTCGTCGCTTGTCGTCGCGACGTCGGATTTCATCACGGCCATTGCGGCGGGCCCTAATAGCTGCGCGGCAAGCCCATGACGCGCTCGCCGATATAGTTGAGAATCATTTCGCGGTTGAGCGGCGCGGTCTTGAGGAGCCGCACCAGGGGATAGATGTCGAAGATGCCGTATTCCTTGGTGAAGCCGTTGCCGCCGAAGCATTGCAGCGCGATATCGACCGCCCTGGTGCCGGCGTCGGCGGCGGCGAGTTTGGCCATGTTGGAGAATTCACCGGCCTCGCGGCCCTGGTCGTAAATCCATGCCGCCTTCAGCGTCATCAGCGACGCCATCTCGACGTCGGTATAGGCCGAGGCGAGCGGATGTTGCAGGCCCTGATAGGCGCCGATCGGGGTGTCGTTGAACACCTTGCGGCCGGAGGCATACTCCACCGCGCGGTTGAGCGCGTAGCGGCCGAGCCCGCAGCAGATCGAGCCGACCAGGATGCGCTCCGGGTTGAGGCTGTTGAACAGGATGCCAAAACCTTTGTCGATCTCGCCGATGGCGTCCTCCGGGCCGAGATCGACGTCGTCGAAGAACAGTTGCCACTGGGTTTCCGGCGCGGGAATGGAGACCGGAATATATTGCTTGCTGACGCCCTTGGCCTTGAGATCGACGACGAACAGCGTAAAACCGTCGGTCTTTCGCTTCACCTCGGTGTGCGGAATGGTGCGCGTCACCACCAGCGCGTAGTCGGAGCCGTCGGCGTCGGTGATGAAGGTCTTTTGGCCGTTGAGCGAGAAGCGGTTGCCGTTACGTTTGGCCACCGAGGTGATGCGCATCGAATTGGTACCGGCGTCGGGCTCGGTGATGGCGAAGCAGAACCGGGTCTTGCCGGCGCAGGCGTCGGGCAGGAAGCGCTGCTTCTGCGCCTCGGAGCCGTATTTGGCGATCAGGCCGAGGCTCATGGTGGCGCCGACCACCAGGTTCAGAAGCGGAATGCCGTTGTTGGACAGCCCTTCCAGGAACAGGTGCATCTCGGTCATGCCCTGACCGGCGCCGCCATATTGCTCCGGCACCATCATGCCGACAAAGCCGTCCGCCGCCACCTTCTGGTACAGCGCGGCGGGAAATTCGTGCTTCTCGGCGCAGTCGAGCCAGTAGCGGCGGTCGTACTGCCTGGCGACGTTGTTGCCATAGTCGAGGATTTGCTGCTGTTCGGTGGTGAGATCGAAATCCATGGGCATGTTCCGGTGAGGGCGGCGGGAGCTTAGGGACAAGCCGCGACCATTGCAATCTAACAGACGTTCAAAATCTAACAATCGTTAGATTTGTACCCAGGCGACTTTTTGTCCCGCCCGCACCGGGTGGCATTCTTGGTCAAATCGGCGGCCCATCCCCGTCATTGCGAGCACCCGGATCAGCGCTTCGCGCTGTCCGAGCACAGGCTCCGCGAAGCAATCCAGGGGCCAAAAGAAAGGACTGGATTGCTTCGTCGCTTTGCTCCTCGCAATGACGGACACTGAGTCCGCGCAAGTCCCTGAAAGGCCGCTTCAAGCCCGCCTGAAGCGGGGCAGGGCGATGTCGTCGGAGACCTGCTCGCAGACCAGCGTGACGTCCATGTCGAAGGTCACCTCGTCCGCCGGGCCGCCGGTATAGGTCGAGATCATCCGCGGCCCCTCCGCCAGTTCCACCAGCAGCACCGCATAGGGCACGTCGTTCTTGAAGGCCGGGCCGGGGGCGCGGTGGACGACGCTGAAGGAATGCACCTTGCCGCGTCCGCTGGCCGGGCGGTGGGTCAGGTTCTCGCCGCTGCAGTGGCGGCAGAAACCCTGCTGATAGAACTGCACATGGCCGCAATCGCCGCAATGCTGGAGCAGAAGCTGGCCGTCGCGCAGGCCGCGCCACAGCGCGGCGGTGTCGGCGTCGGGCGCGGGCAGCGGCTTGCGGGCGGCGTCTTCGAGCGAGATCACAGCGTGGCCTCCGTGCCGAGAATGGTGGTGGCGTTGGTGGCGAAGCCGGCGCCGAGGCTGTGGACCAGCCCGAGTTCGGCGCCCTTGACCTGCCGTTCGCCGCATTGGCCGCGCAGTTGCGCCACCACCTCGTGGAAATGGAACAGCGAGCCGGGAATGCCGGAATGCGCGAACGACAGCAGCCCGCCATGGGTGTTGGAAGGGATCTGCCCGCCATAGGTCATCTGGCCGTCGGCGACGAAGCGGCCGCCTTCGCCCTTCGGGCAGAAGCCGAGATCCTCCAGCATCATGATGACGGTGCCGGTGAAGCAGTCATAGACGCCGGCGGTGTGCATGTCGCGCGGGCCGTAGCCGGCCATGGCGTAAGCCTTGCGGCTCGACTCCACCGCGCCGGTGACAGTGAGCGAGGGCATCAGAAAAATGTGCTCGTGGGTGTAGCACTCGCCGCCGCCGAGGATGTAGATCGGCTTTTCGACGCCGAGCGCCCTGGCGCGCTCCGCCGAGGTCAGCACGAAGGCCGCGCCGCCGTCGGAGATCAGCGAGCAGTCGAGCTTGCGGTAGGGCGAGGTCACCATCTTGGAGTTGAGCACGTCGGCGACCGTGATCTCCTCGGTCTGCTGCGCCCCCGGCGTGCGCGCGGCGTGGCGGCGCTGAGTCACCGCGACTTGGGCCAGTTGCTCCGGCGTGGTGCCGAACTCCTTCATGTGCCGATGCGCCGTCATCGCGAAGGTGTTGGCGACCGGAATGCCGAACGGCATCTCGTATTGCTGATCGCGGCTTTCGGTGAGCGAGCGCAGCGCCAGTTCCGGGGTGAGGCCGGACAGCAGGCTGTCGGCGCCGACCACCAGCACGGTTTCGGCGAGGCCGCCGTGGATCGCGGCGGCGGCGATGTTGAACTGGGTCGCCGCGGTCGCGCCGGATACCTGCAAGGTGTTGGAGAAGGTCGGCTGCACGCCGAAATATTCGCTGAAGGCGACGCTGAAGCGGTGAAACGGCGCGGCCATGGCGTGGCCCGCCAGCACGCCGTCGATCTCGCTCTTTTGCAGGCCGGCGTCGGCCAGCGCCTGCCGCGCGGCGCAGGCCGCGAGCCACAGAGGACTGCGGCCCGGCACCCTGCCGACCGGCGACAGCCCGATGCCGATAATGGCCACCTGGCCGCGCAACGAACTCCTGTGGCCCGCGCGGGCCGCGGCCTTGGTCATGGCATCTCCTATTTGGCCGTCAGCCGCGTTTCAAGTTCGTGGCGCTGCACCTTGCCGCTGGTCGAGCGCGGGAAATCGGCGAAGGCGATGAAATGAAACTGCCGCGGGCATTTGTAGCCGGCGAGGTCGCGCCGGCACATCGCGGTGAGGTCCGCCTCGTTGAGGCTGTCGTCGCGGCGGGCGATGAACGCCACCGGCACCTCGCCCCATTTGGCGTCCCTGGCGCGGACCACGGCGGCCTCGGTGACGCGGGAATCGCCGAGCAGCACCCGCTCGATCTCCGCCGGATAGACGTTCTCGCCGCCGGACTTGATCATGTATTTGGCGCGGTCGACGAAATCGAGGGTGCCGTCTTCGTTGCGGCGGAACACGTCGCCCATGTGAAACCAGCCGCCGCGAAAGTCGCGGGCGTTGGTCTCCTCCGCCTGCCAGTAGCCGGAAAACAGCGTCGGGCCGCGGATCGCGAGTTCGCCGGGCTCGCCCGGCGCCACCTCGTTGTCGTCGGGATCGACCAGCTTGACCTCGCAGAAACTGCTTTGTTGCTTGGACAGCCGCGCCGGGATGTCGCCGACCGCGATCAGGTTGGTGCTGGCGGGGGGCAGGCCGGTTTCGGTCGAGCCGAAACTGTTGATGTAGGGCGCTTGCAACAGTTGCGTGATGTCGGCGATGGCCTGCGGCGGCACCAGGTCGGCCATCGCGCCGCAGGTGCGGATGCCTTTCACCGCAACGGGATTGGCGCGAAAACCCTCGGCCAGCGCTTCCACCATGCCGGGGATCAGCACGAACCAGCCGATGCGGTAGCGCGCCGCCGCCGCCAACAGCGGCGCGACCTGAAAACCGTCCACCACGATCACCGTGCCGCCGCGCAGCAGCGTCGCCAGCGCGTGATCGGTCGAGGCCATGTGGAACAGCGGCGCCCAGGCGACGAAGGATTCGTCGGGGGCGATGCCGAGTTCGGACGAGAACACCATCGCCCGCGCGATCATCGCGCGATGCGAGATCACCGCGCCTTTCGGCAGGCCGGTGGTGCCGCTGGTGTAGAGAATGACGAGGCCGTCCTCCGGCTCGGCGGCGACCGGCGCGGGCGCGCCGTTCGCGGCCCGCAACGCCCGCTCGTAATCGTCGCCCAGCGTCACGACGTCGCGGACCGACAGCGCGCCGTCGAGCGGCGCCGCCAGTTCCGCCTCCGCGATCAAAAGTTTCGGCGACACCAGTTCGATGCAGTAGGTCAGTTCGCGTTTCGACAGCCGCCAGTTGAGGCAGGCGGTGATGACGCCGAGCTGCCCCGCCGCCAGTTCGATTTCGAGATATTCCGGGCGGTTGCGCGCCAGCAACGCCACCCGGTCGCCGCGCTCAAGGCCATGGGCGGCGAGCATCGCGCGGGCGCGATTCACCCGGTCGTTCAACTCCGCGTAGCTGACGATGCGGCCGTCATAGTCGATGGCCGGCGCGGCCGGCTGGATCGCGGCGCGGGCGCGGAACAGGCTGCCGACCGTCGAACTGGTGCCGGCGATGGTCGTTGGTGACTTGTCCTGCCCGTCTGTCATGTTTCGTGTCTCCGCGGTCCGTTCATTGTCGAACGGCGCTATAAGAGGCGCTTTGCCGCGCGGCCGCAAGGCCGTCCGAAAAGCTATTCATGTGTTGGCCGGATTGGATCGGCGGGATATCGTCTCGGCGGGGGTGTCAAGTCGGCGCTTGCGGCGCCGCGCGATCCCGCATAAATTCTAACATCTGTTCGAAAAAATTCCATAGCTGGTTGTTCGCTTGTCCAAGGGCAGGGGCCAGCTTCACCGGCCTGGGTCGCGCCTTTCGCGCGAACTGGGCCATCGACCGACGAGGACGCTGATGTCGAACCGTTATGCCGCCTATACCAAGCTGAAGCTCGATTATCCCTCGAAGCGGATCCTCCGGATCACCTTCGACCGGCCGGAAACCTACAATTCGGTGGACGCCGAGACCCACACCCAGATCACCAACATCTGGCGCGACATCAACGACGATCCGGATATCAACGCGGTGATCGTCACCGGCGCCGGCAAGGCGTTTTCCGCCGGCGGCGATTTCGAACTGATCAAGAGCATCCTCGACAATCCGGTGGCGCGGATGGCGACCTGGAAGGAAGCGAAGGATCTCGTCTACAACGTCATCAACTGCAACAAGCCGATCATTTCCGCGATCAACGGCGTCGCGGTCGGCGCCGGCCTCGTCGTCGGCATTCTGGCGGACGTCTCGATCTGCGGCAAATCCGCCAAGATCGTCGACGGCCACACCAGGCTCGGCGTCGCGGCGGGCGACGTCGCCTGCATTATCTGGCCGCTGTTGTGCGGGCTGGCCAAGGCCAAGTATTACCTCTTGACCTGCAAGCCGCTGTCCGGCGAGGAAGCCGAGCGGATCGGGCTGGTGTCGCTGTGCGTCGAGGACGCCGAATTGCAGAAGATCGCGCTGGAGACGGCGGAGGATCTCGCCACCGGCGCGCAAAGCGCGATCCGCTGGACCAAGTACTCGCTCAACAACTGGCTGCGCGTCAACGGGCCGCTGTTCGACACCTCGACCGCGCTGGAGATCCTCGGTTTCGCCGGGGTCGAGGCGCGCGAGGGCCTCGCCTCCCACCTCGAAAAGCGCAAGCCGTCGTTCCCGCCGGAGTGCCCGGTTTAAGACGAAC
>JBDHSX010000065.1:0-18433 GCA_039808365.1 Xanthobacteraceae bacterium | reverse complement strand
CTCGACATCGTCATGACCGCCATTGTCAGCGCGCTGCTCGGGCTGGTCGCCGTGATCGTGCTGGGCACGATGTTCGGAAGTTTCTGATTCCGGCAACGGACGTCGCCGAAGCATGATCCCGACAGCGGAAGCTGCTTTCCGGAGGGGATCATGCGCAACCGCGCGCCGGAGCGTTTACGAGCCGGGGCGTTATCGGTCCTTGATGGCGAGGCCCGCCGCGAAACGCGGCGCGCTTGCGCGCCCTCTTTCCCATAAAGGCATCGAAATGAAGCGCCTTCCGGGGTGATTCCATCATCCGCGGAAGCATCCCGGCGCGGGTTTTGTCGGCTCCGCGCCGGGCACCATTCATCAACTACCGCTGGATGCGCCCGCCCTGCGGACGCCCGCCTCCGGGACGGCCGCCGCCGGGACGCGCGCCTTGCGGCGGTCGAACCTGTTGCGGCCTGGGCCCGACATTCCGTTGCGGCTGCGGACGGACCTGCGGGCGTTGCTGCATCTGCGGACGCTGCTGGATCTGCGGACGGTTCTGCGGGCGCTGGACCTGAGGGCGGTTCTGCGGTCTCTGAGCTTGCGGACGGTTCTGCGGCCGCTGGACCTGAGGACGGTTCTGCGGCCGCTGGGCTTGCGGACGGTTCTGCGGCCGCTGGCCCTGACCCGGACGGTTCGCGCCGGGGCGATCGGGGCGGACCGCCGGACGATCCGGCAGATTCGGGCGGTTGCCCGGGCGATCGGGCCGCGCGCCGGGACGATCAGGCAGGTTGGGCCGATTGCCCGGCCGGTCGCCGGGACGATCAGGTCGCGCGCCGGGACGATCAGGCAGGCCGGGGCGATTGCCCGGCCGATCGCCGGGGCGATCGGGTCGCACGCCGGGACGATCCGGCAGGCCGGGGCGATTGCCCGGTCGGTCGCCGGGGCGATCAGGTCGAACGCCGGGACGATCCGGCAGACCAGGCCGATTGCCCGGTCGGTCGCCGGGGCCCATGCCAGGCCGGTCGGGCCGCGGGCCGGGACGATCCGGTCGCGGGCCGGGTCGGTCCGGTCGTCCCCCGCCGGGACGATCCGGCCGCCACGCGCCGGGAGGCCTGGGTCGGACGGGTGGCCGCGGATGCACACCGGGGCCGCCGATCCAGACGTGATTCCAGTTCCGGTTATTCCAGCCCCAGCGATGGTTCCAGGCCGAGCCGACCGCCACGGCACTGCCGAACACCAGCGCGCTCGTCAGCGCGCCGGTGAAGACCAGCGAGGGATCGTACACCGGCACATAGATTCTCTCGGGATCCGCCGGCGCGATATAGATGACCTGCGATCCGCTTTCCTCGCGGCGGGTCACCACCTGTTGCGGTGTCGACTGCAAATTGCCGGAATCGGCGGCCTTGGCGCGCAGCATCTGGATGACGTTCGACACGTCCTGCGGCTGTACGGCCGCCGCCCATCCAAGGGACTCGGTCCATTCCCGATGCTCCGCCAGCATCTCGATGACGTCCGGGAAGCGCGTGAGCGCCTGCACCGACGAATCCCACGGCTTGGTATCCACATCCGCGAAATCGCTCCGCCGCACGGCGTCCGGATGGTCGGCGATCCAATGCGCCGCGTCGACGATCTGGTCCGGGAACGCGCTGGCCGGCAGGATCAGCGCGAGCACGGGGTCCGGGTAGAGCGCGATCGGGCCCAGCAGATATTCAAGATCGCTGAGCGAATAGCCCTGCGGCTGCTGGTCCGCCGGAGCCTGCATGGGCGCCTGTCCCACCGGCGGTGGCGCCGCCGGCACGCTGTCCGGCGCCGGCGAGGTTTGCTGCGCGGGAGCCGGCGGCTGCGGCTGCTGGGCAGGGTCCGGCGGCGGCGTTTGCTGCGCCGGATCCGCTGCGGGCGCGGTTTGGGACATTGCCGGATAGGCGGTTGTCCAACTCAACACCGCGGCGACGGCAATCCGCGAAAACCTGCTCTGGGTCACTCTGATTTTTCTTGCCATGGGCGATCCAAATATTCTGGTCCAAAGACAAATGTCTCGCGGAAACGTCGAAGCCTCAGGCCGCGGGCGGCGCAGGTGGCGCGGGCGGCGTGGTTGAGGCCTTGGCGAGGGCGTCGCGAAGCACCTGCTCCTTGGACTCATCCAGCGAGGTCTTCAGCACGACGCCGCCGGCATCCTGAATTTCCTTCAGCACCTTGTCGGCCGTCATCGACTGGATCAGCACGAACAGAACCGCGCTGCCGGGCGAGATACTCGCGGACAGGTCCTTCATGAAGGCGTCATTGATGCCAAAATCCGACAGCGCGCCGCCGATGGCGCCGGAGGCGGCGCCGACCGCCACGCCGATCAGCGGGTTCATGAACAGCACCCCGACCAGAAGCCCCCAGAAGCTGCCCGAGGCCGCCCCCACCGCCGTGGTGTTGACAAGCTGGTTCAGCTTGATGTGGCCGTCCTCGCTTTTGACGGCGATCACCGCGTCGCCGAGCTTGATCAGATATTCCTTTTGCAGCTTGAAAAGCCGCTGACGGACTTCCTCGGCTTTCGCCTCGGACGGATAAACGATCGCGATCAGATCTGACATCGAAGGACCTCATGGATTGCGTGAGTGGAGGAGCGATTTGCGCGAATGGCGCAGTTGTGAGTGGCTAAGTCATGAATGGCGACGGCGTGGGTAGATGAGCGAGCTGTCGACCAATGCGACCCGAGCGTTGCGTCAAGTCAAGGCCGTTAATGGCAACTTCATATTCCTCCCTCTGCAACGGCGCGCATCCATGCTCGGCCTTTGTTATAATTATTCATCGTATTATCCGCCACGCGGCGCGTGACGATGCTCGCCGAAACCTGTCATGACGTCGCGTACCGACATTGATCTGGATCATGGAGCGCCCGTCGATCAATGGCAATCGTTTTGACTTGCTTTCGCTTGAGCAGAGACGATCGTTTACGACTATTTTACGACGTTTGCCGGTGGCGTTCGATCGATCGCGCTCGCGACGTATCGGAGCCGAAGCGGGATCCGGTTAACGCCGACCGCCCATCAGGCGAAGCAGCATCATGAAAAGGTTGATGAAGTTGAGGTAGAGCGACAGCGCGCCGATCACCGCCTTGCGTCCCGTCGCCGTGGCGTCGTCGCGGCTGTCGAACATGTTCCTGATGCGCTGGGTATCATAGGCCGTGAGGCCCGCGAACACCCCGACGCCGACAACGGAGACGAGCCAGTCCAGCCCGCTCGACCTCAGAAACAAATTGACCAGGCTCGCGAGAATGATGCCGATCAGACCCATGAACAGGAATGTGCCGAGGCCGGACAAATTGCGCTGCGTGGTGTAGCCCCAGAGGCTGAGCGCCCCGAACGCGGCCGCCGAGAAAAAGAACACCCGCGTGATCGAGGACTGGGTGTAGACGTGGAAGATGGTCGACAATGAAATTCCGACCAGCGCCGCGTAGACGAAAAACAACAGGCGGGCGGTCTGCACCGACAGCGTGTTGATCTTGGCGCTGATAAAGAACACGAGCCCCAGCGGAGCCAGCACGAACACCCACATCAGCGGGCTCTGAAGCAGCGCCGGCCCGGTCAGCCGATAGGTGAAAAAGGCGGCAACGCCCGTCAGCCCGACGCCGAGAGCCATGTAATTATACACGCTCAGCATATAGTTGCGCAGGTTGACGTCGATCGCGGCCGCCGCGCCTTGCTGAAAACCGGACCGGACCGCGTTGGGATCGTAGTTCGACATGATCTTTTCCTTACCTGGTTCGGCGATCGCGCCGTCATCGACGCGGCGGATGCGCCTGCCGGTCCATCACCGGATCAACTCCGAGCGCCTTGAGCGCGCATCGCTGCGATACGACCAGAACGCCATTCCCACGCCGATCACGAACACCGCCACAAGGATCAGGAACAGCGCGGACTGCTTGAGCCAGGCGATCGCCGGGACGGCCAGCACCAGGGCGACGCCGAGAAAACCAAGCTGCAACGACAGCAGACTGACGCCGGCGAGAAACGTGCCGAGCGCCAGCAACATCAGCAGGATGAGACTGATGCCGAGCGTCGGCAGCAATTGCTGAACGCCCGGCAGCAGCATGACGTTCATGGTCACCAGAACGGCCAGCCAATGCAGCGCCTGCGTCCACATCAGACGAATGCGCCCGTCCTTGTCCTCCGGCCATCGTGTCATGACGCAGAGCAGGCCCATCAGGATCGCCAGAAATTCCCAAAATCCGACCAGCGGCCGCTGGGAGAAATTGGTATAGGCCACCCCACCGATCGCGAGCGCGAGAATGGCGAGGAAAGGCACCTGCTTGCGAATGAAATTGGCTCGGCTTGCGTCCGGATCGTCGGCGGGCGGGGACGGCATATCGGACTGATCGTCAAGCATCGCGCTATCCTGTTCGCTCACAGTCGCGGCCGGCCGAGATGAACTGGCGCGCTACCTTCGCCTCTTGAAACACTCGCCGTGTCTCCCCGTGATGGCGGCGCGGCATTGCTGGTGGGTGGCAAAGTCACAACGGACGCCGCCGCTCCTGGTCCTGCTGCACCACGCCCCCTCCCCCCGCCGTGCCTCGGCCGGCGCGGACAGGCTTGTCATGCCCGCAACAAAGGCTGCGACCGCCGAGGCCATAAGACAACTTGCAAACCACGCCCTCGAATGCGCCATCGAACCGATCCTTCCTTACGACAATTGCAGGATGCGCGAAACCGTCGTCACGATATCAGCACATTACATTTCGAAGCAATTGGCCTCGCCGCGACACCCTCGCCCGCCGATATCCGTCCTCGGCTACGCCCCGGTCAACACCTTCGTCATCGGCGCGATCGGTCGCCGCATCTCGAAAAGCCTGAGCACGGCGAAACCCGCCGTCGCCGCCGCGAGATGCTTCAGCGTGTGGCCGCTGATAATGCCGCCGAACGAAAAAATCGCCTCGTCGAAATATTCGAACACCTTGGCCAGCACGTAAAACGCCGCGGCGGCGATCCAGTAGCGCGACCCGGTATATTTCGGCGGAAAAAACGAAAGGATCGTGATCAGCACCGACAGGGGGAAAAACTGCGCCCAGGCGTAAAGCCGCAAATCGTCGGTCCAGCGCCACAGCAGGAGACTGAAGATCCCGATCACCAGCATCGGCACCAGCAACATCGACCCTGCCCGCGCGTCGACCCGCTCCTCCACCACCGCCGCGAGGATCGCGGCGAAACACAGCGTCATCGGCAACCGGTCCCAGAACAGCGTGCCGTCGCTCGGAGCAAGATGATAGTAGGATGACCCCAGGCCGGTCAGAAACAGCCCGGCAAACAGCACCACGGTGGTCGGATCATGGTGGAATCGTCGCAGGCCCGCCAAGCCGACCGCGATGAAGGGCAGATTCGAGACGACGTTCCAGAAATTCGGGATTCCGAACAATTCGCGCTGGTCCGCGAACTGATGATAGTGCTGGTCCTGCAACAACGGCGGAAGCGGCAGCAGCGCGACCAGCGAAAAAATCATCGCGCCGTACAGAAACGGAATCGGCCGGCCCCGGATATAGCTGCTGATACTCACCTGACGATTGGACCTTGTGGTGTGCCGCACGCGGCGGTGCGCCGGCAAGCAGGCTGCTCCGCATGGGAAACGGTAACTTGCGGGAAAGAAGACCGGCAGGTTACACTGCCGAAATCGGCCGAACAAGCACGCCGAACAGGTATTCATGTCGTCAGCCTGCCTTATCCGCGCCAGCGGACGGAATCGCGGGCATGCAAGCAGCAAATGCGAGCTGAGGTGCGATGGGCCGGTTTCTGTCCAAATGCGTGAGCGCCCTGCTCAAGGGACTGTGGTTCGTATGCCGGGCGCTCGCCGTATTGTGGGGCACGCTGGCGATCTATTATTCCAATCTTCCCTGGGCCACGGCGCGCATCGCGCTGGCCGCGATCTTCGCGGTCGTGATGGTGTGGGCCCTGTGGTATTCGCAACGCCGCCACATGACCGCCTTCGCGGCCGTGCTGTTTTTATGCGTGGTCGCGTGGTGGATCTCGATCAGCCCGCGCGATAACCGCAACTGGCGCCCCGACGTGGCGGTGATGCCGCGCGCGACGATCGAGGGCGACCGCGTGCGCCTGAGCGGCTTTCGAAACTTCGACTACCGCAGCCTGACCGATTTCACCATCCGTCACGAGGAACGCGAAGTCCAGCTCTCGCACCTGACCGGCCTCGATTTTTACATTTCCTTCTTCACGGAAGGGCCGGTCGGCCACACCTTCGTGAGTTTTATCTTCGATAACGCGCCGCCCGTCAGCATCTCCATCGAGGCGCGTCCGGAGGTCGGCCGGCAATTCTCGCCCATTCCCTCGCTGTTCAAGCAATTCGAGCTGATCTACGTCGTCGGCGACGAGCGCGATATCGTCCGCCAGCGCACCAATTTTCGCGGCGAGCCGGTCTATCTCTATCACCTCAATACCTCGCCGGAGGACGCGCGGCGGCTGTTCCTGGTCTATCTCGGACGCGTCAACCAACTGGCGGAGCGGCCCGAGTTCTACAATCTGCTGACCAACAATTGCACGATCAACATCGTCCGCCACGCCAATGCCGCCGGCCGGTCCGGTCGCTTCAGCTTCCGTCACCTGCTCAACGGCCTGATCGACGTCTATCTTTATGCCTCTGGCCGGATGGCCTCCGACCTGCCGTTCGATGAATTGCGGCGACGCTCGCGGATCAACGAGGCGGCGATGGCCGCCGATGACGCGCCCGATTTTTCGCAGCGAATCCGCGTCGGGCTGCCGGGCGGTCCACGCTGATGCGCCGGGCACTCGCGGCCGAGGCTGCGCCGGGGGTTCTCTCGTGCGCGTGCTGGATAGCGGCGGCCGAGGCGTTCTGCTGTTCAGATTTCGATTTCAAGGAAGCGAATTGACATGTTGCAGCGGTTCTTGCGGTCGCTTTCCGGGGGTGGCTTGGTGCTCGGCACCATCTTTTTCGCCGCTTCGCTCACCCCGACGCTGATCCCCCGGACGTTCGTCTTGCAGGGCGCGCTGTCCGGCGCCAGCTTCGCGGCCGGCTATGGCATCGGCGTCGCGTGGCGCTGGCTGTGGCAATATATGGGGCTGCCCGAACTGCCTCATCGCAATCTGGGAATTATCAAGATCGTCGCCACCGTGCTGTGCGCCGGTGTCGCCATCTGGTTCCTGTGGCAGGCCAGCGCCTGGCAGAATTCGATCCGCGGCCTGATGGGTCTTGAACCTGTCACGAGTATTCGCCCGGTCGAAATATGTCTCATCGCCATCGTCGCCTTTCTCGCGTTGATGCTGCTCGCGCGCCTGTTCCTGGCGGCGGTGCTTTACGCGTCCAAGGTCGCCGATCGATTCATGCCGCCACGCGTGGCGCGGGTGATCGGCATCGCCGTCGGCATCGCGCTGTTCTGGGGGATCGCCAGCGGCGTGCTGGCGCGATTTGCGTTGCATCAGATCGATATCTCGTTCGCCGCGATCGACGCCCGGATCGAGCCGAACCAGCGGCGCCCCACCGCGCCCGCCCGGACCGGCAGCGCCGCCTCGCTGATCGCCTGGAACGAACTCGGCCGCATGGGCCGCCGATATATCGCTACCGGTCCGACGGCGCGCGACATCGAGGCTTTTTCGCAAAAGCCCGCACTCGATCCGATCCGGGTCTATGTCGGGCTCAGCGCCCGCGGCACCGCCGAGGAGCGCGCGGAGCTGGCGCTCGCCGAACTCATCAGGGTCGGCGGATTCGATCGCTCGACGTTGGTCGTCATCACGCCCACCGGCACCGGCTGGGTCGACGCGGCCTCGATCGATACGCTGGAATATCTCCACAACGGCGACGTCGCCAGCGTCGCCATGCAATACTCCTATCTGACCAGTCCGCTGTCCCTGCTGATCGAACCCGGCTACGGCGCCGAGACGGCGCAAGCCCTGTTCTCGGCCGTCTACAAGCACTGGACGGCGCTGCCGAAGGACCATCGCCCCAAACTGTATCTGAACGGGCTCAGTCTCGGCGCGATGAATTCGGAACGCTCGGCCAACCTTTTCGAGATTCTCGCCGACCCGATCCAGGGGGCGGTCTGGAGCGGCCCGCCGTTCGACAGCTTCATCTGGAAGAAGATGACGGCGAACCGGAATCCCGGATCCCCGGCCTGGCTGCCGCGCTTTCGCGACGGAGCGCTGGTCCGCTTCATGAATCAGGACGGCATCAACGTCCCGGCCGACACGCCTTGGGGACCGCTGCGGATCGTCTATGTGCAATACGCCAGCGACGCCATCACCTTCTTCAACGAACGATACGCCTACCGCCGCCCGGACTGGCTGAACGCGCCGCGCGGACCGGACGTCACGCCGCAATTACAGTGGTTTCCGGTGGTGACGATGCTGCAACTCGCCCTCGACATGATGCTCGCGAACACGACGCCGATGGGATACGGCCACGTGTATGCGCCGGAACACTATCTCGAAGCATGGCTTGCCGTCACCGATCCGCCGGGCTGGACTCCGGAGCGGATCGCAAAGCTCAAGGCGTATCTCATCAAGCGCAGCGGGCGATGAGCGAAGGCACGGCGCGCGGATAACGGCTATTCGGCGGTGGCCGCCGGCGGGTCGCCGGGCGCGCCCAGCAACCGGGTGATCCAGACCGTGGACGGCGATTGCGCGCAATAGGTCACCAGCGCGATGGTGATCGGCACGCCGATGAAGGCGCCGAACAGGCCCCAGACGAACACCCAGAAGAACACCGAGAACAACACCACGAACGGCGTGATCGCCAGCGCATAGCCCGCGACGCGCGGCTCGATATAGCTGCCGATGATGAACTGGATCAGATTGAGACCGGCGAAAATCGCCAGCGCCGCGTGCGGCGATTCGAATTGCGCCAGCGCATACAATGTCGGCAGGAAGGTCGCGACGAAAGGCCCCATGAACGGGATGTAGTTCAGCGCGAAAGCCATCACGCCCCATTCCGCCGCGAACCGCAGCCCGGTGGCGGATGCGAGCACCCACACCATCAAGCCGGTCGCGAGGCTCATCACGGTGCGGACCAGCATGTAGCGACGGAACTTGGCGGCCGTCGCCGCGGTGCCGTCGATCAGGACTTTCGCGCCCTGAGGGCTCAACGCCACCCGCGCGTTTCGCGCGATCGCCTCGATGTCCAGCAAGCCCAGCAGCACGTAGATGACCACGACGATCCAGAACGAAAACATGGTGTTGAGGCGCTGGGTCGCGGCCCGCGCGAGGCGCAGGATCGATGACGCATTGAAATAGTCGGCCAGCACGCCGCCGATCGCGATGCCGTACCCGGCGAGCCATTCGGAGAACTGATTGTACAGCGTCTGGAATCGCGTGGCGTCCATGGTCGACGCCGCGATAATGCGTCCCAGGCTCCAACTCGTGACCGAGACAAAGGCGAAGAACGTGAGCACGATCAGGCACACGACAAGCGCCAGGGCGATCAGCTTGGGAAGCCAGCGTTGCAAATTGCGTTGTAACGGCCAGGCCAGCGCGATGATGAAGAACGCGCAGGCGATCGGCGCGACGATCGTGTCCGCCGCCTTCAGGGCCCAGACCAGCGCGATGATGGCGAGAATCCAGACCGGCGCGGCAATCGCTCGTACTGTCATGTCACGCCTTCGCTGGTGGCATCCACGGACCCCAGACGCCAGTCATTCCGCGCCACATGCGCCAAAAGCGGGAATCGACGCGGGAACGAGCGGCCCGGTCGCGGCATCGACGTGCCGTCGCGGCGGGCCACCTCGGTTCACGGCGGCGCGCGCAAGATCGCCGCGCCGCCACAAGCGCGGTCAGCAACGAACCCTGACGTCATTGCCCCAGCGGTCGCGCGCCCAGCACTCGCGCGGCGCGGTGGCCGAGCCGACCACCGCACCGGTGCCGGCGCCCACGGCCGCGCCGACCAGCGCGCCACGGCCGCCGCCCGCCAGACCGCCGATGAGCGCGCCGGTGCCGGCGCCCACCGCCGTCGAGCCGGCCACATGCTGTTCGGTGGTGGTGCAACCCGCGGCCAACAAACCGCACATGGCGGCGGCGAGTACGATTTTATGCATTCCATTTTCTCCAAATGACCGCCAGATCCGGGACATCGGGCTCGATCATATCGTATTCAGTTTCCCCGTTCGACCTTGTAACCCAGGTGCCGGGCTATCCCGGGTCGATGCGAAGCGCCCCGATGCCGCTCGGGGCGCTTTCCATTACCATCCCGGCGGCGGGAGCGCTCTTACTATTTCGCCGGCTTGGCGACCTGGAAGAATATGTAATGTTGGACTGTCGACATCGTCAAAAACCACGGTTTCGGGCCCGCGGGCTCCGCGTCCCTCTCCGGACGCTCGTGGGCGCGATCCTTTGCGTTTCTGGCGTTCTGCACATGACCCCCGCAGCCGCCGATTCGGTGCGGACGGAGGACCGGCCGGAGATGAGCGCCCGATGCGTCGTTTTGCTGCATGGTCTGGCGCGCGGCAGCGGCTCGTTCCGGCTGGTGGAGAGCGTTCTGAAAAAGCGCGGCTACACGGTCGTCAATGGCGAATATCCGTCGACGACGGCGGGCATCGCCGCTCTCACCGACTATGTCGGTCGCGCTGTCCAGGATTGCGGCACGCGGCAAGTGAATTTCGTCACCCATTCGCTGGGCGGAATTCTGGTCCGGAAATGGCTGGCGGAGCATCGCCCGGCGCGGCTTGGCAAGGTGGTGATGCTCGGCCCGCCGAACGGCGGTTCGGAAATCGTCGATGTGTTCGGCGACCTGGCGCCGTTCGGATGGATCAACGGCCCCGCCGGGCGCGAACTTGGCACCGGTGCGACGGCGATACCCAAATTGCTGCCGCTGCCGGACTACCCCGTCGGCATCATCGCCGGCGACATCTCGATCAATCCGGTGTTCAACTCGATCCTGACCGGACCGAACGATGGCAAGGTGACGGTTGAATCGACCAGACTGGAAGGGGCGGCCGACCATATCGTGCTGCACACCACCCACACCTACATGACGTACAACCCGCTGGTGATCGCGCAGATCATCCGCTTCCTCGACAACGGCGCTTTCGATCGCACCCTGACCATGCCGGCGGCTATAAAGTTGTTGGTCGGGCCCGGCGATTGATCGCGCCGGTAACGGCGGGCGATGCGGCGCTTCTCTACCTTCGCGCCCGCACCAGCGTTCCGCCGTTGTCGCCGATCAGCAGCAATTGCCCGGCCGGGCCGATCCGGAAACCGCGAACCGACTCGAACGCCGTCAGCAGCGCGCGCTCCTGTTTGAAGATCGGATCTTCGCACATCATCATCGACATGCCGATGTCGGAGATTCGCAGCCCCTCTCCGGTGAGGGCGAATTGACCGAAGAACCTGTTGCAGGACGCGTTGCCGCTGACGCTGCGTTTCGAATCGAACGACAGCGCCGGCGCGGAATCGGCGACGATGGCCGCGCCGGCGATCTCCTCGATCCGCCAATCGCCGTCAAGCAGCGCCGCCGGTTCACCGGCGCAGCCCGCAAGCTTGCGGCCGTCGATGTCAACCGTCGCGGTGCGCGGAAAGGGCATGCCCGTCATGGTGTCGGAGCAAAGCGCCCCGGTGACCGTCAGCGTGAACGGCCGGCCCGCGACCGTCGATGCATAGGTCTCGACGCCATTCGCCGTCACCGCGCGCGGCGCCGGCGTGATCGTGAAGGTCTCGCCGTCCATCCCGCGAAACGTCAGCGCGGTATCCGACAATTCGACGCGCCAGCCCGGTTCGTTGCCATGCGCCGTCAAGGCGGCGGCCTGCCCGTAGCCGGGCGCGGCGAGCGACAGCGCCAGCGCCGCGACCGCCATCCCGAGGCGCCGGCCGCGCTTCGATGATCTCATGATAACCCCTCGCCACGCGCTCATCATCACCTCGCTGCCCGTGCCTTGCCGCCTCACCGCCCTGAACACAATTTCGCCAGCCAGTTCAATGACGGATTCTGCTCGCAGATCGTCAACAGCGCGATGGTGACGGGAATGCCGATGAACGCCCCCGGCATGCCCCATAAAAACGCCCAGAAGAAGAAGGCGACCAGCATCACCAGCGGCGAAATCGACAGGCTTCGGCCGGCGATGACCGGCTCCAGGTAATTCCCGATCAGGAACTGGATCAGGTACAGGCCGCCAAAGAGGAATATCACCGTCTGCCAGGAATCGAGCTGCACGCTTGCGAACGCCACCGGCAGAACCACCGCGATCAGCGGTCCGATATACGGAATGTAGTTCAGCACGAACGAAATGACGCCCCACGCGATCGCGAGATCGAGTCCGATCGACAGCGTGAACGCGAACACCGCCACGCCGGTCGCCAAGCTCGCCGCGGTCCTGATCAGCATATATTTACGAATTTTGCCGGCGATCGCCGTCGCCGTCCGCGACACGTCCTGCCCGACCCCGGGGGTCAGTTCATTCAACCGCGACCTGAAAGCGTCAAGCTCGGTGAGGCTGAACGTCAGCAGGAGAAAAACGCCGATGCTGAACCCGGAAAAGGTATTCGCGCCCGCCGCGATCGCCCGCAGCACGCCGATGAAGGCGCGTGAATTGTACTGGCCCAGCCCTTCGGTGAAGTGAACGCCATGCTCCGTCAGCCACGACGTCCATCGCTCATAAAGGCTCTGAAAGCTGGCGGCGTTGATGATCGCCCAACGGACCACATCGTTGATGCTCCAGACCACGGCCATTGTCAGCACGAACATGACGAACAGCGTCAGAAGGATGGTGAGAGACAACGCGAGAAATTTCGGAAGCCGGGCTTCGAGCGCCTTTTGAATCGGCCAGACCAGCGCGATTCCGAACAACGCGAACGCGATCGGCTCGAACAGGGTTCGCGCCAGATAAAGCGCCGCGACAACGAGGAAGATCGCGACAAGAAGCTGGACGTCGCGGCCTGCTTCAAGGCGCTTCCTACCCGGCGTTGCGGAGCTCATCTGTCGCCCTCATTCGGTTACAGGCAGACCGGTTTCAGCTCAATCGGCCTGCCGCGAATCATTCGGCGGCGTCCCGCGCCGGCGTAGCGTCAGATGCGTCACGGTGGCGGCCAGGTTGACCCCGATCGAGCGCTCCAGCGAGATCGGCTGCAAGGTGATGCTACGACGCGATCCTCCGACCAGGACGTTGGCGCCGCGCCCGGGGCCGAGCGCAACATTCACGCTGCCGCCGACATAGCTTCCGCGCAGCGTGCCATGGCGAACCCGCGAATTCCTGGCGAACACCGCCCAGGACAGCACGCTGTTTCCGGTCACGCCGACATCGAGACCGACGCGCGTCACCTGGCCCTCATAGAGGTAACGACGCGACGAGCTTCGCGAATGAAACACGCAGCGCAGCGACTGCGTCGATCCGATCAGGACGCCGACCCTCGGGCTGCCGCTGCACAACAAGCTGCCGACGTGAAATGGTTCGGCTTGCGCCGGTGCCGCGGCGGCGCAAACCGCCGCCCCACAGATGAAAAGCAGATTTCGGATCGCTCGCATGGCTGGCTTTCACACATTTGGCTGGTGGTACGGACGAGACATGCGCGCCCCGCGTTGCGGAAATCTCGGGACGCGCATGTGGGACGTGAACCGCTCGTGGCGGAGGCTGGCATCCCCGCTTCCGGAAACGATCGTGGGAAACATCGTTGCCGCGGCGGGGGAACGGATCGAATGGCGGACTTCTCGATCGCCGCCACCGGGAAGACAACGCGCGGGACCATCCCGACGCGATGGCGTTCGGCGTCGCGGCACGATGACGCGCCGCGCGACCACGATCTCCGAACCGAGGATCGCGTTCGGGCCGCTCGGGCTCTGAAACGCGGCTTCTCTCCAGGGAAGCGGCCTTTGGCGGGCGGCCGCTCGATCGTCAGTGTGAACCGCCGCTGCGCCGGAGGGAGCATTGCTCCCCGGACGATATCGCAGGCCTCATGGCGCGCGACCAGTGACAGATGCACCTCCCGCGATGCCGGCCGGCGCTCAGACGCCCGCCGGGCTTGCCCGTCAGCGCAGCCTCAGGCCCGCCACGCCGAGCGCCAGATTGATGCCGACCTGCCCCTCGACCGACGCCGGCTGGAGCGAGATCGTGCGGTTCGATCCGCCCACCAGCACATTGGCGCCGAGTCCGAGACCCACCGACGCGCTGCCGCTGGCCCCGACATAGGTGCCACGCAGCGCGCCGGCGCCGACGTGCGACGTCGGCGCGAACACCGCCCAGGCCAGCCGGCCGCCGCCGGTGATGCCGAGGTCAAGACCGACCCGCGTGATCTCGCCGGTGTAACGATAGTGATGTCCGGTCTTGTTCATGCGGAAAACACAGTTCATCCGCTGCCGGGAGCCGAGCACCAGCCCGACACGGGTGCCGGTGTCGCAAGTGAGCATGCCGACCCGGGTCGGCGGATGCTGCGCAAAAGCGGGAGCGGCAAAGCTGAGCGCGAGCATGCAGGCGCCGGCGGCAACAAGGGTCTTCGACATCAATCCGTCTCCTCAAGACTCGGTGGGATATACGGCGCCGACACAAGACACCGGGACAAAACGCCTCCGAACGCCGACCTGGCTTACCAATTGCGTCTCACCGGCAAGCCGCGCTGGTCGGCTACGACATCAGTTACGCGACGCCAACCGCAAATCCGCTCTGTTAGCGGCAACGATTATTCGATACGCGATGCGATCTGCCGTCACGGCCGCGATACCAGCATTGTCCATTGCGCCAATAATGATGGCGCGCACTGTTCGGGTGACGGTGCTGCGCCCCGATGGCCGCGCCCGTGGCGGCGCCGATCGCCGCGCCCGTGCCGCCGCCGATCGCGCCGCCGACGATGGCGCCACCGACCGCCCCGCGTCCGGCGCGGGTTGACTGCGCGAAGCTCTCGGTTGAGATCGTCATCGCCATCGTCGCGAGGCAACCAAGCAGGATCAGACCGTATTTCATATGCAACTTCCGTCATCGGGATCATCAGAGCGTCTGGTGATCGCTCCGACTCTCGGAATTTCAAATTCCTTTGGAAGCAAACGGCGTCTCCGCAACGCCTGCCCGCATCGCTCGCGCGCCGCATTCCAAAAGGCGATTCTGCCGTTGATATCCCGGCAGGGCTCGAAAGGCAACAAAGGCTACATTAACAATATTGCGGCGGGCGGAATCACCAGCGAGCGCGCGTCGTCGAGGTTGAAACGCCGCGAAGCTCCGCCGCCTGAAAATTCGAGACGAAGGCATTGCATTTTTAACCCCTTTCCGTTTTGCATGGATTCATCGCGGCGCGTCGGGTGGGCCGGACGCCGACTCCACCGCGGATGGGGCAGGTCGACATGGGATCGACGATCGACAAGGGGCTGGGTGACATGGCGCGGGGCCGTTCTTTCGCCGGACTGGGCCGCGTCGTCGGCCTGGCGCTGGCGATCGCGCTGTCGGGTTGCGCGTCGATGCCGGGAATGCTCACGCCGGTCGCGTCGAGTCCCGAGGCCGACCGGGTCGACATCCTCACCGCGACGACGCGCGCGCCGTCGGATGACACGGGCCTGCTCTACACCGGCGATCGCGGCAACGGCGTCTCGTTCCGCAACATCGTCGTGTCGATTCCCAAACGGCGGGAGGTCGGCACCATCCAGTTTCCGGAGCGGGTGCCGGGCAATCCGGCCACGGATTTCGTCGTGACATCCGCCACGCCGGTCGCCAAGACGAATCTCGCCGGCTGGTTTCGCGCTGCCGGCGGCCGCAAACGGCGCGTTTTCGTTTTCGTCCACGGCTTCAACACCCGGTTCGACCGCGCCGTTTTCCGCCTCGCCCAACTGGCTCATGACATCGACGCCGAGGCGGCGCCGGTGTTGTTCTCCTGGCCGTCGCGGGGCCAGGTGCTCGACTATCGTCGCGATTTCGACAACGCTTCATATTCGCGCTCCGATCTCGCCGATCTCCTGAGGACGGCCGCCGCCAGCCGCAATATCGGCGAGATCATCATCCTGGCCCACTCGATGGGAAGCTGGCCGGCGATGGAGGCGATCCGCCAACTCGCGCTCGAACGCGGCGGCGTTCCACCCAAGATCACCAACCTGATCCTTGCCTCGCCCGATCTGGACATCGGCGTCTTCCGGCGGCAGGTCGAGGACATGGGGCCGCGCCGGCCGCATATGACGTTGTTCGTCTCGCACAACGACCGCGCCTTGCGGCTGTCCCGCTTCATCGCGCGCGGCACGACGCGCCTCGGCGGCATCGATCTCACGCAAGAGCAGTATCAACAACAATTGGCGGGTCTGAGCGGCGTCCAGGTGCTCGACCTCAGCGCCATCGGCACCGAAGGCGATCTCAATCACGACCTCTTTGCCACAAGCCCCGATGTGGTTCGTCTGATCGGCGAACAACTGCGACATGGCCAGATCGCGACCGATTCCGATTCCGCCTCGCCATTGGCGGCGGCCGAGACGCCTGTCATGGCGGCGGGTCTATTGATCACGATGCCGATCCGGATATTTAATACCGCCGCGCCTTGATCGCGGCCCTGAACAGGCGCATCGCATCCCAGGCATGATCTCGAAAAGCGGATAGCCGCGCAGGAGAAACTCCCGAAACAACATAGCGAGTGACCGCTCATGTCGACCACAATTGCCGTTATGGGAGGCGTCGGGCTGTTTCTGCTCGGCATGACCATCATGACCGACGGATTGAAGGCGCTGGCGGGTTCGTCACTTCGCACCGTGCTCGGCAAGGCGGCGGCCACGCCGCTCTCGGGTGCTTTCTGGGGCGGGATCGTCACCCTGCTGGTGCAGTCGTCGAGCGCGGTGACGATGACGACGATCGGCCTCGTCAACGCCGGGCTGCTGACGTTTCCGCAAGGGCTCGGCCTGGTGTTCGGCGCCAATGTCGGCACCACCGGCACCGCCTGGCTGGTGGCGCTGATCGGCGTGCGCGTCTCGCTGTCGACCTACGCGCTGCCGCTGATTTTCATCGGCGCCCTGACCAAGCTTTTGACCAGCGGACGAATCGCGGCGGCGGGCAGCGCGCTGGCCGGTTTCGCGCTGGTGCTCTACGGGCTGACCACGCTTCAGCAAGGCATGGGCGGGCTGGCGGAGAACCTGCATCCGTCCGACCTTCCGGCGGTGATCGGCATGCCGGGGGTGGGCATGGCCGCCGGGTGGGGCAACCTCATGATCCTGATCGCCGTCGGCCTCGCCATGACGGCGGTGATGCAATCCTCGACGGCGTCGATCGCCGTCACCATCTCGGCCTTCTATGCCGGCGCGGTGAGCCTCGAACAGGGCGCCGCCCTGATCATCGGACAGAACATCGGAACGGCGACCAGTTCGGCGCTGGCCGCCATCGGCGCCAGCATGATGGCCAAGCGCCTCGCCCTCGCTTACATCCTGTTCAAGCTGATCGCGGCGGCGATCGCCATCGTCGCTTTCCCGGCAAGCGTCGCGCTGATGAAAAGCCTGTCCTCGACCGCCGACGGAACGACGCTGCTGGCCGCCTATCACACCGCTTACAACGTCGTCGGCGTCGCGGTGCTGCTCCCGGCGACCGCGTGGTTCGCCCGCGTCGTCGAGCGGATCCTGCCGTCGAAGGAAACCGCGCTGGAGCGCGCGCTGGATTCGAGCGCGCTCGCCAATCCGGTGGTCGCCGTCGAGACCGCGCGGCGCGTCGTGGCGCATGTCCTCGGGACCACCGCCGCCTCGGCCGCCTCCAACGGAATCCCGCGCGAGCAGGACATCGCGACGGCGGCCGCCACGCTGGAACGGGTTCGGGACTTCCTGTCGGAGATGCAGGAGCCGCCCGAGACCGAAGCCGAACAACACCGCATGACCAGCACCTTGCACGCGCTCGATCACGCCTCGCGGCTGATCGAGATTCTCGGCGACCGCGATCCGACGATGCCCCGGTCCGACGCCTCGCTCGATCCGCGCACGGACGCGCTGTGCCAGCAGGCGATCCGGGCGACGCGGACGATCAGCGCATCCATTACCACCGAGGCCGCCCTCACCACGCAGGCCGAGACGATCGGATGGGAGATGTCGCCTGAGGTCGCCGCCGCTCTCGCCGAGGCCGAGGGCGCATCGAAGGCGCTCGACGCCATGCAGCGCGACCACCGTGCCGCCACCCTCGCCGCGGTCGCGCCGGGCCAACTGACGGCGACCGAGGCGCTCGCCCGGATCGATGCCGCGCGCCGGATCGACCGCGTCGTCCACCACGCCTGGCGCGCGGCAGGGCATCTGCTCGGCCGCGCCGGCGCCTGAGCCGACTGAAAGGCTCGGGCCACATTCCGGCGATGAATGTCTACGCCGCGATCAGCGATGACTTCACGACCGGTTGAAGGCATCGTTCTTCCAGGTTGACGCACTCGACCAGCAACATGGAAAACTCATCCTCCGCGAAAGCGGGGGGATCCAGTATTCCGGACCGAAGACGAATTTCCCTTGCACTGATACCGTTTACTGGATCGTGCGCCTTCGCGGGCGATGACGCCTGATTTACGGGCGACGGTCGAGCGCTTCAATCTCGAACAATCAGACCTTAGCCGCCGGGCAG
>JBDHSX010000064.1:0-18758 GCA_039808365.1 Xanthobacteraceae bacterium | reverse complement strand
TGGAACGGCCGCATCCTGTGGCGCGGCGTCACCGAGGCCGATGCGTTCCTCACCGGCCGCACCATGATCATGGCCGGCCATGAAGTCCTGAAATTCGTCTGCTATCCGATTTCGCGCGAGCCGAACGCGCGCGGCAAGCATCGCATCAACTGGGTCGCCGAGCGGCACATGCCGCCGACCTATCAATGGCGGCGCGAGGACTATAACCGCACCGCCAAGCTCGACGAGTTCCTGCCCTGGTTCGAAAGCTGGAATTTCGACTGGCTCGACGTCCCCGGCCTGATCCGCGAGTGCCCGCACGCCTACGAATATCCGCTGGTGGACCGCGACCCGCTCGATCGCTGGACATTCGGCCGCGTCACCCTGCTCGGCGACGCCGCCCATCCGATGTACCCGATCGGCTCCAACGGCGCGTCGCAGGCGATCCTCGACGCGCGGGTGCTCACGCGGGAGATTCTCGCGCAAGGCGAGGTCCCGGCGGCGCTTGCCGCCTACGAGGCCGAGCGGCGGCCCGCCACCACCGCGCTGGTCGAACTGAACCGCCGCAACGGCCCCGAGCAGGTGATGCAACTGGTCGAGGAACGCGCCCCGAACGGCTTCGATGTCGTCACCGACGTGTTGTCGCGGCAGGAGCTTGAAGACATCGCCGCCAACTACAAGCGCGTCGCCGGCTTCCAGGTCGAGGCGCTCAACGCCAAGCCGCCGATCGTGCCGGCGTGAGGCAACGTCACCGTCATTGCGAGCGAAGCGAAGCAATTCAGAAGGCAGCACGGCAAGAAGCTGGATTGCTTCGCTTCGCTCGCAATGACGAAAACCTACGATTCCTTCTCCAATCCGTGCGCGATCGCCTTGCGCATGACGTTGGGCAAGGCTTCATCGTGCAGCGTCGCCATCCGCGCCCAGCGCATCCCGTCCGGCGCGCGTGTGCGCGGCGGGACGCGCGCCGTATAGACCACCAGTTCCAGCGGAAAATGCGTGAAGACGTGGCTGACGACACCGGCCTTGCGATGCCATCGCCTGACGCCGCCGATCGCGGGCGCCTGGGCGAGCGCGGCGGCGTCGTCCTGCGCCGCGAGCCATTGCGAATTGGGAACCTCGGTCATGCCGCCGAGCAATCCCTTCGCCGGCCGCGTGCGGACCAATAGCGCATCGCCGCGCGTCACCACGAAGGCCGCGCCGCGCCGCAGCGCGCCGGTTTTCTTCGGCGCCTTGCGCGGGAACGTCTCCTGATCGCCGCGCGCGCGGGCCGCGCAGCCCTCGTCCAGCGGGCACAGCGCGCAGGCCGGCTTCTTCGGCGTGCAGATGGTCGCGCCAAGGTCCATCAGCGCCTGCGCGCTGTCTCCGGCGCGCTCAGGCCCCAGCAGTGTCGCGGCCAGTTCCTGGATGCGCGGCTTGGCCTGCGGCAGCGGCTCCTCCACCGCAAAGAGCCGCGACACCACCCGCTCGATATTGCCGTCCACCGGCATGGTGCGGCGCGCGAAGGCGATCGCGGCGATCGCCGCCGCCGTATAGGGGCCGATGCCGGGCAGCGCCCGCAAGCCCGGTTCGGTGTCGGGAAAGGCGCCGCCATGGTCGCGGGCAACCGCTACCGCGCAGGCGTGAAGGTTGCGCGCCCGCGAATAATAGCCGAGCCCCGCCCACATCCGCAGCACATCGTCGAGGGAGGCGCGCGCCATCATCTCCACGGTCGGCCAGCGCGCCAGAAATTTCTCGAAATACGGCCCGACCGCCTTCACGGTGGTCTGCTGCAACATGATTTCCGATAGCCAGACGCGATAGGGATCGGCGGCCTCGCCCGGCGGCGCGCGCCACGGCAGGCGGCGGCGGTGGCGGTCGTACCACGCGAGCAGCCGCGCGGAGCGATCCGGCGCGACCGCTTTCTTTCGCCTTGGAGCCGGGCCTGTTAGAGTCATCGGCGTATCTACGCAAAGCTTATCGCCATGTCCAAGCCCGTCCACAAGCCCGGCCCGATTTCCGCGAAACCGCTCTCCGCGCTGCTCGGCGGGGTGTTCGCCGAAGCATTCGCCCGGCAGGGCTTCGCCTCGCGCGAACTGGTGACGCGCTGGGCCGAGATCGCCGGCCCGGAGATCGCCGCCCATGCCGAACCGCTGAAAATGCAGTGGCCGCGCCCGGTCGAGGGCGAGCCGCAGGCCGCCGCAACGCTGGTGCTGCGGGTCGAGGGGCCGATGGCGCTGGAGATCCAGCACATGTCCGACGTCATCCTGCAACGGGTCAACCGCTTCCTCGGCTGGAACGCGGTCGGCAAACTGGCGCTGCGCCAGGCGCCGCTGTCGCAGCCCTCGGCGCGGCGGCCGCCAAAGCCGCCGGACGCCGCCAGCGTGGCGCGGGTGGCGGCGACGCTGGATGGAATCGAGGACGACGACCTGCGGGCGGCGCTGGCGCGGCTCGGCGCGGCCATCAAGCGAAATTGACACTCCCCGACCCCGCCGCCGACGGCAAGTCACCGGGCACGCCATTGCCACGATCGTGGTTTCAAGCTAGCCAGACGCCAGCCACGGGCGTCACCGAACGCCGACCAAGGAGCCTCTCCCCGATGATTACGCGCCGCGCCTTCACCGCCACCCTGTCGCTGGCCGGCCTTGCCGCCGCCGCCGGCTTGTCGCCCTGGCGCTTCATCGGCACGGCCATGGCGCAGAGCCAGCTCGCCGCCGACCTCGCCAAGCCGCCGTCGCTGCCGGATATGGCGCTGGGACCGAAGGACGCCGCCGTGACCATCGTCGAATATGCCTCGATGACCTGCCCGCACTGCGCCGCCTTCACCGAGCAGGTGTTTCCGAAGCTGAAGCAAGCCTACATCGACACCAACAAGATCCGCTTCGTGTTCCGCGAATTCCCGCTCGACATCAAGGCGGCGGCCGGCTCGATGCTGGCGCGCTGCATCGCCGGCGACGATCCGCAAAAATATTTCGCCGCCATCCACACCCTGTTCAAGCAGCAGGAGAGCTGGGTGATGGGCAAGACCAGCGAGCAATTGCTGCTGATCGGCAAGCAGGCCGGCCTCAGCGAGGCCGAGGTCGACAAGTGCCTGAAGGATCAGGCGCTGCTCGACAAGATCGCCGCCGACCAGAAATTCGCCAACGAGAAACTCGGCGTCAATTCGACGCCGTCGTTCTTCATTAACGGCGAGATGATCAAGGGCGAAACCTCGTTCGAGGAATTCGAGCGACGGATCAAGGCGATTCTCAAGACCTGAGGGCCGTGTCCCGGACGCGGCGTAGCCGCGTGGCGCACCGCAGTGCCGGGACCGCCTCGAAAACTTCATGCGTAACGCTCCCGCCTCTGCGAAGCGGCGCGGAGAATGCCGCATCGCGTCCGGGATACCCGTTTTGCAGCGGGAACTTGCGCCAACCGGTCATACCCGCGCCGCGATGTTCCGCATAAGTCCTGCAAAAGCCATTGGAAAAGCCGGTTTGCGCGGTTGCCCTGCCGGTCATGGCTCGCCATTGTCCCCGTTCGCGAGATGCGCGACTCAGGGGCCCGCCGCCCTACTACATATGGTACGGTGAGGGTGGGCTGATTCGCGTCTTGCCAATAGGGCATGCCATTCATGAAACTTACGCGCCTTCGCCTGCACGGATTTAAATCCTTCGTCGAGCCGACCGACTTCCTGATCGAGCCGGGCCTGACCGGCGTGGTCGGGCCCAACGGCTGCGGCAAGTCCAATCTGGTCGAGGCGCTGCGCTGGGCGATGGGCGAGACGTCCTACAAGTCGCTGCGCGCCACCGACATGGAAGCGGTGATCTTCGCCGGCACCAACGGCCGCCCGGCGCGCAACCACGCCGAAGTGGTGATGACCATCGACAACGCCGACCACACCGCGCCGGCGGCGTTCAATGAGCATGACATCCTCGAAATCTCGCGCCGCATCGAGCGTGACGCCGGCTCCGTCTACCGCATCAACGGCGGCGACGTGCGCGCCCGCGACGTCCAGATCCTGTTCGCCGACGCCGCCACCGGCGCGCGGTCGCCGGCGCTGGTCCACCAGGGCAAGATCGGCGAGATCATCCAGGCCAAGCCGGAGCAGCGCCGCCGCGTGCTGGAGGACGCCGCCGGCGTCGCCGGCCTGCACGCCCGCCGCCACGAGGCCGAGTTGCGGCTGAAGGCGGCCGAGACCAACCTGACCCGCGTCGAGGACGTGATCGGGCAACTGTCGAGTCAGGTCGAGGGCCTCAAGAAGCAGGCGCGGCAGGCGATCCGCTATCGCGAGGTCGCCGCCCGCGTGCGCAAGGCCGAGGCGACGCTGTTTCATCTGCGCTGGTTGCAGGCTCATGCCGACGTCAACGACGCCGCGCGGACCCACGACCTCAGCGTCCGCGAAATGGCCGAGCGGACCCAGCAGCAGGCCGAGGCCGCGCGCCTTCAGGCGATCCGCGCCGCCGAAATGCCGGCGCTGCGCGAGGCGGAAGCCCGCGCCGCCGCCGGGCTGCAACGCCTCAACAACGCGCGCGAGATACTCGACCGCGAGGAGAGCCGCGCCAAGGAGCGCGCGGTCGAGCTCGACCGCCGGCTGACCCAGTTCGCCGCCGACATCGAGCGCGAGCAGCAGCAGAATCTCGACGCCGACGCGGCGCTGGTCCGGCTCGACACCGAGGACGCCGAGCTCAAGGAAGAAATCAGGGCCCGCGTCGAATTGCGCAGCGGCGTCGACGAGCGCGTCACCGAGGCCGAGGCGACGCTGGCCGCCGCCGAGCGCACCTTCACCGAACTGACCACGGCACTGGCCGACCTCACCGCCCGCCGCACCCAGTTCGAGGCCAACGTCCGCACCCATCGCGACCGGCTGGCGCGGCTCGACCACGAGATCGCCACCGTTGACGCCGAGGTCGAGCGGATCGCCGCCCAGACCAGCGGCTTCGGCGACGTCGACGCGCTCGCGGGGGCGGTCGAGGCAGCCCAGGAGATGCTGGGCCAGGCCGAGTTCACGGTGCAGACCGCCGAGACCACCCATGTGGTGGCGCGGCAGGCGCTGGAATCGAGCCGCGCGCCGCTCACCGAGGCCGACAAGCGGGTGCAGCGTCTCGAAACCGAGGCCCGCACGCTGTCGAAAATTCTCAACGGCGAGACCAAGAACCTGTGGCCGCCGATCATCGACGGCGTCACCGTCACCAAGGGGTACGAGAAGGCCATCGGCGCCGTGCTCGGCGACGATCTCGACGCGCCGGTCGATCCCTCCGCACCGATGCGCTGGACCGACACCGGCCTGATCGAGGGCGATCCGGCGCTGCCGGATGGTATCGAGCCGCTGTCGGCGCATGTGCAGGCGCCGCCGGAACTGGCGCGCCGCCTCCGGCAGATCGGCGTCGTCGCCAGGGAGCGCGGCGCGGAACTGGTGACGCAGCTCAAGACCGGCCAGCGGCTGGTGTCGCTGGAAGGCGACGTCTGGCGCTGGGACGGCTTCATCACCGCGGCGCATGCGCCGACCGGCGCCGCCCGCCGCCTCGCCGAGCGCGCCCGGCTGGTCGATATCGAGAATGAGCTGGAGCAGGCCCGCGAGGACGCGGCGATGAAGCGCGGCGCGCTGGAAGCCGCCGACGCCGAACTCAAGACCGCCGCCGCCGAGGAAGCGGCGAGCCGCGAAGCCTTGCGCGCCGCCCGTCGCGAGGTCGACGCCGCGCGCGAGCGCCTCGCCAATGCCGAGCGCGAGATCAACCGCCACGCCGCGCGCAGATCGGCGCTGACCGAGGCGCAGACCCGCCTGGCGGCCGACCGCGCCGAGGTCGAGGCGGCGCATGCCAGCGCGCAGGACATGCTGGCCGAACTGGCCCCGAGCCACGACGCGGAAGCGCAACTCGCCGCCGTGCGCGGCGAGATCGAAGGCCACCGCCGCCTCGCGGCGCAGGTCCGCGCCGAGGCGCAGGCCTTGGCGCGCGAGGCCGAACTCGCGGACCGCCGCCTTCAGGCGATCATCGCCGAGCGCGACCAGTGGCAGTCGCGCCGGCAGGGTGCCGCCGCGCAGATCGCCACCATCGAGGCCCGCATCACCGAGGTCAGGGCCGAGCGCGCCGAGCTTGAGGATGCGCCGGCGCTATTCGCCGAGAAGCGCGACGCCCTCATCACCGAGGTCGAACATGCCGAGGCCGACCGCCGCGCCGCCGCCGACGCGCTGGCCGAGGCCGAGGCCGCGATGGCGGAAACCGACCGCGTCGCCCGGCTGACGCTTGAGGCGTTGTCGGCGTCGCGCGAGGCCACCGCCCGCGCCGAGGAGCGGATGGAGGCGACACGGCGGCGGCTTGAGGATGTCGAGCGCGAAATTCACGACGTGCTGGAAATCGCGCCGAGCGGCCTCGCCGGCATCGCCGAGATCAAGCCCGGCGACGAACTGCCGCCGCTCGACGACACCGAGGCGGAACTGGAAAAACTGCGCCGCGACCGCGAGCGGCTCGGCGCGGTCAACCTGCGCGCCGAGGAAGAATTGCGCGAGGTCGAGGCCCAGCACAGCGGGCTCGCCACCGAGCGCGACGACCTGGTCGAAGCCATCAAGAAGTTGCGCACCGGCATCCAGAGCCTCAACCGCGAGGCGCGCGAGCGGCTCCTGACCTCGTTCCAGACCGTCAACGAGCACTTCAAGCGGCTGTTCGGACAGTTGTTCGGCGGCGGCGAAGCCTCGCTGCACCTGATCGAGAGCGACGATCCGCTGGAAGCCGGGCTGGAGATCATCGCCAAGCCGCCGGGCAAGAAACCGCAGTCGCTGTCGCTTTTGTCGGGCGGCGAGCAGGCGCTGACGGCGCTGGCGCTGATCTTCGCGGTGTTCCTCACCAACCCGTCGCCGATCTGCGTGCTGGACGAAGTCGACGCGCCGCTCGACGATCACAACGTCGAGCGGTTCTGCAATCTCCTGAACGAGATGACCAGCGTGACCGAGACCCGCTTCATCGTCATCACCCACAACCCGATCACCATGGCGCGCATGAACCGGCTGTTCGGCGTCACCATGGCGGAGCGCGGCGTGTCGCAACTGATGTCGGTCGATCTCGATCACGCGGTGCAGATCCTCGACCAGAACGTGGCGTGATCCGGCGCAACCGCCGTTATTTGTCATCGCGAGGAGCGCAAGCGACGAAGCAATCCAGCCTTTGCTTGTGGCCTTCTGGATGGCTTCGCTTCGCTCGCAATGACGATGTGGCAACGGTATGGGCTTCGTCATCGAGAGGTCTATCGCCGCCATGATCTCCCCGGACCTTCCCGCGTCGTTGCGCGCGGCGATCGAACATGAAGCGCACGGCCTGTCGCGGGGCAGCATCGCGGTCCGCTCGGCGGCGATCTCGCGGACCTATCGCGACGGCGGCGATTCCGGCGCGATCCGCGACGACGCCGACGCGCTGGCCTATGCGCTGGCGCGGATGCCGGCGACCTACGCCGCTGTCGCCGCCTGCCTCAACGCATTAACGATCGCGCGCGGAAACTTCGACCCCGAAAGCCTGCTCGACGTCGGCGCCGGGCCCGGCACCGCGACATGGGCGGCGCTGGAAGCCTGTCCGTCGCTGCGGCGGGCCGATCTGCTCGACGCCAACGCCGCGTTGCGCCGGCTGGCGCTGGCGCTGGCCGCCGACCGGATGCACGGCGCCGCGCTCGACTATCACCGGGCCGACGCCCGCGCCGGGGTCGCGGCGATGCCGGAGGCCGATCTGGTGATCGCGAGCTACATGATCGGCGAACTGACCGAGGCCGCGCGCGAGGCTGTCGCCACCGAATTGTGGCGCAAGACGCGCGACACGCTGCTGGTGGTCGAGCCGGGCACGCCGGCGGGCTTCGCCCGCATCGTGGCGCTACGCGCGCAACTGATCGCGCAGGGCGCGCATGTGATCGCGCCCTGCCCGCATGAAGCCGCCTGCCCGCTCTTTCCGCCCGACTGGTGCCACTTCGCGCAGCGCCTCGCCCGCTCGCGCGCGCACAAGCAGGTTAAAGGCGTGGCGCTGCCGTTCGAGGACGAGAAATTCAGCTATGTCGCGCTGACCCGCGAGGCGGCCGGGCCGCGGCCTGCGCGGATCCTCGCGCCGCCGCTGCTCACCAAGGCCGACATCCGGCTCAAGCTGTGCCGGCCGGACGGCGGCGCCGGCATCGCGCGCGTCCCCCGCCGCGACAAACCCGCCTATGCCGGCGTCCGCCGGCTGGGATGGGGCGACGCGATGCCCGTTCAGGAGGATGGTCGGTCCGCCTACGACGGCCGCGAGAACACGTAGACCAGCCCGACCAGGATCAACAGCGCCACCGCCGTCGTCAGCCATGGGCCGGGATGGCCGCCGAACCAGAACAGCAGGAAGCCGAACGCCATGCCGCCCAGCGCCATCAGCTTGGCCCGGACCGGAATGGCGCCGCGCGTCCGCCAGTCGCGCAACAGCGGCCCGAACCGGGGATGATCCAACAGCCGCCGTTCCAGCCGGGGCGAGGACCGCGCGAAACAGCCGGCGGCCACAATCAGGAACGGCGTGGTCGGCAGCACCGGCAGGAACGCGCCGACGAAGCCGAGCACGACGAAACCGATGCCGAGCGCGAGAAAAACGCCGCGCGCGAATCTCGACGTCGCGACCGCCGACTCGTCGGCGTCGTCCGGAGCCGGATCACATGGCGGCTTGCCCGCGATCATTTGCACGCGATTCCGCTCCATTCCTTCGCAGGGTCCTGCTTCACACAGAAAGATCCGGCGGACAATTTGAACATTTCTAACACCTCTCACGACCAAGATGCGCCGCCGCAACGTCCCCGCCCCGGCGGCCCCTGCCGTTCGCGAGAAATTTCGTTTACGGTGAACGCCTTCACGTCGTCCCCATCAGGAGTTTCCCAAGGAGTTTCCACATGTCGACCGGCTTGATCGTCCTCGGCGTCATCGTCGTCCTCGCCTTCATGGCCTTTGCCGCCTACAACCGGCTGGTCGCGCTCAGCCAGCGCGTCAATCAGGCGTTCGCCGACATCGACGTGCAGCTCAAGCAGCGCCACGACCTGATCCCGAACCTGGTCGAGACGGTGAAGGGCTACGCCCAGCACGAGCGCGGCACGCTGGACGACGTCGTCAAGGCGCGCAACGCGGCGCTGGCCGCGCAGGGCCCGGCGCAGGTGTCGGCGGCGGAAAACCAGTTGAGCGGCGCGCTCGGCCGGCTGATCGCGCTGTCGGAAGCCTATCCGGATCTCAAGGCCAACGCCAATTTCCAGCAGTTGCAGACCGAGTTGTCGGACATCGAGAACAAGATCGCCGCCAGCCGCCGTTTCTTCAACAACGCGGTTCAGGAATACAACACCGGCATCCAGCAGCTTCCGGCGGCGCTGTTCGCCGGCACGTTCGGCTTCACCAAGAAGGACTTCTTCGATCTCGGCGAAAGCCGCACCCAGGTCGAGCAGACGCCGTCGGTGAAGTTTTGAGCTGGTCGTTCCCAGACAGTCGTCATTGCGAGCGAAGCGAAGCAATCCAGAAGGCCACAAAGCGAAGACTGGATTGCTTCGTCGCTGACGCTCCTCGCAATGACGACACCTAGCGGCACAACCCCCGGCACACGCCCATGGCAGCCTACGGTCTCTATACGCACATCGCCTCGAACCGGACGCGGTCGGTGCTGCTGCTCGCCGGGCTGTTCGTGCTGGTCTACGTCATGGTGTTCGCCGGCGCGCTGCTGGCGGAGGCGCTGGTGGACGACGGCCGCGCCGTCAACGACTACCTCACGGCCGCGTGGCGCGATATGGCTGCGGCGATCCCGGTGGCGACCATCGGCACCGTGGCGTGGATCGCGATCGCCTATTTCTTCCACCAGAAGATGATCGACGCCATCACCGGCGGCCATGACGTGACGCGCCGCGAACAGCCGCGCCTGTACAATCAGTTGGAAAACCTCTGCATCTCGCGCGGCATTCCGATGCCGAAGCTGAAAGTCATGGACAGCCCGGCGCTGAACGCCTTCGCCACCGGGCTCAATCCCCGGCAATACGCCATCACCGTCACCACCGGATTGCTGAACAATCTCGACGACGCCGAGGTCGAGGCGGTGCTGGGCCACGAACTGACCCATATCCGCAACGGCGACGTGCAGTTGATGGTGGTCGCGGTGATCATCGCCGGCGTCGTCGGCTTCTTCGGCGAACTGGTGTTCCGCGTCTTCATCCACAGCCGCATTCGCGTCGGCCGCTCGTCGTCCTCGAACGGCGATCGCAAGGGCGGCGGCGGCGCGATCATCGCGGTCGCGATCGCGGCGGCGATGATCGCGCTGGCGTGGATACTGTCGCAGGTGATTCGCTTCGCGTTGTCGCGCTCGCGCGAATTTCTCGCCGACGCCGGCTCGGTCGAACTGACCAAGAATCCCGACGCGATGATCTCGGCGCTGCGCAAGATCGAAAACCGCGGCGAACTGCCGGACGCGACCTCGGCGGTGATGGAAATGTGCGTCGACAATCCGCGCGAGGGATTCGCCGACCTGTTCGCCACCCACCCCTCCGTCGACGCCCGCGTCAAGGCGCTGGTGCAATTCGCCGGCGGCCACGATCCCGGTCCGCTGGCGCTGCCGCAGGACATCGACGCCGCCGACACCCTCGAACCGCCGCGCCATGGGCCATGGGGCGACGCGCCTGACGGGCCCCCTCGCCCGCCGCCGCTTCCGAACCCGCTTCCGGGTCCGTTGAATGGTCCCTGGGGCCGGCGCGGACCATGACGGCGGCGGCCACGGCCGTTAACCCACTTTGGCGGGATTAGCGATGGCCCCTGGCCGCGATGATTGAAATCTCCCTCGTTTCTGCCATCTTCACGGCCAAACTCGGCGCAAGGTGGGACGGCGGGGGCCGACTCGCGCCAGGGCATGGGCGTCAAGTCTTCACGCCCGCCTCTGAAATCAGCGCATAAAGGAACGTCATGGCGAAACCAGCAGTGATTGTCGTGGGTGCGGACAAGGGCGGCGTCGGAAAGACCACCGTCTCGCGCACGGTGCTCGATTATTTCAGCGCCAACAACGTTCCGACACGGGCGTTCGACACCGAATCGCCGCGCGGCACGCTGAAGCGGTTCCACCCCGACATCACCGAGATCGTCGACATGACGTCGACCGCCGATCAGATGAAGATCTTCGATACGCTCAACACCGCCGCGCCGTCGGTGACCGTGATCGACGTCCGCGCCGGGCTGTTGTCGCCGGCGCTGGCCTCGCTGCGCGACATCGGCTTTCTCGATGCCGCCAAGTCCGGCCAGATCACCTTCGCGGTGTTCCACATCCTTGGCCCCTCGATCGCTTCGCTCGATGAGATCGCCGAGACCGCCAACTTCATGGACGGCGCGCGCTATTTCCTGGTGAAGAACTTCATCAACAACACCAGCTTCTTCGAGTGGGATCAGGCGACCTACAACTCCTACTTCCACCGCATCCGGGACGCCACCGAACTCACCATTCCCAAGCTCAACGAAATGGCGTTCGAGCAGGTCGAGATCGCCTCGGTGCCGTTCCTCAAATTCGTCGCCAACAAGGGCCCGAAGGACGAGGCGGCGAACTATTCCTTCGTGCTGCGCGGCTATGTTCGTCACTGGCTCGCCAACGTCTGGAGCGAGTTCGACCGCATCAAGCTGACCGATATCGTCGGCAAGGAGAAGGACAAGCCGGCGTCCAAATCGGCCGGCGAAAAGTAGCCGGCGGCCTCCTCCGAGGCATGGCGTCATGCGCGGGCTTGACCCGCGCATCCATCTCCCTTCAAAGAATGAGGGATCGCCGGATCAGGTCCGGCGATGACGGTGCGCGAAGTCCGTTCGGCCCGGAACCAAGCTCATTCGTTGCCAGCAAGCGCCATGCGCCGCACGCCCGCCTACATCATCTGCTCGCCGCGGCCGCGGGTCGGCAAGACGCTGATCGCGCGGCTGCTCAGCGAATTCCTGCTGCTGCAACGCGGCGGCGCGATCGGCTTCGACGTCAACCTCAAGGAGCCGTCGCTGCTCGACTTCCTGCCGCGCACGACGGAAACCGCCGAGATCGACGACACTTTCGGCAAGATGGCGCTGATGGATCGCCTGATCGTCCCCGACGGCACCGCCAAGGTGATCGACCTCGGCTTTCACGCCTTCGATGAATTCTTCACCATGACCGGCGAGATCGGCTTCTTCAAGGAAGCGGCGCGGCGCGGCATCGCGCCCATGGTGCTGTTCGTCGCCGACAGCGACCGGGTTTCAGCGCGCGGCTACACGATGCTGCAAGCCACGGTGCCGCCCCGCGCGCTCATCACCGTCGACAATGAATACGTGCTGCGCGGCGAGATCCCGGCGATCTACCGCCGGGGACGGCAGTTGAGGCTGCCGGCGCTGCCGGCGTTCCTCAACACCTATATCGACCGCACCTCGTTCTCGTTCACCGGCTTTTTGCGCGGGCAGACGGACCGATCAAGCGAGCTGCACCAGTGGATCCGCGACGCCTATTTCAGTTTTCGCGAGCTCGAACTGAGTTTGCTGCTTCAGGGCGGATAAGGAAGCTTCCCCCTCCGTCATTGCGAGCGAAGCGAAGCAATCCAGGAGGCCGCGAAGCAAGAACTGGATTGCTTCGTCGCTGACGCCCCTCGCAATGACGGCAGAAACGACGAAACCGGCGCTCAGTGCCCTTCGAAATGCATCAGGGTGCGCACCGGCACGTCCATGCCGCGCAGCTTGTCGGCGCCGCCGAGATCCGGCAGATCGATGATGAAGCACGCCGCGCAGACCTCCGCGCCGATCTGGCGCAGCAGTTTCACCGCGCCTTCCGCCGTGCCGCCGGTGGCGATCAGGTCATCGACCAGGATGACGCGCTCGCCAGGCGCAATGGCATCGACGTGCATTTCCATTTCGTCGGTGCCGTATTCCAGCGCATAGGCCATCCGCACGGTCTGATGCGGCAGCTTGCCCTTCTTGCGGATCGGGACGAAGCCGGCCGAGAGCTGATGCGCCACCGCGCCGCCGAGGATGAAGCCACGCGCCTCGATACCGGCGACCTTGTCGATCTTCGACCCGGCCCATGGGTGCACCAGTTGATCGACCGCGCGGCGGAACGCCCGCGCGTCGCCGAGCAGCGTGGTGATGTCGCGAAACAGGATGCCCGGCTTCGGATAGTCCGCAATGGTGCGGACGGCGGCTTTGAGGTCCTCTTCAAGGATCATGGGTGTCTTTCCGTTTCTACCATCCCACCCCGTCATTGCGAGCGAAGCGAAGCAATCCAGAAGGCCCAGAAGAAAGAGCTGGATTGGTTTCTCGCAATGACGGCATTAATTCGCTCCCTTCCCCAGCCGGAACGCATTTTCCACGATGCGCAGGCCGACCTCGCCGCCGAGCGACATCAGCGACTCGGGATGAAACTGCACGCCGCCGACCGGCAACGTCGTGTGCTCCATCGCCATCGGCACGCCGTCCTCGGTGGCGGCGGTGACGCGCAGCACATCCGGCACGCTGTCGCGCTCGACATAGAGCGAATGATAGCGGCCGATGGTGATCTCGTTCGGCAAGCCGTGCATCAGGGCGCCGCCGCGCACCGCGACCCGCGACGGCCGGCCGTGCGCGGGCTGCGCCAACTGCCCGAGCCGGCCGCCGAAATATTCGCCGATCGCCTGCACCCCGAGGCAGACGCCGAACACCGGCAATTTCTTGGCGAGCGCGGTGTCGATGGTCTTGGCGATGCCAAAATCCTCCGGCCGTCCCGGCCCCGGCGACAGCACCAGAAGATCGTAGCGGCCGGCATTCAGCATCGCCTGCGCGTGCTTGTAGCGCGTCACGCTCACTTCCGCGCCGACCTGCCGGAAATAATCCGCCAGCATGTGGACGAAACTGTCGTCGTGATCGATCAGGAGCACGCGCTTGCCGGAGCCGGTGGCGTCCGGCGCCACCGCCGAGAGCGGTTTCGGCGGATCGCCGCGCAGCGCCTGAAACAGCGCCGCCGCCTTGGTCTGGCACTCGCGATCTTCCGCCGCCGGATCGCTGTCGAACAGGCAGGTGGCGCCGACCCGCACTTCGGCGAGGCCGTCCTTCATGCGGATGGTGCGGATGGTCAGCCCGGTGTTGATCGAGCCGTCGAAGCCGACCACGCCGAACGCGCCGGCGTACCAGCGCCGCGACGAGCGCTCATTGTCCTCGACGAACTGCATCGCCCATTTCTTCGGCGCGCCGGTCACCGTCACCGCCCAGGCGTGGGTGAGGAAGGCGTCGAGCGCGTCGAAGCCGGGCCGCAAAATGCCCTCGACGTGATCGACGGTGTGAAACAGTTTCGAGTAGGTCTCGATCTGCCGCCGCGCGAGCACTTTAATCGTTCCCGGCATGCAGATGCGCGCCTTGTCGTTGCGGTCGACGTCGGTGCACATGTTGAGCTCGAACTCGTCCTTCTGCGAGTTCAGCAACTCGCGGATTCGTTCGGCGTCGCCGATGGCGTCGGCGCCACGCGCGATGGTGCCGGAGATCGGGCAGGTCTCGATGCGGCGGCCGTCCGAGCGCACGAACATTTCCGGCGACGCCGACACCAGAAACTCGCCGTCGCCGAGATTGACCAGCCCGCCATAAGGCGACGGATTGATCCGGCACAGCCGCTGGAACACCTCCGCCGGCGTCCGCTCGCACGGTTCACCGAACAATTGTCCCGGCACCGCCTCGAACAGATCGCCGCGCGCGAAGGCGGCGCGCGCGGTCTCCACCGTCGCCTGATATTCGCCCGGCGCGTGATCGGTGAAGCCTTGCCGGCCGGACGTGGCATAGACGCTTTCGCCGGTGTCGGTGGGCAGGCCCTCGGTGGAACGACCCTCGAAAGCGAATTCGAAATCGAGCGTCACGCCCCGGCCGGTGGCGCGGTCGTAGGCCAGCAGGCGATCCGGAATGAACAGCACGATATCGCGCTGGTCGGCCTCGCGGGCGCGGCGCTGCACCAGATCCTCCATCTGGAACACCAGATCGTAGGCGAACGCGCCGTAGAGCCCGAGCAGCGGGTCGACCGGCGAGGCGAGGACGGCGACGATGGCCCGCACCAGCGACATCGCGCTGGCGCGGCGGGTGCGCTGGTCCTCGTCGACCGGAGCCTCGCCGCGCAGGATATTCCCGGACAGGCGGATCGCCGAGGTCTCGGTGATTTCAAAAGCGGGATCGCGCAAAGTCGCGCCGAGGAACGCCACCAGCACCTCGCCGCGGGCGTTGAGCGCGCGGATTTCGAAGCGCGCGCCGACCGTCTCCAGCACCAGCGGCGGATCGGCGAAGCCCATGTCGAAGCTCTCGTAGCGGCCCGGCACCGTGGTGCCGGAGGACAGCACCACGCCGCGCCGGCGGTCGAGCAGATCGATCAGGCGATCCAGCGCCGCGCCGCCGGTGAAATGCGTCACGCGGCGCGAGACATCGAGACCCGCGGCGGTGCGGTAGCTCGCCCGCTCGGGAAGCAGAAAGACGGTTCTGTTCATGGCATCCTCTTACGAAACTTGTCGGAGGAGCGCCACACAGACGGAATGCCGGATCATGAAAAAGGGCCGCCGTGCTGCGAGGCGACCCTGACGACTGAAAAACGACATCGCACCGGCCACCTTCAGGAGGTGCGCCACCACAGACGGCTCTGGGACACGGTGCTCATGGGCCAGGAAATCACCACGTCGGCGCGCCGGCGTCAAGGGCGCTCCGCCGCCGCGTCCCAGGCGAGGACGGTGAAATCGAGATCGCCGACGCCCTCCTCGATGATGCGCCAGCCGAGTTCCTCGTAGAGCGAGCGGCGCTGCGGCCGCGCGGTGAGGTAGACCTGCCGCGCGCCGGTCGAGAGCGCGTAGCGGGCGGCGTGGCCGATCAACTGCCGGCCGAGGCGGCGCGAACGGTAGTCCGGCTCGACCCACACCGCCGCGACCCACGGGGTATATTGCGGCCGCTCGTCGAGATCGGAGGCGATCACCGACGCGGTGCCGGCGAAGGTCTCGCCGTCATGGGCGACGAACGCGCGCGGGATCGCCCCGCCGGCGAGATTTTCCTTCAGCCGCTCGACGATATAGCTCAGCGGCACGCCATGCGGCCGCCACCACGCGCGCCAGATCCGGTCGGCGACGCGGGCGGCGAAATCCGGCCGGTCGGTCAGGTTGGAAATGGTGAGGCGCGCGGTCATCGCCGTGGCATATAGCGTTTTCAAGCGAAGTGGAATCCGGTTTGCGTGAAGAAAACGCGTCGAAACAAAAACCTGGAGGTGGCCACCGGTCAATCGCAGATCAAATGCCGTTTCCATCCGCGCGCGGCGTGCTCTAAGATTCCCGCCATCCAGACAGCCTTTGCATCCAACTCACGGAGACGACGATGACGTTCAAGGTCGAAAGCGACAGCTTCAAGGACGGCGACTACCTCGGCAAGGATCACATCCTGTCCGCCGATTTCGGCTTCGGCTGCGCCGGCGGCAACGCCTCGCCGCATCTGCGCTGGAGCGGCGCGCCGGAGGGCACCAAGAGCTTCGCCGTGACCTGCTTCGATCCCGACGCGCCGACCGGCAGCGGCTTCTGGCATTGGGTGGTGGTGAACATTCCGGCCAATGTCACCGAACTGGCGCTCGGCGCCGGCAACCCGGCAAGCGGCAAATTGCCAGCGGGCGCGCTGCAGACCCGCACCGATTTCGGCGCGCCGGGTTATGGCGGGCCGTGCCCGCCGGAAGGCGACCACCCGCATCGCTATTTCTTCACCGTCCACGCGGTGAAGGGTGAGATCTCCGCCACCGCCGACACCTCGGCGGCCGTGGTCGGCTTTCAGCTTCACTTCAACACGCTGGCGAAGGCGGCGGTGATGGGACTGTTCAAGCGGTAAGTCGAGCGGCGCCATCCCTTTCGGGCAAATCCGCGATTGAGTGGATGGCGGCGTTGCCTGAAGTCCGACAGGAAATGAGGCGTCATCGTCCGCGAAGGCGGACGATCCAGTAATCTACGGCGGTCGGGGGACCCATTCGATCCGGCAGAGAGTACTGGATACTCCGCTTTCGCGGAGTATGACGGTTTTCGTACGGCGAATTCGCGCATAAGACGGATTCCGGTCGGGCTCTCAGAACCATGCCACCGCGCCATCTCCTGCGCGCGGCATCGCATCCGGGACACGAACGTCAACCACCGCAACAAAAAAGCCCCCGCGTCGCGGGGGCTTTTTCTATTCGCGCGATGATCCGATCGGCGCGCTCAGTGCGCGCTCGCCCAGACCTTCTTCTTGGTGAAGTACAGCAGGCCCGCGAAGATGACGAGGAAGATCATCACCTGCATGCCGAGGCGCTTGCGCGCTTCCATGTGCGGCTCGGCCGCCCACATCAGGAACGTCGTGACGTCATGGGCATATTGCGCGACGGTCTGCGGCGAGCCGTCGCTGTAGGTCACCTGATCGTCCGACAGCGGCTTCGGCATCTTGATGGCGTGGCCGGGGAAGTAGGTGTTGTAGAACGAACCCTCGGGCAGTGTGAAGTCGGCCGGCGGGTTTTCGACATAGCCCTGCAACAGCGCGCTGACGTAGTTCGGTCCCTGCTCCTGATACTGGGTGAACAGGTCGAAGATGAACTGCGGGAAGCCGCGGGCGTAGGACCGCGCCTTGGCGATCAGCGACAGGTCCGGCGGCGCCGCGCCGCCGTTCGCGGCACGGGCGGCGTTCTCGTTGGGGAACGGCGCCGGGAAGCGGTCGGCGACGCGGCCGGGACGCTCGAACATGTCGCCGGCGTCGTTGGGGCCGTCCTGCACCTTGTAGCCGGCCGCCAGCGCCGCCGCCTGCGCCGCCGTGAAGCCCGGACCGCCGGGATCGGCGAGGTTGCGGAAATGCAGCAGGTTCATCGAGTGGCAGGTCGAGCAGACTTCCTTGTAGACCTGATAGCCGCGTTGCAGCGCGCCGCGATCATACTTGCCGAAGGGACCGGCGAACGACCACGACTGCGACGGCGGGATGTTGCCATGGTCCGCCGCGCGGGCCTGATCGACGCCGCCGGTGAGCAGCGCCGCGCCGGCCAACAGCGCCACCGCGACCGACGCCGCCGCCTTCTTCTTGCCGGACCTCGCCAGCACGTCGTCGGCGATCGAGTTCGGCACCGGGCGCGGGGTCTCGATCCGGCTGAGGATCGGCAGCACCAGCAGGAAATAGGCGAAGTAGCAGAACGTCATGATGCGGCTGACGGTGACGTAGACGCCTTCGGCCGGCTTGCCGCCGAGCCAGCCCAGGAGCAGGCAGACCACGACGAAGATCCAGAAGAACTGCTTGGCGAGCGGACGATAGCGCAGCGAGCGGGTCTTGGCGGTGTCGAGCCACGGCAGGAAGGCCAGCACGACGATGGCCCCGAACATCGCGATGACGCCGCCGAGCTTGCTCGGGATCGAGCGCAGGATGGCGTAGAACGGCAGGTAGTACCATTCGGGCACGATGTGCGCCGGGGTCACGCCGGGGTTGGCCTGGATGTAGTTCTCCGGATCGCCGAGATAGTTCGGCATGTAGAAGATGAACCAGGAAAAGAAGATCAGGAAGCAGACCATGCCGAACGCGTCCTTGATGGTCGCGTGTGGCGTGAACGGCACGGTGTCCTTCTCGGTCTTGGGCTCGACGCCGGCCGGATTGTTCTGGCCGGCGACATGCAGCGCCCAGACGTGCAGCACGACGACGCCGGCGATCACGAACGGCAGCAGGTAGTGCAGCGAGAAGAAGCGGTTCAGCGTCGGATTGCCGACCGAGTAGCCGCCCCACAACAGCGTCACGATGCTCTCGCCGACGACGGGAATGGCCGAGAACAGGTTGGTGATGACGGTGGCGCCCCAGAAGCTCATCTGGCCCCACGGCAGCACGTAGCCCATGAAGCCGGTGGCCATCATCA
>JBDHSX010000063.1:0-19057 GCA_039808365.1 Xanthobacteraceae bacterium | reverse complement strand
GAGTTTGGGCCGTGTCTCAGTCCCAATGTGGCTGATCATCCTCTCAGACCAGCTACTGATCGTCGCCTTGGTAGGCCATTACCCTACCAACTAGCTAATCAGACGCGGGCCGATCTTTCGGCGATAAATCTTTCCCCGTAAGGGCTTATCCGGTATTAGCACAAGTTTCCCTGTGTTGTTCCGAACCAAAAGGTACGTTCCCACGTGTTACTCACCCGTCTGCCACTGACGTATTGCTACGCCCGTTCGACTTGCATGTGTTAAGCCTGCCGCCAGCGTTCGCTCTGAGCCAGGATCAAACTCTCAAGTTGGACTTGAAACTTTAAACCGGCTGATCACAACGTTTGACGAGGTCCCACCATTGTTAGCCGAAACTAACTTGCTGTCTGCGATTCACATCGCTGACAACGATGGTGTAACCTTTGAAACGTGTACCGCCGAAGTCTTTCGTCCGGCCTCAATATGCAAAAGCCGAAGCTTTCGCCGATCGAGGCCCGCAAGGACTCCGCCGTCCACGTTTCTCTTTCTTCATCTTCACTTGTCAAACAGCCCGGAGCCGAAGCTCCTCTCCTGCGACCAGGAGGTTCGAAGTTTCATCCGACGCCGAGTGGCAACCGATAACTCTCGGTTGCTGCTGCACCCATCGAAGTGAGGGACTTCAAAGGCGCGGCTGGATGCCTTGACCCGGGGGTCAAAGCGTCGCCGCGCTCAGTGGCCGGGTTATAGGCCCGCGCCCTTGGGCTTGTCAACGCCTTTCGTTAAAAATCTTCACGCAGTGCAAAAAAGTTCGGAACCCCTACAGAACAAGGCGTTTTTGATCGCGCGCCGCACTAGAGCCACATTCCTGCGACGTTTTGACGAAAGAAATTCTGGATCGCCGGGGCAAAATGACATTCCGGCGCGACCCGCGGTTCGGCGGGCGACGATTTCGGGGAAGGAGAACCGCCATCGCGCCGGGATGACACTGGCTCAGCCGCCGGCGCGATCCCGGAGGACGCGGCCGGATCCCGCGCCAAGCGACGGGTGCGCTAAACGACTGGAAGGAATCACGCGGGCGGTGTTGGATCGATTCGATTCGGCATCGCCGTGAGGCAACGGCAGGTGACACGGCGGCAATAGTGACGCCATTTCGGGGGACGACGGATTGAGCCAGACGACGCCACGCGGAGCCGTTCAAGGACGAGGCACCGCCGTCATCGACCTCGGCCACGAGCCGCCGCTGTCGGTCGATGGCTCGGAAGCCGCCGTCATCGACCGCCGCCGGATTTCGGTGCAATGGTTCAGCGGGACGATTCTCACCGGCCTGTGCGGCGCGGCCCTGATCGGCGGCGCCGTTTTCGCGTCGCTGGATGGCGAGATGACTTTCGCCAAGGTCCCCGATCGCGTCGAGGCGACGCTGCGCGGCGCCTTCGGCGCCAATGACCGCGTCGCCGCCCTGCACAAGAGCGACCGCCTGCCGCCGCCCAGCGACACCAGCACCGCGCGCACCGTGATTCGCGTGTCCTCCGCCGCCCAGGTCGGCAACCGCGAGGTGATGCGGGTGCGGCCCTATATTCGCATCGCCGGCAACCTGGCGCTGTCGACCAGCGACCTCAGCAGCAAGATTCCGCCGTTCAACGCCCAGCGCCTGCTCACCGACGTCGGCACCACGCCGACCACCGCCGACGATGCGTCGAGCGCCGCCGAGCCCGACGCCGAGGTCTCGTTCGTGACCCGCGATCTCGGCACCGTGCTGCCGCGCGCCAAGATCAGCGCCGCCGTCGCCATCGACGAGGTGCTGATGCGGGTCCGCGACGCCTCAAGCTGGCGCAACCAGAGCAGCGTCCGCTACACCATGGCGAGCGCGGCGCCGGACGCCGCGACGCCCGGCGAGATGAAAATGGCTTATGCCAGCGAGAGCCGCGCCGCCGATCCTTACGCCGGATTCGAAGCCCGGATCGTGCCCGAAAACGTCACGCTGCTGCCGAAAACCCAGGACCAGGTGACCGGCGGCAATGCCACCAGCGAACGCGTCCACGCCGTCCGGAAAGGCGACACCGTCGCCTCGGTGCTGATCGATCAGGGCGCCACCCCGGAGGAGGCCCGCGCCATCGCCACCACGCTGGGGCCGTATGGCCGCGACGGCGGCCTGCACGAAGGCCAGAAACTCCGCATCCTGATGGAAGCCGCCGGCCCCGGCAAACGCCTGCAACCCTACCGCGTCATCATCGCCGCCGATTCGACCATCGAAGCCGTGGTCGCGCTGTCGGATCTCGGCCGCTACGTCCCGGTGGATGCGCAGAGCTTCAACACCACGACCGCCGCCGCCGACGCCAGTGACGACGAGGAGGAAGACGACGGAAGGGGCGTGCGGCTCTATCAGAGCATCTACGAGACGGCGCTGCGCTACAAGGTGCCGACGCCGGTCATCGAGGATATGATCCGCATCTACTCCTACGATGTCGATTTCCAGCGCCGCGCCCAGGCCGGCGATTCGTTCGAGGTGTTTTACGCCAGCGACGACGAAACCACGCCCGCGATCGAAAAGGACGACGTGCTGTTCGCCTCGCTCACGGTCGGCGGCGAGACCAAGAAATACTACCGCTACCAGACCCCCGACGACGGCGTGGTCGATTACTACGACGCCAGCGGCAAGAGCGCGAAGAAGTTCCTGGTCCGCAAGCCGGTCAACAACGCCATCATGCGATCCGGGTTCGGGTCCCGCCGCCATCCGATTCTCGGCTACACCAAGATGCACACCGGCATTGACTGGGCCACCGCCTACGGCACGCCGATCTTCGCCTCCGGCAACGGCATCGTCGAGAAGGTGGGCTGGGAAGGCGGCTACGGCAAATACATCCGGCTCAAGCACAACAACGGCTACGAGACCGCCTACGGCCATATGTCGGCCTACGCCAAGGGCATCGAGCCCGGCAAGCGCGTTCGCCAGGGACAGGTGATCGGCTTCGTCGGCTCCACCGGACAATCCACCGGCGCGCATGTCCACTATGAAATCCTGGTCAACGGTCGTTTCGTCGATCCGATGCGGATCCGGCTGCCGCGCGGCCGTTCGCTCGAAGGCCAGCAGATGGCGGCGTTCGAAAAGGAGCGCAGCCGGATCGACGCCCTGATGACCAGCCGCGCCGCGCCCCGCGTCTCCGAGAACGTCGCCGCCCAGCCGGTCAGCCTGATGAGCCGCAACCAGACGCCGGCGGCGCGCCAGACCAGCAGCCGCTGACCCGCGCCCAACCGCCATCCGGCATCAGCGAAAACAATTCATGATGGCCGTGCCGCCAAAGCCCGAACAAAAGGTTGCCGGCGTCTGCGTGCTGCGGGACAGCGTCGACCTGGTTCCGTTCCTGTGCGGTCACTACCTGCGCATGGGCTTCGCTCATCTTGCCTTCGTCGACGACGGCTCGACCGACGGCACTTTCGAGCTGCTGCAACGCGTCGCGCAACGCACGCCGCGCGTTTCAGTGAAGCAGGTTCATGTCGATCGCTTCGAGCAGTCGCCGCTGATGTCCGAGGCCGCGAACCGGCTCATCTCCGCCGGATATCCCATTATCGTGCCGTTCGACGCCGATGAGTTCTGGGATGCCACCGCCGCGACGTTCCAGTCGATCCTCGCGCCATCGGCCGAAGCTGTCGTCCATGGCAGATGGGTCAATTTCGTCCAGCGAAAGTCCCGTCTCACCTCGTCTTGCTGGGGCCTTCTCGCCGCCAGTCATCGCGCGCCGCGCCTTCCGGACGCCGATGAGAAAACCATCACGAGTTACGCCTCTAGCTTCCTGTGCTTCTCGATCCAGAAAATCGCCTTCAAGACGGCAAGCCCCGTCAAGATCGGGCGCGGCCAGCATACCCTCGTCACCGGGCCGCAGCAGATGTGCGATGCCGAACTCGATATTCTGCACCTGCCGTTGCGGTCCCGGGCGGAAATCCTCAAGCGTGGCCTGAATTACGAACCGCGTCTGGCGGCCATCCGCGAGGGCAAGGGCATGTCCTGGCAATCCGCGTTCTTCAGCGAGACCGCCACCAACGGCAAGCTCGATGCGGTCTGGGCCGCCCATAGCTGCGACGCGCGCGGACGGATCGACATTTACGGCCGACCGGTCGCGGCCGTCAAAGACCACCGGCTGCGGCGAGTCCTGCTTGGCGCCGGATGGCATTTTTTCACCCGGACGGGCCTTAGAATTTGACTCGAAGTCGTCCTCGCGCAGGCGAGGACCCATAACCCCGGCATTGGCGATTTCGAACGACTTCGCCTCAAATGATTGAGCCGAACGGCTGCGGCGTCTGGGTCCCAGCCTGCGCGAGGACGACGCATTTCGTGTCGCAAATCCGTCCACAAAACGAATTTCCGGTCAGGCTCCCAGGCCCGATCGGCATTCAAGATAGTTCATCGGCGGCTCAGCCGGCGGCAACCGTCAGCGTTCCGCGAACGCCTTTTCGACGACGAAATGGCCGGGCTCGCCGTGATTGCCCTCGACGAAGCCGCGTTCGAGCAGCAACGCGCGGGTGTCGACCAGCAAGGCGGGGCTGCCGCACATCATCACCCGGTCATACTCGGCATCGATCTCCGGCAGGCCGATGTCCTCGAACAGCTTCCCCGAGGTCATCAGGTCGGTGATGCGGCCGCGGTTGCGGAACGGGTCACGCGTCACGGTCGGATAATAGATCAGCTGATCGCGGATATACTCGCCGAGGAAGTCGTGCTTCGGCAGTTGCTCGGTGATCATCTCGCCATAGGCCAGTTCCTTGACCCGACGACAGCCGTGCAGCAGCACCACCTTCTCGAAACGCTCATAGGTCTCCGGGTCCTTGATGACGCTCAGGAACGGCGCGAGGCCGGTGCCGGTGCCGACCAGATAGAGATTGCGGCCGCCGATCAGATTGTCGATCACCAGTGTCCCGGTCGCCTTGCGGCTGACGATGATCTGGTCGCCTTCCCGCAAATGCTGCAAGCGCGAAGTCAACGGCCCGTCCGGCACCTTGATGGAGAAGAATTCAAGGTTCTCCTCGTAATTGGCGCTCGCCACGCTGTAGGCGCGCAGCAGCGGCTTTTCGCCGACCTTGAGGCCGATCATGGTGAACTCGCCATTGCGGAAGCGGAACGACGGGTCGCGCGTGGTGGTGAAACTGAACAGGTTATCGGTCCAGTGATGAACGCTCAGAACATTCTCGAAGTTGAAGTTGCTCATGGCCGGCGGCTTCCATCGTCACTTATTGCACTGCACAATCGCCGGCTAAAATGGCGCAAAATGTGACGAAAGCGTGGCATCTGAGAACGATCCCAAAACCGTAACCATGATGTTCCGGGCTTCGAAATCGAGCGGATGATTAATTATTCTTCTTTGTATTCTTTGCGTTCTTTTCCTTCCTGCGGTTCGTGAAGCGAGCGTTGCCGAGCCCGGTCCCGATGGTAAGGACCCCCCACCTCTCAAAGTCCTGCATAAAAGGCGCCTCGCTCAATCCCTGAGCCACGCCATCGTTATGCATGAGCACCGCCGTATCGTGACCACTGATCTCCGGAATCGCCTCCACGAGGCTACGAGGGAGGTTAAATTTACTCGATTCCCAATTTCCCGGCAGGTTCTGAGCGCCTTTCTCTATCGAACCGTCTTCCTTGATGACACCAGGGCAAGAAATGCCGATAAACGGCGCTAGGCGGAAGCCCTCCTTTTCGGCGTCCGCGACGAGGTCCTTCAGCATTTTCACGAGTCGTTTGACGGCGCCCTCCCGCGTTGGCTCGTCGTCAGCATGGCGCCAGAGTTCGGACTTCCAGACTGTGGCTTTGGAAAGGTCCTGGGATTTTTTCCAGCCAGTCTCGACGACGCCGCAGCGGATGTTGGTTCCCCCGATATCAACCGCCAATATGCTGTCGTACCCTTCGAAAATCCAGGAAGGCGCCAGATGCAGGCAACCGACGAGCCCGGCATCGTCGGGATGAAACTGGATGGGCACCAGTTCGACCTTGAAGCCCTCGGCTCGGAGTAATAGTTCGGTCCGTGCAATCGCCAGTTCGCCGACCCTGCTTTGTCGAAAGCCTCCTCCTACGACGATGCATTCGGTGTCTTCCCAAGCCTTCGTCTTGAAGAAGCGCCGGATGACATACGCCAATTCCTGGGCAAACTCTTCTATGGCGCCATGCACAATAGCCGCACCTTTGACGTCTTCGCCCCGAAGCAACTTATCCAATTCCGATTTGCTCAGGTCGGAAGAGTCTTTCTTGCCAAGGGGATCGGCCCCCGCCTTTTTGAGCGGTTTCCGCAGGTCATTGATAATCCGTTGAAACGCGCCTTTGCTGGCGCGGTCACCTAGAAACCCGTCATCATCCTTCAACTCGATATTGAAGGATTCGACGTCAACCGAAGGCAGCCGGGCGGCACCATGGTGGGCGATGCCCGTCGTCGCCGCAATTTCGTCCGCCATACTGCTCAGCCCCTCTCGTCGCCGACGACAACGGCTTGGAACCTATTTGGTTGCAGAAGTCCGCCTGGCGCTGGTCGGCCGCCCCGCCCGCCTATCGCGATGGGGGGCGTGGCCGCCGACCTGCGCCAGCTTTGATGAACCGCAAAGGCGGAGGTGGACGGATCGGTTAATTGATGTATCTGTCATACAACTTTCAGACGCGAGTTCCGATGACCACGCCGCCCGTCCTCAGCCATGCCTTTCGCATTTGCTTCTTGCTCGCCGCGATCTGGGCGGCGCTCGCGGTGCCGCTGTGGCTGATGGCCTATGCCGGGCTGTTCGGCCTGTCGCCGGCCTATGGCGGCACCGCCTGGCATGCCCACGAATTGATCTTCGGCTACACCGCGCTGGTGATCTGCGGTTTCCTGTTCACCGCGATCCCGAACTGGACCGGGCGGCTGCCGGTGACGGGCGGGCCGCTGCTGGCGCTGATCCTGATCTGGGTCGCCGGGCGCGTCGCGATGCTCGCGGCGGCGGCGATCGGCGCCGGCGTGGCCGCCGCGATCGACCTCGCCTTTCTGCTCGCGGTGCTGGCGGTAGCCGGGCGCGAAATCGTCGCCGGCAAGAACTGGCGCAACCTGCGGGTGCTGGTGATCGTCGCGTGGCTGTTCGTCGCCAACGCCGCGTTCCATGCCGCGGCCCTCAGCGGCGCGATGCTCGACCTCAGCCTGCGCGGCGCGATCGGCGCGCTGGTGGCGCTGATCACGCTGATCGGCGGGCGGCTGACGCCGAGTTTCACTCGCAACTGGCTGGTCAAACGCAACCCGGACAAGCTGCCGGCGCCGTTCGACCGGCTCGATGCCGCCGCCATCGGCGCCGCCGTGGCGGCGCTGCTGGCATGGGCGGTCATGCCGGAAGCCGCCACCACCGCCGCGCTGGCGGCGCTGGCCGCGGTGCTGCTGACCGCGCGCCTTGTGCGCTGGCGCGGCGTCCTCACCTTGGCCGAACCGCTGCTGGCGATCCTGCATCTGGGTTATGCCTTCGTGCCGCTCGGCTTCGCGCTCGCCGCCGGCCATGCGCTGTGGCCGGAGGCGTTTCCCCTTGCCGCCGTGATCCACGCCTGGACCGCCGGCGCGGTCGGGGTGATGACGCTGGCGGTGATGACCCGCGCCAGCCTCGGCCATACCGGTCACGCGCTCACCGCGGGGCCGGCGACGACCTCGATCTACCTCGCCATCCTCACCGCGGCGGTGCTGCGCATCGTCGCGCCGTTCGTGATCGAAGGGCAGCTTCCGCTGCTGAACCTCGCCGGCGCCGCCTGGACGCTGGCGTTCCTGCTGTTCGTCGCCAGCTATGGGCCGCTATTGTGCACGGCGCGCCGGAAGAAGGGGGATTAAACCTCCTCCACGGCGTCGGCGAGCGCCTCGGGTCTGGCGATCACCACGCGGCGGCGGCCGCTGTTGACCAGGCCCCGCCCTTCCCAGCCGCTGAGCGTGCGGCTGACGGTGTGCAGCGTCGTGCCGGTCATCTCTGCGAGATCCTGCCGCGACAGCGGGAACGCGATCTCGACGCCGCGCGAGGTGCGGCGGCCGGCCTGCTGCGCCAGCCGCAGCAACGTGTGGGCGATGCGACGCTCCACCTTTTCGGTGGCGAGTTCGCGCAGCCGGATCTGGAGATCGCGGTAGCGCTCGCCCATCAGCGCCACGGCATTCATCGCGACCCGCGCGTTCCGGCTCATGATCTCCCGCAGCGTGACGGCCGGCATGCCGAGAAGATGGCTGTCGTCCACCGCCGTCGCCGCGCCGGGATGCGTCTCGGCGCCGGTCAGCGCCGCATAGCCGACCACGTCGCCCGGCCCGAGATAGCGGATGATGACCTGCTGGCCGTCCAGCGTGGTCTGGGTGATGCGCACGCGCCCGACCACAATGATATAAAATGTCGTGACCGGGTCTTCCTGCTGGTACACGGTTTCGCCCGCCGCGAACTTGCGGCGGAACGACACCGCCTGCACCTCCCGCAGCACCTCGACCGCAACGCCACGGAACAATTCGCCGCGCGCCAGGATATCGATATCGGGAGATTCGGCCATGCCGCTGCTTTTATCAAATCCACTGGCGTCCTGGCTCCGACATTCGCATTCTATCGCAGCGAGCACGTTGACGAATGTCAGACCCGAGGGATCCGGTCGATCCGACGATCCCAGACCATGATTCCGAGGCTTTCCGCTGTCCGGAATCATGCTCTAGCCGCGCCCGCGACTTGGACGCATGATGCGCCCTGTCGAATCGCGAGCCGGCCGGCCGACATATTGCCGTTTTTTTTGCTAAGTCGCAAAGATGCCGGCGCCGATGTGCGGCATCGTGATCGCGGGCAGGAATGGAGTTGCGATGCTCAACGTCAACAAGACTGACCTGTTGCGTCATCACGAGCCGGAAACCCTGTCGGATCGTTTCGCCGCATGGACCGAACGGCTGTTGATGGCGATGGCCGGCGGTTTCAGCCGGCGCTACGGCGGCCGGGTGGTGGTGCTGGAAACCATCGCGGCGGTGCCGGCCATGGTGTCGGCGAGCCTTCTCCACCTGCAATGCCTGCGGCAGTTGATCGACGACCGCGGCTGGGTCCGCGCCTTCATGGACGAGGCGGAGAACCAGCGCGCCCATCTGATGGCCTTCGTCGCCATCAAGCGCCCGAGCTGGGGCGAGCGCTGGCTGATCGCGATCAGCCAGGGCATTTTCTACAATGCCTATTTCCTGCTGTCGCTGATTTCAGGGCGCTGCGCCCATCGCCTCGCCGGCTACCTCGCCGAGCGTTCGGTGAAGGGCTATTCGGACTATCTCGAATTGCTGGAATCCGGCGCGATCCCCAACGGCCCGGCGCCCGACACCGCGATCATCTACTGGAACCTGGCGCCGGGCGCGCTGCTCAGCGACATGATCATGGCGATGCGCGAGGACGAGGCGATCCATCGCGACATCCATCACGCCTTCGCCGACGCGCTGGCGCAAGGCCACGTCCTGCCGGAGCGGCCCGGCCCGCTGCTTTAAGCTGTCTGGCCTCCATGGAACGTCATTGCCGGGCGTAGCCGTTCGAAGAACGGCGTCGCTTCGCGGCGATCCATCCTCCTGAAGCGACTTTCATCTTTTTTGATGGATGCGCGGGTCAAGCCCGCGCATGACGTTTCCGTTTAAACGAAACCCGCTCCAGGCTCCGCGCCTACACGCCGAGATAGCGTTGCAGGATTTCCGGCTGCGCCTTGAGTTCCTTGGCCGGACCTTCATGAACGACGTGGCCGTTGTTGATGATGTAAACCCGGTCCGACAGCGCCAGCGTCGCCGCGAGGTTCTGCTCGACCAGCAGGATGGTCTGGCCGGCGGCGGCGAGTTCACGGCAGGCATTGACCAGATCGCGCACGATCACCGGCGCGAGCCCCTCGAACGGCTCGTCGAGCAGGATGATCTTGGGGTCGCGGATCAGCGCGCGGGCGATCGCCAGCATCTGCTGCTCGCCGCCGGAGAGATCGGTGCCGCGGCTGCCGCGCCGCTCCTTCAGGCGCGGGAACATCTTGTAGATGCGCTCCAGCGGCCACTTGTTCTTGGCGGTCAGCCCCGCCAGCACCAGGTTCTCCTCGACATTGAGGCTGCCGAACACGCGGCGTTCCTCGTGAACCAGTTGCATGCCGCGCTGGGCGATGATGTGGCTGGGCTTGCCCGCGATCTGCTCGCCGTCGAGGGTGATCGAGCCGGCGCGCGGCTTGACGACGCCCATCAGGCTTTTCAGCGTGGTGCTCTTGCCGGCGCCGTTGCGGCCGAGCAGCGCCACCACCTCGTTCTTCTCGACCTTGAGGCCGACATCGAACAGGATGTGGGAATCGCTGTAATACGAGTTCAATCCGTTGACTTCGAGCAAGCTCATTGTTCGAGCACTCCACCGAGATAGGCTTCCTGCACGGTCGGGTTGGCCTTGATTTCTTCCGGCGTGCCTTCGACCAGAAGGCGGCCCTCCTGCAGCACGGTGACCTTCTCGACCAGTTCGAACAGCGCGTCCATGTCATGATCGATGATGATCATGGTGCGGCCCTGGCTGATCGAGCGCAGCAGCTTCACGGTTTCGACGCGCTCGCGCGGGCTCATGCCGGCGAGCGGTTCGTCGAGCAACAAGAGACTCGGCGAATTGGCCAGCGCCAGCCCGATTTCGAGGCGGCGCTTCTCGCCATAGGCGAGCACCGAAACCGGCGTGTCCGCGCGTGCGGTCAAATTCACCATCGCCAGCGTCTGATCGACCTGCTCGGTGACGCCCGGCACGCTGGCGATGCTGCGGAACATATCCAGCTTGAACTTGCCGCGGATCGCCGCCAGCACCGCGATGGTCACGTTCTCGCGCACCGTCAGGCGGGTGAACAGCTGGTTGACCTGGTAGCTCTTGGTCAGGCCGAGCTGACAGACGTCGGTGACGCTCTTGCCGGTGATGTCGTTGCCCTCGAATACGATCTTGCCCGAGGTCGGCGGCACCTCGCAGGTCAGCATCTTGAAGAAGGTCGACTTGCCGGCGCCGTTCGGTCCGATGATGCCGCGAAGCTCGCCGTGATTGACCGTGAAGTTGATGTCGCTGTTGGCGGCGAGGCCGCCATAGCGCTTGGTCAGCCCGGTGGCCTGCAGGATCGGACCCTGATAGCTGTCGCCCTCGCGGGCGCGAAGCGCCAGTTTTGGCGCGGCGGCGCTGGACGACGGCGTCGCGCTGACCGCACCAGCGGCGTCAGCCGCTTCGGCGATCTCGGCGGCGGCTTCCCGCGCGGCCTTCTTGCCGGTCGCGAGGTCGTAGAGATCGACGAAGCCGCCGATGATGCCGCGCCGCAGGAAGCAGACCAGCAACACGAAGATCAGGCCCAGCACCAGTTTCCAGGCCGCGCCAAGACCGAGCGCGGCCTGCAGGAAGTCCTGCAGGAACAGCCAGATCGCCGCGCCGAGCAGCGGGCCGAACAGGGTGGCGGTGCCGCCGATCGCGGTCATCATCACCAGTTCCGCCGAGGTCTCGAACATGAAGGCGTCCGGCGGCATGAACGCCTGCATGATACCGAGCAGGCCGCCGGCGAAGCCGGCATAGGCGGCGGCGATGACGAACGCGGTCAGCTTGTAGCCGTGGATATTGTGGCCGACCGCCGAGGCGCGCAGCGGATTGTCGCGGATGGCGCGGAACACCGCGCCCACCGGCGAGCGGATGATGCGCAACGCGACGACGATGCCGACGAAATACCAGAACGCCAGAAAACCGTAGAGCGACCAGCCGCTGGAGAAATGGAGCTGGGTGAAGCCGAGGTTGAACGAGGGGCTCGGCACGCCCGGCAGGCCGTTCTCGCCGCCGGTCCAGTCCGACAGCGGATTGAATTCGACGAAGAAAAACACTTCCGCGATGGCCACCGTGATCATCGCGAAATAGATGCCGGTGCGGCGCAACGCGACCAGGCCGACCAGATAACCGACCACGGCGGCGGCGATCATGCCGATGAACAGCGCGGTCACGACGTGCGGGAAGCCCGCCCGCGTCAGCAGATAGGCCGCAACAAAACCGCCGGTGCCGTACAGCGCCGACTGACCGAACGACAACAGCCCGGTGAAGCCGAACAGGATGTCGAAGCCGATGCCGAACAGGCCCCACACCAGGATGCGGTTGACGGTATTCGGCGCGAAACCGAGATGCGGCAGAATCAGGGGCGCGAGGATCAGGCCGATGGCCGTCAGCGTCTCGACGAGAAAGCGACGTTGATTGATCATGATGGAACCGTTTCTAGCCGCGGCTCTGCGTGCCGAGCAGACCGTGCGGCCGCAGCACCAGCACCAGCGTCATCGCCGCGAACAGCATGACGTAGGCATAGCCTGGGTTGATCATTGAGGTGATGCTGATGATCTCGCCCGCGATGAGGCCGCCGATGATCGCGCCAGGGAACGAGCCGACCCCGCCGATCACGACCACGACGAAGGTCTGCACCAGAATGGCCTCGCCCATGTCGGGCGTCAGCGACACCACCGGAGCGTTGACGATGCCGGCGAAGCCCGCGGCCATCGCGCCGATGCCGAACACGATCGCGAAGACGCGATAGACGTTGATGCCGAGGGACGCGACCATCACCGAGTCCTCGATGCCGGCGCGGACAATCATGCCGAGGCGCGTGCGATAGAGCACCAGAAACAGCGCCAGCAACGCCACCGCGACGATGCCGACCAGGGCCAGGCGGTAGGTCGGATAGTACATGAAGCCGAGCGAGGTGATCCCGGCGAAGATTGAGGGCGGCGGCACCGTCAGCGACTGGCTGCCGAACCCGAGGCGGACCAGTTCGACCAGGCAGATGCCGATGCCGAAGGTCACCAGCAACTGATCTTCATCCGGCCGGGCGTAGAAATGCCGGATGATGACGCGTTCCAACAGGATGCCGACCACCATCACGAACAGCGAGCCGGCGATGATGGCGATGATGAACGACTGCGTGTAACTGAAGGCGACATAGCCGGCGTAGCCGCCGAGCATGAACATCGCGCCGTGCGCGAGGTTGAGGACGCCGAGCGTCCCGTAGATGATCGTCAGGCCGGATGAGATCAGCGCCAGCAGCGCGCCGAGCACCAGCCCGTTGAACATTTGCGATATCAAATTGCCCCAGTTGATCACCGTCGACCTCGCGCAGGGAGTAGGCAGGGAATACAGGAAACAGCGCGGCTCCCGCGAAAAGACCCTCGGGTCTGCCCCGAGGGTGGAACGGCGCGCCGTGGAAACCGCGAAACAAGCCTGACGTCAGGCAAGCCCGACATCAAACGTCCAACGTCGGATAAGCCTGACGTCGCGGGCGCACGATCCGGTGCAGGCGGATCATGCGCCCGCGCAGGGTCAGGTATAGTCGCCGAGCTTGCAGCCGAACGCATCCGGCTTCTGCATCAGGCCCTCGCCCGGAATGATTTCGACGATGTCGTAGAAATCTTCCTTGTTCTTCATGTCGGCGGGTTTCTTACCCTTGACGATGATGACCGGGCGGACGCACTGGTGATCCTGCGGCCGATAGTGAACGTCGCCGACCAGCGAGGGGATCGTCTCGCCCTTTTCCCAGGTCTTGATGATGTCCGGCGGATAGAAGCTGCCGGTCTCCTCGACCATGCGCGCCCAGTGCAGGAAGACGACGTAGCTGTTCTCCGCGCCCCATTCCGGCTTGTAGCCGTATTCCTTGGAAAAGGCGTCGTTGAACATCTTGGCCAGCGGATACTTGTCTTCCATCGTCCACCAGTATTCGGTGGCGCAATAGACGTCGGCGAGCAGGCCGCCGCCGACCTCGCGGGCCAGGAACGGAATCTGGTAGGGAACGACCAGCTTCATCTTGTCGAAGATGCCGAACTGTTTGGCCTGCTGGATCGACAGCACCGCGTCGTGACCCCAGTTGACGTTGATCAGCACGTCGGCGCCGGAGTTGGCGACGTTGAGCAGGTAGGACGAATAGTCCGGCGCGCCGAGCGGCGAGACCTGGTTGGTCACGGTGGTCCAGCCGGCGGTCGCCAGGAAGTCCTGCATCGACTTGGTGACGGTATGGCCATAGGTGTAGTCCGGCGTCAGGTAGGCGGCCTTCTTGTTCTTGCCGAACGCCTTCACCATCACCGGGCCGATCGCCGCCGCCGCGGTCTGGCCGAAGAAGCACTGGCGGAAGCCGTAGCGCACGCAATCCTTGCCGGTGGTGTCGTTGGAGCCGGAGATGGCCGCGACGTAGAGCACTTTTTCGCGTTGCGCCAGCTTGTTGAGCGCGACCGCGACGGCCGACGAGGTCGAGCCGGTCATCAACACCACCTTGTTCTCGGTGATGAACCGCTGCTGCGCCTGCACCGCTTCGTTCGGCTTGGCGGCACTGTCGGCGACCACCAGCTTCACTTCCTTGCCGAGCACGCCCTTGGTGGTCTTCGGCGACAGTTTCTTGGCCAGCTCGTGGCCTTCGTTGAGGTGCTTGACCGCGAGCTGCATGCCCTTGAGCTCGTCTTCGCCCTGCACCGCGTAAGTGCCGGTGCGCGGCACGGCGGCGCCGATATAGATCGTGTTACCCGACGAACCGGCGGGGTAGGTCCCGATCGGCGGATGATCGGCGGCATAAACCTCCATCGAGAGGCCGGGGAGCAGCGCGCCGCCGACGAGGCCGGCGCCCGCCTGCAGCAGCGTGCGGCGCGACACCGCCGTCTTGGAATCCATATCGCCCGTTGAGCGTTTTACCATTGGTCGTCCTCCGAAGTGTCTTTGTTGACGTCTGCCGATCGCAGTCAGCTCGAAATCAGACCATCGAAAATCACGGATCGGCCTGGCCGCCTCGATCTTCGTGGTCCCTGGCTTCTTGGAGCCGTTCCGAGAGCTTTCTGTCAATTTCACTTTGGTCGAAAGCACGCCCCGGCGATATTAGAACAATGACTAATAAGACTGCCGCATCAGGAATTTAATTCCGGCCGATGGAGCCCCAGACGCGACCCCGGCGGCGGCATCCCCGCGCCGACAGAGCCGTCATGGCAGGGACGCGGAACGGCCTTTGCCGAACGCGATGCATTTTGTCGTCATAGCAATGACGGCTCGGCGACGGTCCCCCGGGCCTTTCCGTCATTGCGAGGAGGCGAAGCCGACGAAGCGATCCAGAGTCCTTACCTTGCAGCTTTCTGGATTGCTTTGCTTCGCTCGCAATGACGAAAACCCAGCGCGTCAGGCGCGATGCGCGCGCACCCGCCGCAGCATCCGCTCGACATGCGCGATCGGGGTTTCCGGCGTGATGCCGTGGCCGAGATTGAAGATCAGCCGGCCGGCGGCGTAATTCGTCAGGACATCGTCGACCGCCCGGTCGAGGGCCTCGCCGCCGGCGATCAACGCCAGCGGATCGAGGTTGCCCTGCACCGCGACACGATTCTGCACGCGGTCGCGAATCAGGCCCGGCTCGGCGGTCCAGTCGATGCTGACGGCGTCGACGCCGGTCTGCGCGACATAGGACGGCAGCAGCGCCCCCGCGCCGCGCGGAAAGCCGATGATCCGCGCATCCGGCACCGCCGCGCGGACGCCCGCGACGATGCGCCGCGTCGGCTCGACCGACCAGCGCGCGAATTCGCGCGGCGGCAGCACGCCGGCCCAGGTGTCGAAGATCTGCAAGGCGTCGGCGCCGGCGGCGAGCTGCTTGACCAGATAGCCGATCGACGCCTCGACCAGCACGTCGATCAGGCGCGCGAAGGCGTCGGGATGACGGTAGGCCAGAAGCCGCGCCGGGGCCTGGTCCGGCGTGCCGCGCCCGGCGACCATGTAAGTGGCGACCGTCCAGGGCGCGCCGCAAAATCCGATCAGCGCGATCGCCGGATCGAGGTCGCGCCGCACCTGGGCCAGCGCCGCGTAGACCGGCGCGAGCTTGGCGTCGTCGGCTTGCGCCGCCATCCGCGCGATCGCCTCCGGGGTATCGAGCGGATCGAGCCGCGGCCCCTCGCCGGCCTCGAAGCGGACCGAACGGCCGAGCGCGTGCGGAATCACCAGGATATCGGAGAAGATGATGGCGGCGTCGAAGGCGAATCGGCGGATCGGTTGCAGCGTCACCTCGGCGGCGTAGTCCGGCGTGAAGCACAGGTCGAGGAAACTGCCGGCCTTGGCGCGCAACTCGCGATATTCCGGCAGGTAACGCCCCGCCTGCCGCATCATCCACAGCGGCGGCACCGCCTGACGGCGGCCACGCAGCACCTCCATGAACGGCTGCGTGACGGCGGGCGATGTCGGGGATGAGTTGGCCAAGGTGACGGTCCTTGCGGCTTGGAGAAAGGTCGCGGCGGTCAGGCCGCGCTGGCGTCGGTTGCTCCGACCGCCCATAGCGCGAAGGCGTAGACCACCGCAACCTCGTCGAGCCGGTCGAAGCGGCCGGACGCGCCGCCGTGGCCCGCGCCCATGTTGGTGCGCAGCAGCACCGGCCCGCCCCCTCGCATGGTGGCGCGCAGCCGCGCCACCCATTTCGCCGGCTCCCAATAGGTGACGCGCGGATCGGTGAGCCCGCCCATCGCCAGGATCGCCGGATAATCCTTCGCCGCGACGTTTTCATAGGGCGAGTAGGACAGAATGGAGCGGAACGCCGCCGCGTCGGTGACCGGATTGCCCCACTCCGGCCATTCCGGCGGAGTCAGCGGCAGGGTGTCGTCGCGCATGGTGTTGAGCACGTCGACGAACGGCACCTCGGCGACGATCCCGGCGAACAGCTCGCCGGCGCGGTTGGCGACCGCGCCCATCAACATGCCGCCGGCGCTGCCGCCATGGCCGACGATGCGCTTCACTGATGTGTATTTCGCCGCGATCAGGGCGCGGGCGCAGGCGGCGAAATCGTCGAAGCTGTTGGGCTTCTTCTCGCGCTTGCCGTCGAGATACCAGCCCCAACCCTTGTCGGAGCCGCCGCGAATATGGGCGATGGCGTAGACGAAGCCGCGATCGACCAGCGACAGCCGATTGGTGGAGAACGAGGCCGGGATGGCGTGGCCATAGGAGCCGTAGCCGTAGAGCAACAGCGGCGCGGTGCCGTCGCGCCGGGTGTCCTTGCGATGCAGCAGCGACACCGGCACCTCCGCGCCGTCATGCGCGCGCGCCATGATCCGCGTGGTGACGTAATTGGCGGGATCGTGTCCGGAGGGCACGTCCTGCCGCTTGCGCAGCACGCGCGCGCGGCTGACCATGTCGTAGTCGTAGACTTCCGAGGGCGTCGTCATCGACGAATAGGAGAACCGCAGGTTGGTGGTGTCGAACTCATAACCGCCATGGGTGTCGAGCGAATAGGCGGCCTCATCGAAGGCGATGCCGTGCTCGTCGCCAGAGGTGAGATCGCGGATGACGATGTTCGGCAGCGCATTGGCGCGTTCCAGCCGCACCAGATGCCGCGCGTACAACTCGAAATCGATCAGGTAGACGCCGGGACGATGCGCGATCAGATCGCGCCAGTTGTCGCGCGACGGCGCGTCGAGCGGCGCGGTGACGATCTTGAAGTCGATGGCGTCGTCGGCGTTGGTGAGGATGAACAATTCGTCGCCGCGATCGGCCAGCGAATATTGCACGCCCTCCTCGCGGGCCGCGACCAGCCGCGGCGGGGCGTCGGGATCGGCAAGGTCGAGCAGCCATTGCTCGGAGGTTTCGTGGTCGCCGCCGGCGATCACGCCGAAGCGGCCGCTGGCGCTCTCGTGGATATGGGTGAACCAGCCGGCGTCCTTCTCCTCGTAGACCAGTTTGTCGTCCGCCTGCGGCGTGCCGAGCCGGTGCAGGAACACCTGCATCGGCCGGTGGTTATCATCGAGCCTGACGTAGAAGAAAGCGCGCGAGTCCTTGCACCACACCACCCCGCCGTCGGTCTGCTCGATGACGTCCGGCAAGTCGCGTCCGCTCGCCCATTCGCGCACCCGGATGGTGAAATACTCCGAGCCGCGGGTGTCGGCGCTCCACGCCTCCAGCGTGTGGTCCCAGCAATGGCTGGCGTCGCCGAAATTGAAGTAATCGGTATCTTTCGCCAGCGCATCGCCGTCGAGGATGATCTCCTCGGGCCCGCCGTCGCGCGGGGTGCGGGCGAAGATCGCGTGCTGGCCGCCGTCGCGATATTTGCGGAAATAAGCGAACGGCCCGTCCTTCGCCGGCACGCTGGAGTCGTCCTCCTTGATGCGGCCGCGCATTTCCTTGACAAGGCGGCGTTGCAGGCCGGAGGTCACGCCCAGCACGCTTTCGGTATAGGCGTTCTCGGCGTCGAGATAGGCGCGGATGTCGGCCGGCAGCGCGGCGGGGTCGTGCAGCACCTCCTGCCAGTTGTCCGCCTTCAGCCAGGCGTAGTCGTCGGTCAGCGTCGTGCCGTGCAGCGTGAAAGTTTGCGGCCGCCGGTCGGCGATGGGAGCAGTCTGTTGGTTCATTGGATGCGATTGCCTGTTCATGGTTCGACGGCGTCGGCCAGCGACTGGATCGCGGCGGTGGCGCCGCCCTCGCCGTGCGGAATGCGCAGCGCGCGCAGCGCCATCTCCACCACGCCGAGCGTGCCGAGGATCATCGGGGCGTTGACATGGCCCATATGGGCGATGCGAAACGCCTTGCCCGCAAGATCTCCGATGCCGGTGCCGAGCACCACGCCGCATTTCTCCTTGCAATAAGCCTGCAACGCCGCCGGATCATAGCCGGAACCGAGGCGGATGGTGGTGACCGTATCGGAGCGCTCGGCGGCGTCGCGGATATTGAATTCCACCACGTCGCCCCGCGTCCAGATTTCAACCGCGCGACGCACCGCCGCCGCCAGCAGGCGATGCCGCGTGAACGAAGCGTCGAGTCCTTCCGCGAACAGCATGTCGAGCGCCTTGCGCAGCGCAAATAACAAATGCACCGGCGCGGTGCCGGCATATTTGCGGTAGTGTTCGAGCCCCTCGCGCGCGGTCCAGTCCCAATAAGGCGTGCGCAGGCCGGCGTGACGGTGGCGCTCGCGGGCGCGGTCGTTGGCGGCGACGAAGGCGAGGCCGGGCGGCGTCATCAGACCCTTCTGCGAGCCGGACATCGCGACGTCGACGCCCCAGGCGTCCATCTCGAACGGCATGCAGCCGAGCGAGGCCACGGTGTCAACCATGAACAGCGCGTCGTGACCGGCGGCCTTGATGGCGCGGCCGATGGCGGCGATGTCGTTGACCACGCCGGACGC
>JBDHSX010000062.1:0-19895 GCA_039808365.1 Xanthobacteraceae bacterium | reverse complement strand
GATGAGGCGGCCGCGTGTCTTGTTGATCGGCGTGATCCTGCCGAGCACGCCTTGCGCCGCGGTCGCCCCCATCGCCACCACCAGCACCGGCCTCACGGCGGCGCGCTCGCGCGCGTACCACGGCCGGCACGCCTTGATCTCGGCGGTGTTGGGTTTTTGGTGCAGGCGGATCTTGCCGCGCGGCACGAACTTGAAATGTTTCACCGCGTTGGTGACGTAGACCGTCTTGCGGTCGATGCCGGCGTCCTTGAGCGCGCGGTCGAGCATCTGCCCGGCCGGGCCGACGAACGGCTTGCCGGCGAGGTCTTCCTTGTCGCCCGGCTGCTCGCCCACCAGCATCAGCGGCGCGGGGGCGGGGCCTTCGCCGAACACCGTCTGGGTCGCGTCCTTCCATAACGGGCAGGCGCGGCATTGCGCGGCCGCCGCGCGCAGGGCGGCGAGGGTGTCGGAGGTGTCGGATCGCGCTGGTGTCATCGCCGCCTCGCCTTGGCGCATTGAATGCTTCAACCGAGGGCCCTCGGGAAGGTTCCGCCACGGGCGGCGGCGCCTATGATTTTCCACGCTTTTTGCGCGGACGGCGAAGCCGATTGACTCGGTTCGGGCCAAGGGTGTTTACTAGAACATAACATGAACATTCCCATCGGAGAGCGGCGCATGGAGCGCGCGCGCGTCACACCATTGCCGAGCCAGGAGGCGTCCGGTTGCCGTCGGGACGGCACGGCGCAACCGGCCTTGAAACCGGATTCCGCCACGCTGGCGCGGCTGCGCCGGGACATCGGGCGGCTGGAAGGCGAGGATCTCGCCTTCGGCGGCGCGGGCGCGCCGCGCACAGCGCTCGGCCATGCCGGGGCCGACGCCGTCCTGCAGGGCGGCCTGCCGCGCGGGGCGCTGCACGAGGTGTTTTGCGGCGGCGCGCAGGCGGCGACCGCCACCGGCTTCGCCGCGGCGCTGGCGTGGCGGGTCGCGGCGCGGCGGCCGCTCCTGTGGATCCGGCAGGATTTCTCCGAACGCGAGAACGGGGCGCTGTCGATGAGCGGCTTCCGCGAACTCGGCCTCGATCCGCGCGCGGTGGTGACGGTGCGCGCGCCCGACGTCGCGGCGGCGTTGCGGATCACGGCGGACGCGCTGACCTGCGACGCCCTCGGCGCGGTGGTCACCGAAATCTGGGGCGAGACGCGCCATGTCGATCTGGCCGCCAGCCGCCGGCTGACATTGGCGGCGCGCGGCTCCGGCGCGACCGGCCTGTTGCTGCGGATCGCGGCCGCGCCCGCGCCCGGCGCGGCGGAAACGCGCTGGGCTGTCCGCGCGGCGCGTTCTCCCGCGCAGATCTGGGGCGAGCAGGTCTGGGGCGCGCCGCTGTTCGACGCGCAACTGCTGCGCAACCGTCATGGCCCGACCGGCCAGTGGATCATGGAATGGAATTGTGATGAGTGCCTTTTCCGTGACGTCTCCTTCCCCGGCGCGCGAACGGCGCCGCATTCTCAGCCTGTGGCTGCCGCGCCTGCCGACCGACCGCATCAAGCGGCAGGCATGGCGCTGCACCAGCGCGCCGGTTGATGCCACGTCGCCGGAGAATTTGACCGCCGTCATGTCCGGACTTGATCCGGGCATCGCCCCCACCTCACCCTCCCCCGCAAGCGGGGGAGGGATAAAGGGTGAGAGATGGATTGCCGGGTCAAGCCCGGCAATGACGAAGGAGAAAGACTTCCTTCAGAGCGGAACTGTCGCCGGCGCGCCGGGGGACGAGGCTCCCTGCATCGTCGTCGCCAAGGATCACAACGCGCGCGTGGTCTCGGCGCTGAACGACGCGGCGGCGCGGCTCGGCCTTGACGTCGGAACGTCGCTGGCCACCGCGCGGGCGATCTGCCCGGACATCGCGGTGTTCGATGAGGATATCGCGGCCGACGCGCGAACGCTGCACGATATCGCCGACTGGTGCGACCGCTTCACGCCGCTGGTGGCGCTCGATCCGCCGCATGGCCTTTTGCTCGACATCGGCGGCTGCGCCCATCTGTTCGGCGGCGAGGCCGCCATGCTGAAGACGATCTGCCGCGCTTTAAGGCGGCAGGGCTTTGTCGTCAGCGCCGCCATCGCCGGCACGCCCGCCTGCGCGCGGACGCTGACGCGGGCGCGGCCCGGCTGCGTCGTGCCGGAGGGGCAGGAGGCCGCCGCCGTCGCGGCGCTGCCGGTGTTCACGCTCGGCGCCGTCGATGCGATCACGCGGGGCTTGCGCCGCGCCGGGCTGAAGACCATCGGCGACGTCGCCGCCCGCGGCCGCCACGAGATCGCCGCGCGTTTCGGCGCGGATTTCGTGGCGTTGCTGGAGCAGGCGCTGGGCGCGCGCGACGCGCCGATCTCGCCGCGCAGGCCGGCGCCGGACTATATCGTGGAGCGGCGCTTCGCCGAGCCGGTCATGACCGACACGGTGATCGCCACGGCGCTGTCGCGGCTGGCGCGGACCCTGATCGAACGCATGGGCCGCGACGGCAAGGGCGCGCGGCATTTGGAGGCCAGCTTCTTCCGCGCCGATGGCGCGGTGCGGGTGATCGGCGTCGAGACCGGCCTGCCGGTGACGCGCGACGATATCGTCGCGCGGCTGTTCCGCGAGCGGCTGGAGGCGCTGGCCGATCCGCTCGATCCCGGCTTCGGCTTCGACCTGATCCGGCTGGCGTCGCGCCGCGCCGACGATGTCGTCGCCGCCCAGCGCGATCTCGACGCCCATGTCCACGACAGCGACGAGGTGGCGGCGCTGATCGACCGCATCGCGGCGCGGATCGGCGGCGATCGCATCACGGTGTATCTGCCGCGCGACAGCCATATCCCCGAGCGCGCCATGTGGGCCGCGCCGGCGCAGCACCATCTCGCGGCGGCGGCGGTGGCGGCGTGGCCGGCGCGCGCCGAGGGCGAGCCGCCGTTGCGGCCGCTGCGGCTGTTCGCGCCGCCGGAGCCGGTCGAGGTGCTGGCGGATTTTCCGCACGGACCGCCGGCGGCGTTCCGCTGGCGCCGCGCCTTCCATCGCCTGGCGCGGGTCGAGGGGCCGGAGCGGATCGCCGCCGAATGGTGGCGGCGGCACGACGGCAGTGATCCGACCCGCGATTATTTTCGCGCCGAGGATGTCGAGGGCGCGCGCTTCTGGCTCTATCGCGAGGGCATTCACCGCCGCGAGGTCACGCGTTTCCGCTGGTTCCTGCACGGGCTGTTCGCATGACCGTCTACGCGGAAATCGGCGTCACCAGCAATTTCTCGTTCCTGCGCGGCGCGTCGCACCCGCAGGAATATGTCCAGCGCGCCAGCAAATACGGCCTCTACGCCATCGGCATCGCCGACCACAACACGCTGGCCGGCGTGGTGCGCGCCTATGACGAATATCGCAACCGGGAACGGGTGCGCTACAAGCCGAAACTATTGGTCGGCGCGCGGCTGGTGTTCACCGACGGCACGCCGGACATTCTCGCCTATCCGCGCGACCGCGCCGCCTATGGCCGGCTCTGTCAATTGCTGAGCCAGGGCAAGCTGGCGGCGGCGAAGGGCGAATGTCATCTGCGCTTCGACGATCTCGCGGCGTTCAGCGAAGGCTTGCTGCTCGTCGTCGTGCCGGATTATCGCATTCGGGCCAAGGAGACGCTGAAGACGCTCGATGCGCTGGCACGCCTCCCGGTCGCGGGCGTGTGGCTCGCCGCCGCGTTGCATTATCGCGGCGACGATGCGCGGCGCATGGCGCGGCTGCAACGGATCGCGGCTGCGGCGGGCGCGCCGCTGATCGCCACCAATGACGTGCTCTATCATGTGCATCAGCGCCGGCCGTTGCAGGATGTCGTGTGCTGCATTCGCGACAAGACGACCATCACGGCGGCCGGGCGCCGGCTGCAAGCCCATGCCGAGCGCCATTTGCGGACGCCCAATGACATGGCGCGGCTGTTCCGGCCGTGGCCGGAGGCGCTGGCCGAGACCGTGCGCTTCGCCGACCGCATCACCTTCTCGCTCGATCAATTGCAATACCAGTATCCCGACGAGCCGGTGCCGCCGGGCAAGACCGCGCAGCAGCATCTCGCCGACCTGACCTGGGCCGGCGTCGACCGCTATTTCCCGCGCGGCATCGATGACAAGCTGCGCCAGACCCTGACCAAGGAACTGGCGCTGATCGCCGAACTGAAATACGCGCATTACTTCCTCACCGTGCACGACATCGTGCAATGGGCGCGCAGCCGGAACATCCTGTGCCAGGGGCGGGGCTCGGCGGCCAATTCGGCGGTCTGCTACGTGCTCGGCATCACCTCGGTCAACCCGGCCGAGATCGATCTGCTGTTCGAGCGCTTCATTTCCAAGGAGCGGCTGGAGCCGCCGGACATCGACGTCGATTTCGAGCACTCGCGCCGCGAGGAGGTGATGCAGTATGTCTATCGCCGCTACGGCCGCCACCGCGCCGCGATCATCGCGACCGTCATTCATTACCGGCCGCGCAGCGCCATCCGCGACGTCGGCAAGGCGCTGGGACTGACCGAGGACGTCACCGCCGCGCTGGCCGACACCGTGTGGGGCCACCATGGCGACGGCCTCGACGCCAGGCAGGTGCGGCAGGCCGGCCTCGATCCCGGCAATCCGACGGTCGCGCGCGCGGTGGCGTTGGCGACGCGACTGATCGGTTTCCCGCGTCATCTGTCGCAGCATGTCGGCGGCTATGTCCTGACCCAGGATCGCCTCGATAGCTACGTGCCGATCGGCAACGCGGCGATGGCGGACCGCACCTTCATCGAATGGGACAAGGACGACGTCGACGCGATGCGGATGATGAAGGTCGACGTGCTGGCGCTCGGCATGCTGACCTGCATCCGCAAGTGTTTCGATCTGATCGCGCGGCACAAGGGCGAGCGCCGGGAACTGGCGACGATCCCGCGCGAACTCCCCGAGGTCTACGACATGCTGTGCAAGGGTGAATCGCTCGGCGTGTTTCAGGTCGAGAGCCGGGCGCAGATGAACATGCTGCCGCGCCTGAGGCCGCGCGCGTTCTACGATCTGGTCATCGAGGTCGCCATCGTGCGGCCGGGGCCGATCCAGGGCGACATGGTGCATCCCTATCTCAAGCGGCGGAAGATGCGGCAGGAGGATATCACCTATCCGCATCCCAGGGGCGGCGACAGGGACGAGTTGAAAAACATCCTGAAGCGGACGCTCGGCGTGCCGCTGTTCCAGGAACAGGCGATGCGCATCGCCATCGACGCCGCGAAGTTCACCCCGGAGGAAGCCAACGGCCTGCGCCGCGCGATGGCGACCTTCCGCCATGTCGGCACCATCCACAAGTTCGAGAAAAAGATGGTCGGCAACATGATCGCGCGCGGCTACGACGAGGAATTTTCGAAAAACTGTTTCGAGCAGATCAAGGGTTTCGGCAGCTACGGCTTTCCGGAAAGCCACGCCGCCGCCTTCGCGCAACTCGTCTATGTCTCGTCATGGCTGAAGCGGTTTCATCCCGATGCGTTCTGCTGCGGATTGTTGAACTCGCAGCCGATGGGTTTTTACGCGCCGGCGCAGATTGTCGGCGACGCGCGCAAGAACGGCGTCACGGTCCGCGCGGTCGACGTGTCGCGCAGTTTCAGCCAGAACACGCTGGAGGAACGCTGCGGCGATCATTGCGCGGTTCGTCTCGGCTTCCGTCAGATCGACGGCTTCAAATGGGTCGATCCGGATGAGAGGGCGGTCGATGACGACGACTGGGGCGAGCGCATCGTCGCCGCCCGCGCGCGCGGACCGTTCGCCTCGTTGGAGGATTTCGCCCGCGATACGCGGTTGCCGAAACGCGCGCTGATCCTGCTCGCGGACGCCGATGCGTTCCGCTCGCTGGGGCTCGATCGCCGCGCCGCGCTGTGGGCGGTGCGCCGCCTGCCGGACGATGCGCCGCTGCCGCTGTTCGAGGCGGCGGCCGCGCGCGAGCAGCCGGACGAGGCCGCGCGGCCGTTGCCGACGATGCCGCTGCCGGAACAGGTGATGGCGGATTATCAGACCGTGCGGCTGTCCCTCAACGGACATCCGATGCAGTTTTTGCGCGACGGATTCTCGGCGCAAGGCGTCGTCGCCTGTCGCGAGGTGTGCGATGCGCGCGACGGCGCCCGCGTGCGCTGCGCCGGCGTGGTGCTGGTGCGGCAGCGGCCGGGCAGCGCCAAGGGCGTGGTGTTCATGACGCTGGAGGACGAAACCGGCATCGCCAACATCGTGGTGTGGCCGAAGGTGATGGCGCAATTCCGCAAGGAGGTGATGGGCGCGCGGCTGGTGCTGGTGGAAGGCCGCATCCAGAGCAGCCCCGAAAAGGTGGTGCATCTGGTCGCCGACCGCCTGATCGACCGCTCCCGCGATCTGCTCGGGCTCGTCAACGACGCGCTGGTGGACGACCGCGCCGCGACCGCGGCGCCGGCCGAACCGCGTGATGCGCACCACCCGGCGCATCCCGCCGTGCCCGCGCAAAAACATCGCCATCCGCGCAACGTCCGCCTGCTGCCGCCGTCGCGGGATTTTCATTGAGATTTCTTTCGTCATTGCGAGCGAAGCGACGAAGCAATCCAGTTCTTTCTTGTGGCCCCTGGATTGCTTCGCTTCGCTCGCAATGACGAACAAACGCGCAATGACGAAGAAATCCGCATAACGATGAGTTGAGCGATTGTCGCCATTAGTCCGGCGAGGCCCCGACCGGCGGGCCGCCGGGCGGGCGGTGCAGGAAGGTGATCGACCCGTAAGCGCCGAACCACGAGCCGACCGCGGCGAAGACGACATACACCCAGTTCTCGGTGTAGCTGATCACCGCGAAGGACGACAGCAGATACCAGACGCTGCTCCACGTCGCCGCCGGCACCCGCCGTCGCGCCACCACCGCGGCAGTGAACATGACGTAGACGGCGTCGGTCGCAGCGGTCGCCAACAATACGGCGGCGGCGGTGACGGGATCGATGGCGGCCATTGCGGCTTCCTCATGGCTGGTCGGAATGCCGCGATGCTATGCTTGCGCGCGCAAAAGTCTTATCAAAAAGCATGCCGGCCATTTCGCGGGGAGGCGAGCGATGCAATCGGTCCACGATATTCTTGCCGACCTCTGGGCGCAGGCCGGCGGCAAGCCGTTCTCGCTTGAGGCGGTGAAGCTCACCGGCGCGGAACCGACGCTGCCGTCGTCGTTCCGGGTCGCGGCGGCGGCGCAGGCCGGCATCGCGGCGACGGGCCTCGCCGCCGCCGAGATCGCGCGGCTGCGCGGCGGCCCGGTGCAGACCGTGTCGGTGGATATGCTGCATGCCGCGATCGAGTGCCGCAGCGAGCGCTATCTCACGGTCGACGGCAAGCCGCCGCCGCCGGCGTGGGACGCCATCGCCGGGGTCTACAACACCGGTGACGGCCGTTTCGTCCGGCTTCACACCAACTTCCCGCATCATCGCGACAACATCTGCAAGCTGCTCGACTGCAAGCCGACGCGCGACGCGGTGCAGGCGGCGCTGATGGAGTGGAAGGGCGAGGCGTTCGAGACCGCCGCCTATGCGGGCGGCTGCGTGGTGTCGCTGATGCGCTCGCGCGAGCAATGGCTGGCGCATCCGCAGGCCAAGGCGCTCGCGGCGCTGCCGGTGATCACCATCGAGCGGATCGGCGAGGCCGCGCCGCGCCCGTGGCCTGAGGGCGAGCGGCCGCTGTCGGGGCTGCGCGCCCTCGATTTGTCGCGGGTGATCGCCGGGCCGGTGGCGGGCCGGGCGCTCGCCGCGCATGGTGCCGACGTCATGCTGGTGACCTCCCCGACGCTGCCGTCGATCCCGTGGCTGGTGATCGATACCGGGCGCGGCAAGCTGTCGTGCTCGCTGGATCTCAAGAGCGAGCCGGGCCGCGCGGCGTTGCGCAAGCTGATGAGCAGCGCCGACATCATGGTGCAGGGCTATCGGCCGCAGGCGCTGGCGGCGCTCGGCTTCTCGCCGCAGGATGCCGCGCTGCTCAATCCCGGCATCGTTTATGTCTCGCTCTGCGCCTATGGCCATGTCGGGCCGTGGGCGGAGCGGCGCGGCTTCGACTCGCTGGTGCAGACCGCGACCGGCTTCAACCATGCCGAGGGGCTGGCGGCCGGCGTCGACGGGCCGAAGGAATTGCCGATGCAGATCCTCGATCACGTCACCGGCTATCTGATGGCGTTCGGCGCGATGATGGCGCGGACGCGGCAGGCGCGCGAGGGCGGAAGCTGGCATGTCCGGGTGTCGCTGGCGCAAACCGGGCAATGGCTATGGTCGCTCGGACGGCTGCCGCAGGGGCTGGAGACGCCGGACATCGCGACGGAGGCGGTGGCGCCCTTCATCGAGGAGAGCGATTCCGGTTTCGGCCGCCTCCGCGCCGTCCGCCACGCCGCCGTGTTGTCGCGCACGCCGGCGGCGTGGTCGCGCCCGTCCGTGCCGCTCGGCCACGACGCCCCGGAATGGCCGCCGCGCGGGTGAGGGAATGAGGGCGAGGCATTGAGGTCCAATCGTCATTGCGGGGAGCGAAGCGACGAAGCAATCCAGCTCTTGCTTTATGGCCCTCTGGATTGCTTCGCTTCGCTCGCAATGACGGCAGGGAGGCCGTTCAGCGGTTCTTGTTGTTCGGCTTGCGCTTGTCGATGAAGGCGGCCATGCCCTCGGCGCGGTCTTCCAGCGCGAAGGTGGCGTGGAACAGGTCGCGCTCGACGTTCATGCCCTCGGCGAGCGGCGTCTCGAACGCGCGGTTGACCGCGAGCTTGGCCATCTCTGCGGCCGGGCGCGACATCGCCGCAATCTTGTCGGCGGCGGCGAGCGCCTCGTCCATCAGTTTGTCGGCGGGCACGATGCGGCTGACCAGGCCGGAGCGTTCGGCTTCGTTGACATCCATCATGCGGCCGGTGAGGCACAGGTCCATCGCCTTGGCCTTGCCGATGGCGCGGGTCAGGCGCTGGGTGCCGCCGATGCCGGGAATGGTGCCCAGCGTGATTTCCGGCTGGCCGAATTTCGCGGTGTCGGCGGCGATGATGAAGTCGCACATCATCGCCAGTTCGCAGCCGCCGCCGAGCGCGTAGCCGGCCACCGCCGCGATGGTCGGCTTGCGGCAGGTGGCGACGCGGTCGCCGCCGATCGCCTTGAAGTCCTCCCTGAACATGTCGATGAAGCCCTTCGGCTGCATCTCCTTGATGTCGGCGCCGGCGGCGAAGGCCTTCTCGTTGCCGGTGATGACGATGCAGCCGATGGCGTCGTCGGCCTCAAGGTCGTCGATGGCGGCGGCGATCTCCTTGAACACGCCGAACGACAGCGCGTTGAGCATCTTCGGCCGGTTCAGGCGGAGGAGGCCGACAGCGCCTTTTTTCTCGACGATGATGTGTTCGAACGTGCTCATGGTTCACCTTGCCTTGCGGGATGGATTGCTGATCGGGGACGCGCGCAATCTGCCCGCTGGCGCGACGCGCCGCAAGGGCGCGGCATGCGCGGAGATGCACAGCGGGGGATGGAAAAATGCCGCGCCGTCGCGGGAGGACAACGACGGCGCGGCGTGCCGGTCGCGATGCTACGCGATCAACATGCGGAGGGCCGAAGCCAAGGTGAGCAGGCCGCCGAAGCCGATAAAGATTTTCCCGATCAGCGAGGCCCGCGCCCAGCCCGAAGCGTCGTCGGAGGCGGAAGCGGCCTGTCCGGTGGTGACCGGCTCGGGCGTGACCGAGGCCAGCGCCAGCGTCGGCGCGGGCTCGGCCGGCACCGCCGCCTGCGCCGCCATGGCGCGATCGACCTCGTTGAGTTCGTCGGCGGCGACGACGCCCGTCTCGGCTCCGGCGGCGGAGGTCTTGACGTCGGCATCGGGCGCCGGCGGCGTGGCGGTGGCGGGCGTGTCGTCGGGCGCCTGCGCCCTGGCGTTGGCGACCGCCGCCGGCATCGGCACGGGCGCGGTGGTGTCGGCATCGGCGACGGCGTCCGGCTTGACGGCCGCCTTGGCGTCGGCCTTCGTGCTGGCCTTGGTGGCGGGCTTGGCGTCCGACGCGGCGCCGGTTTCGGCGGCGGCGTTGCGCGAGGCGCGGTGCGTCCGCGCGGTCTTGCGGCCGTGGCCGCGATGCGTGGACGCCTTGCGGTATCGGTTCAACGCGAGCGGCCGGCCGGGTTGTTCGGCCGCGGCCGGCTCAGTGGCGGCCGGCGCCGGCTGGATGCCGAACAACCGTTGCAGCGGATTGGGGACGGTCGCCTGCTGGGCGGCGTCCTGCGACGCGGCCGGCGTCGTCTCCTGGGCGTGAAGCGGTCCGGCGCAGCCTAGCCAGACCCCTGCTGCGACCATCAATGCCGAGCACCGGCTCGCCTTGATCTTCATGGCAGTCTCCCCGTTTTCACCGAGCGCGATCCTGAAAAACCGACCCTCGGCCGTGGTCCGAGGGGGAACCGGCGGCTGTCCGAGCGCCGCACCGGTCCGGCTGCGCAGAGAGAGACTGCCGGCGTGACCACAGCGCGGCGAAATAAGGGAATCTTTCGACAAATTGCGGCGCCCGCGCGCGGGCGGCGACGTCACGGCTTCGGTTTCGACGCCGTCGATTGCTGCATTTTGTGGAAGCGGAGCACCTGCTGCGCGGTCGAAAGCCGGAGCCGCTCATAGGTCTGGCGGGTTTCGTCGAGATCGGTCAGCGCCGTGCCGGCCGTCCTGGCGCGCAGCGCGATGATGAGCTGCACCGTCGGCCACGACAGGTCGGACACCTTGGCGAGGATCAGGATGCCCTCGATGTGCTGTTCGACCATCATGGCTTCCGCCAGCGACACCGGCACCCGGGCGAGGCAGGCGATCGCGGCGTTGGTCTCGTCGAACTTGCCGGCGGCGGCGAATTTGGCGATTTCCTGCTCGTCGAGCCGGCCGTCGTCGTAGAGCAGTTGCACCAGCCCGTGCGCGATCTCGGTGGCGGCGCTGACGGCTTCCGAGGCGGCGGCGGTCTGCCGGGTGGCGGCGGTCACCGCGGCGGAAATGTCGGCGGCGCGCTCCGGATGGGCTTCGGCCAGCCGCGCCCGCACCGAGGCGGACGCCTTCTCGACCAGCTTGAGGAAATGATGCCGCGGGATCGAGGACCGCGAGCCGAGGCAGACGGCGATGCTTTCGTCGCGCTCGGCGTGGGCCAACAGGCCGCGATAGCCGTTTTCGGAAAAGGTCGCGCCGGGGTTGCCGGCGGTGCGCTGGAGCACCTCGTTATTGCCGCGGGCGATCAGCACGTCGGTGACCGCGCCCGAGAGGCTGCGGCGGCCTGAGATCGCCAGCAGATGCGCCTGGCTCTTGCTCCTTGCGCTGGCGATCAGCATGTCGTCGGTGAGCCGCTCGGATTGCGTCAGCATCGGCGCGGCGATCTCGATCAGGTCGTCGAAAGCCAGGGTTTTCACCGTCTGCGGCGGCGCCTTGGCGACCGGCGCCAGCCGGTTCGACAGCATCACCTTGGCGGAGGTCTCGATGTGGCGCATCAGGCAGTGAAAGACGTCGTCGAACAGGTCGATCTGCTCGTCCGAATAATGGTCGGCGGCGTGGAGAAACAGATCGGTCACCCGTCGCAGCGTGTCCACCCGGTGCGCGACGGTGCCGTGCGCCAGCGCGGTTTGCAGCTCATCCAGCAGGTTGACCTTCGGAGCAGGCGCCGTACTCATGTGTCACTCTATTCTAGAGTCCTGTCGCGGGGTTGGCTTGGAACGACGGTCAGGCGCGGGCGACCCGATTGCGTCCGGCCTCCTTGGCGGCATAAAGGGCTTCGTCGGCGCGCGTCAGCAGCATCTCGGGCAGTTCGGCCGGCTCAGCTTCGGCGACCCCGGCGGAAATCGTCACCGCCATGCCGGCCGAGAACGCGCTCCAGTCCAGTTCGGCGACGATCACGCGCAGACGGTCGAGGATGCTGGCGGCGGCCGCCGCCGGGGTGTCGGGCATGATCAGCAGAAATTCCTCGCCGCCGTAGCGGCCGAACCGGTCGACGCTGCGGATGTTGGCGAACATGGTGATGGCGAAGGTGCGCAGCACCTCGTCGCCGACCGGATGGCCGTGGGTGTCGTTGATCTGCTTGAACCAGTCGAGATCGATCAGGGCGACCGAGCACGGCAGGTTGCTGCGCCGGGCGCGGGCGACCTCGTCCTCCAGCATCCGCATGATGCAGCGGCGGTTGAAGGCCCCGGTCAGTTCGTCGAGTTCCGCCAGTTCCTCGATGCGTCGATAGGCTTCCTTGAGCTTCACGCTCTTGTTGTAGAGCGATTGCCGCAGCGAGTTGCTGTAGACGCCGATGAACATGCAGCGGCCGATGGTCAGCGCGAACGCCAGCATGGCGGCGATGCGGTCGGGGAGGGTGGCGAGCGGCAGTCCGATCGGCTTGTTGCCGCCGAGCAGCAGCAGGACCAGGCCGATGGTCATCGCGATCCAGACCGTCGCCGTGTCGCGCGCCGAGGCGCTCAGCGAACTGAAGCTGAAGACGACGAACAGGTTGCAGAGAAACAGGAAACCGGCTTCCGGCGCGAGCCAGGCGAAGCTCAGCATGATCGACAGCGCGACCATCGCCTGCGGAATCGTCAGGAACTTGTCCGCGAAGCGCTCGGCGAAGCGGCTCTCGTACAGGAGGCCGAAACCGACCGCCGAGCCCACGCCGCAGGCGACATAGGCCGGCGCGATGATCCATGAAATGGCGCCGGTTTGGGCGAAAACGCTCAGCAGAATGGCGTCGATGACGTAGCTGATGCAAATGTAACCCACCACCTGCCGGCGGATCCGGACCTGCCGGCGCGCTCCCATGGTCCGACGCTTTGGCCCGTTGGCGAGCGTCGCGGCGGGCAGATTCGAGAGGGAGGTCGCGGCGGTCTGCATGCCCTGGCCGTCAAATGATGGATGGTCCGTTACGGTTCCAATGGAACTCTACCGGTAAAGCCTTACATTTTAGTATCTTTTTGTTGCCTATCGGCAGTCCTTGCCGGGTCGGGGCGATCCCGCCGTGGCGTTCGAGGTTGCGTCCGTTCGACAAATCGGGGCATTTTGCGCGGATCGTCGGCGTCGGTTCCCCGCGACCCGCATGTTTTGACGTTTCGCCTCGAACCTTCCGTCGGCTCACGCCGACCCACCTTGCGAGATGGCCATTTGAATCTTGCGCCGGAGATCGCGGACGCAGCCCTGGTCGCCCGGATCGCCCAGGGCGACAAGGATGCCATGCGGCTCCTTTATGGTCGCCATCACGTCCGGGTGTTCCGTTTCGGGCTTCGCCTGGTGCGGAACGAGCAACTCGCCGAGGATCTGATCGGCGAGGTCTTTCTCGACGTCTGGCGGCAGGCGGACCGGTTCGAGGGCCGCTCGGCGGTGTCCACCTGGTTGCTCGGGATCATGCGGTTCAAGGCGCTGTCCGCCCTGCGGCGCAGGACCGACGCGGAACTGGACGACGCGACGGCGGCATCGCTGGCCGACGCCGCCGACGATCCGGAGGTGACGATACAGAAAAAGGATACCGGCGAAGCCTTGCGCGCGTGCCTGGCCTCATTGTCGGCGGACCACCGGACAATCATCGACCTCGTCTACTACCACGAGAAGTCGGTGGAGGAGGTCGCCGGCATCGTCGGCATCCCGGAGAACACCGTGAAGACGCGGTTGTTCTACGCGCGGAAGAAACTGGCTGCCTTGCTCCAAGCCGCCGGGATTGAACGAGGCTGGCCATGAGGGCGACGAGCATTGACAGCATGGATGACGGACCGGACGAGATCGAAGCGCTGTTGCCGTGGCATGCCGCGGGAACCCTGAGCGCCGCCGAGTCCCGCCGCGTCGAGGACGCGCTGGCGCGGGACGCCGCGCTGCGCCGGCAATTCGCGGCGATCCGCGAGGAGCTGGCCGAGACGGTCGCCCTCAACGAGGCGTTGGGCGCGCCGTCGCCGCGCGCCTTGCAGACATTGATGGCGGCGATCGACGCCGAGCCGGCGCGCGCCGCCGCGCCGGTGCCGTCGCCGCGGTTGTCGTCGCAGCCGCGGCCCGGCCGCCTCACGCGGTTTTTCGCCAGCCTGTCGCCGCGAACGCTGGCGTGGTCGGCCTCGTTCGGCGCCACGGCGCTGCTGCTGCAGGCCGGGCTGATCGGGGTGATCCTGACGCGAAGCGGGCTGGAGGCGTTCCAGAGCCCCGACTATCGCCAGACCGTCGCGCCGGCGACCGCCGTGCGGGAGGGCGGGAGCGGCAGGCCGGCCGAGCCGGCCCGCCCGCAACGCACCGATGAGCGCGCGCCGCAGCCTTCAGCGCAGACCGATCAGGCGCGGCCGGGCGGCGCGGCGGTCACCGACCCGACCCGGCAGCCCCCCAAGCGTTCCATCAATCCCGCCGACATGCCGCTGCCGAAAGAGGTGGTGGCGGCGGTGACGTTCCGTCCCGATGCCCGGATGTCCGACATTGCGGCGCTGCTCGGCAGCTATCAGGCGTCGGTGATCGGCAGCGATGGCGGCGCGTTGCAGTTGCGCTTCGCGGGCATGACCTCGGCCGCCGATCTCAACGTCATCCTTGCCGCGCTCAGCAAGGAACGGATCGTCGCGGCCGCCGTGGCGGTGCCCTGAGCGCCGATCTCGAAATGGCGCGCGCGGGATCAAACAACCACAGTGTCGGCCCCGCCAGCGGATCGGCGCCAATGATTCCCCCACCACCTTCGAAAATTTGCGCGCGCGGTTGAACCTGATCCATGGCGCGGCGACCTATCACCGTGGGAGCGCGATATCCCTTCCACCAAGGCCATATCCGGCGCCAGCGCCCATCCACCCCAGCGCCCATATGGCTCGACCCGCCCGGTTGTCCCCCCGGGCGGGTTTATCTTTTGTGGCGGCGCTCGGCCCTGCCATGCGCGCGCCCCGCTTGACGCGCATCGCCCTGAAAACGCGGAACGTTCGCGTCGTGACGCGGAACCCGCTGGACAGCGCCAAAGTTTTCCACAGAATATCACACGTCACACCGAGTGATTCGTCGCGTTGCGTCCGCGTCCGTTTTCCTCCTTGCGGACTTTTTCATGGCACAACGATCTGATCTTGAACTCGGTCGCGCCATCGTCGAACGGTGGCGCGCCCTCGCCGAGCAGCGGCTCGATTATCTATTATCGTTGCAGGAGAGCGGCCGCTGGCGTCGCTTTCATAGCGAGCCGGATTTTCTCGACAACCTGCGGGAAGCCCAGACCTGCGTCGAAACCTGGCGTCTGCTGGCGTCGCGCGAGGCGTCGCTGGACAACCGCCGGGCCGATTTCGGCTGGCTGGGACGCGGAGCCGTGCCGCTGGCGCAACGCGATATCGTCACGCGCGGCGACGGCGTCGCGGTGGCGATCGCGAGCCCGCCGGTCGTGCCCGAGGTGATCGATCCGCCGCCGCCGGCCAAGGCGGAGCTTGATCTGGCGACGATGCAGCAACGCTATCCGCTGCTGCGCAACGCGCTGTAGCCGGCCGGTTGAAAATGGTTCCGGACGCCGGCGTCTCGGCCGCGCCGCCGACGCGGTTGCCGGCAGGGTTAATCAATACGCCTGCGGGTTCGGCGTGAACATGCGGCCGCGTTCGGTGATCAGCACGATGCCGAGCGAGGCCAGGGTGCAGATCAAGGAGCCGGCGGCGAACGGCAGCAGCGTGCCGTTATAGACCTGGCCCAGCGTGACGCCGACGGCGATGCCGATCAGCGTGGTGATCGAGCCGTACAGCGACGACGCCGTGCCGGCGATGTGGCCCTGCGGCTCCATGGCCAGCGCGGTGAAGTTCGACATCATCAGCCCGAAGGTGAACAGCGCCACCGCCGACAGCGCCATGTAGAGCGGCAGCGGCAGCATGTCGGTCGCCGCCGCCGCCAGCATCAGCGCCGCCACCAGCGCGTAGATCACCAGCGCGGTGTGCGAGATCACCCGCATGCCGAGCCGGATCACCAGGCGCGAATTGAGGAAGCCGGCCAGCGCGATGCCGATGGCGATGGTGGCGAAGGCCAGCGGAAAATAATGGCCGAGGTGATAGATCTCGGTGAACACCTGCTCCGAGGCGAACACGTAGCCGAACAGCGTGCCCTGGACGCCGCCGGCCGCCAGCGCATAGCCGAGCGTCTGCCGGTTGGTCAGCGTCTGGCGGAAACTGCCCAGCACCTGCCGCGCGGTGAGCGGCTTGCGACCGCTCTCGGGCAGCGTTTCCGGCAGGCGCAGCGCGCTCCAGGCCAGCGCCAGCACGCCGTAAGCCATCAGCACGATGAAGATGCCGCGCCATTGCGCCACCACCATCACCGCCTGTCCGAACGACGGCGCGATGATCGGCACCGCGACGAAGATCATCATCACCAGCGACATCACGCTGGCCATGCGGCGGCCGGCGTAGCAGTCGCGCACGATCGAGGTGGCGATGACGCGGGTGGCGGCGGTGCCGAGCCCTTGCAGCGCGCGCGCCACCAGGAGCCATTCGAACGAGCGCGTGAACAGCGCCAAAAGGCTGGCGAGGCCATAGACCACCATGCCGCCGAGCAGCACCGGGCGGCGGCCGAAGCGGTCCGACAGCGGCCCCATCACGAACTGGCCGACGCCGAAGCCGAGCAGGAAGGTCGACAGCACGCTTTGCAGATAGTTGCCGTCGGTGATGCCGAAGCTCGCGCCGATATTCGGCAGCGCCGGCAGCATCATGTCCATCGCCAAGGGATTGAGCGCGATGATCGAGGCGACGATCGCGACGAATTCCGGGAATCGCATCGGGCGGTGGGTCGCGGAAACCCACGCGGCGGCATTGGTGTCGGTCAAGGGAATCTCTCAGGGTTGCGCCGCCAACATGAGGGCGGATGCTGCGATGCACAACCCATGATCGGGAATAGGTGCCCAGCCGAAAAACGCGGACCGCTCCGCGAGTTGGACTTATTCGCGGCGCGCCGGCGGCGCTTTCGCGAGCGCCGCGATTTGCAGCAGCAGCGCGGCGCCGGCCGCGGCCAGTTCGGCGGCGGTCATGGGGCCGGGGGCGACCCGCGGCACATGGACGAAGGCGGCGAGGCGGGGACCGCCGCCGGCGCGGACGGCTTCCAGCGCCCGCCAGCCGAGGTAGTTGCACAGATAGCTGCCGGCATCGCGCGACAGTTTCGCCGCGACGCCGCTCGCCTGCGCCGCGCGCAACAGGCGGCTGGTGTGCGGGCCGAACGCCATCGCGCCCGCGCCGGGCACGATCGCGCCGTGGATGTTGTAGCGGCCGTCGCGATCCGGCCAGCGGGTGGTGAGGGCATTGCGCGCCCGTGTCTCGATGCGCAGATGCGGCGTGCGCGCGGCGAGGCCGAACATCAGCAGCGCGCGCGGCCGGTGACGCGCCAATAGCTCAGGCAATTGCCGATCGACCGCGCGGTACGAGACCGGAAACACATGGCCGATGACCGCGACCTCGGCCAGCGCGGGATGGCGCAAGCGCTGGAGCCGCGCGACCAGCGCCTGCGTCGGATTGCGCGGCGCGCCGGGAAACGGCCCGAAGCCGGTGACCAGGATGCGGAGCGGCCGGCTGCTCACGTTGTTTGTCCAGCGGGGAGAACGGACATCACCCCAGCAGGTCCGCGATCTGCTCGGCCGCCAGCGCCGGCGAGGTGTCGCCGCGGCCGACGCGGGCCTCGATCTGCTTCACCTTGGCGCGGATCGTGGCGTCGCTGCGCAGCCGCGCCTTCATGCGGTCCTCGAACATCGACCACATCCATTTCACCTGCTGCTCGCTGCGGCGCTGCGCGAACTCGCCCGAGGCGTTCATCGCCGTGCGATGCTCCACGATCTTCTGCCACAGTTCGGGAATGCCGGCGCCGGTGAGGCCGGAATAGGTCAGCACCGGCGGAAACCAGTGCTTCGAGCGCGGCGTGAGAATCTTCATCGCGCCGCGATAGTCGGCGGCGGTGCGGTTGGCGCGCTTGATATTGTCGCCGTCGGCCTTGTTGATGGCGATCATGTCGGCGAGCTCGATCAGGCCCTTCTTGATGCCCTGCAACTCGTCGCCGCCGCCGGGCAGCATCAAGGCGAGGAAGATGTCGGTCATGTCGCAGACCGCGGTTTCCGACTGGCCGACGCCGACGGTTTCCACCAGCACCACGTCGAAGCCCGCCGCCTCGCACAATAGCATCGCCTCGCGGGTCTTGGCGGCGACGCCGCCCAGCGTGCCGGACGACGGCGAGGGGCGGATGAACGCGCGTTCGTCGTTGGATAATCGCGCCATCCGCGTCTTGTCGCCGAGGATCGAGCCGCCGGTGCGCGCCGACGACGGATCGACCGCCAGCACCGCGACGCGGTGGCCCTGCTCGATCAGGTACATGCCGAGGGTGTCGATGGTGGTGGACTTGCCGACGCCGGGCGAGCCGGTGATGCCGACGCGGATCGCCTTGCCGGTGTCGGGCAACAGCGCCTGCACCAGTTCGCGCGCGGCGGCCTGATGGTCCTCGCGGCGGCTTTCCACCAGCGTGATAGCGCGCGCCAGCGCGGCGCGGTGGCCTGCGCGGATATCGGCGGCGAGGGACGCGGGCACGGGCGGGCGGGTCATCTGGTCCCGGCTTTGGTTTCCGGCGACCTGTTGCCAGCGAAGATCGCCGCGCCTTGCGGCGAGAGGTAAGCCTTGAATGTCTGCCACGGCACGAACACGATGTAGCTGCCCTCCGCATAGGACCCGACCGCATAGGGCGGATAATGAAAATCGAGGCCCGCGCTCTTGCCTCCGGTGGAGGAGGGCGCCAGCGAGATCGCGCCGATGCCGGGCAACTTCGGCTCGATGCCGCGCCGCCAGTTGCCGTCATCCTCGACCTCGCGTTCCTTTTTCTCGGCCGTGACGGCGGCGATGGCGGCATCGCGCAATGCCTGCATCGTCGGGCCGTTGTCGGCGGTTTCCGTGAAGAAGGGGCGGACGCTGATCCGCTTTTTCGCGCCGTCGTCCCACAGGATGGTGTTGATGTCGGTGTTGGGATGCGCGCCGCCGGTGTAGACGTAATCGGTGCGCACGACGCTGATATAGCGCCCGTCGACGATCGTGGTCTGGCTGTAGCTGCGCTCGAAAGCCCAGGCGCGGCCATCGCGGAACAGTTCCGGCGCGGTCTTGAATTCCGCCGCGGCCTCGGCGCGATTTTTCGCGATCCAGCGCTTGCCCTCGGCGAGCAGGTTGGCCGCCAGTGCGCCGTTACGCTTGATCGCGGCGTCGAGGCTCACGCTGGCGTCGATATATTTGGTTGTCACCGCCACGTCGGGCGCGGGCTTCGGCGCGGCGGCGAGGGCGGGAGCAACGCACATCCAGCCCAGCGCGAGCGCGACCGCGACGGTCAAAGGCTGTGCCGGACGAGTCACGCTTCGGACCCGGCGTCTGACCGGAAATTCGGCTTTGTACAGAGGCGCAATCCGATAATCGTCATACTCCGCGAAGGCGGAGTATCCAGTACGCTCTGTCTGACCGGCTTTCTCTCGCGGTCACGGACTACTGGATCGTCCGCCTTCGCGGACGATGACGCTTCGTTTCCGACCGCATGCTTAGAATGATACCGTTGCGCGAATCTCGCCCGATCGCGCTCTAGCCACAGAGCCTCGATGTCTTCGATCGCTTCGATGATATCTCGATAGCGATCCTCGACCGTAGGCGACATCAAAGCACCTCCAGCAGATCGTCTGCGATCCGCTCGGCGATCCGTAGCTTCAGGGCGTCCTTGATCGTGGCCTGGGTAGGCAGACCCGTCGCGTCTTCGATGATATGCCGGATACCGGCGACGTTGAGCAACGAGAATGATGGCTCGGGAGCGACATCGATCAGCACATCGAGATCGCTGTCGTCGCGATGGTCGCCGCGCGCGCGCGATCCAAAAAGCCAAAGCTTTCTCACGCCTTCCGCCTGAATGGCCTTGGCATTGGTGCGGATCGTGGCGATGATTTCGTCGCGGGTCATGGACGACCGTCGGTTGCCTCGGTTTTTAAAGTGCTACTCCGCCGCCTCGCTGTGGCCGAG
>JBDHSX010000061.1:0-20036 GCA_039808365.1 Xanthobacteraceae bacterium | reverse complement strand
TTTCGCGGCGGCGCGGCCAAGGTGTGCATCTTCGCCAGCGGCCTGCTCGGCATGATGTCGGGATCGATCATCTCCAATGTGCTGACCGCCGGCACCATGACCATCCCGGTGATGAAGAAAAGCGGTTTCCGCGCCTCCTACGCCGCTGCCATCGAAGCCTGCGCCTCCACCGGCGCGGTGCTGGCGCCGCCGGTGATGGGCGCGACCGCTTTCGTCATCGCCCAGTTCCTCAACGTCAGCTACGCCGAGGTCGCCGTCGCCGCGATCATTCCGGCCGCGCTCTACTATACCGGCCTGTTCCTGCAAGTGGACGCCTACGCCGCGCGGCACGGCCTCGCCGGCATTCCGCGCTCCGAACTGCCGCGCGCGTGGGACGCCGTGAAGGAAGGCTGGTACTACATCTTCGTCATCGCGCTGCTGATCGTGATGCTGCTGTATTTCAAGCGCGAAAGCCACGCGCCGTTCTACGCCACCGCGCTGCTGCTGGTGCTGAACCAGTTGTTCTCGAAAGACACGCGATGGACCCTGGCGTCGGTCGGCAAATTCTTCGAGGTCAACGGCCGCACCTTCGTCGAACTGGCGGCGATCCTCGCCGGTTGCGGCCTGTTGATCGGCGCATTCTCGATGACCGGCGTGATATCGAGCCTCGCCAACGACATGCTGCGCATCGCCGGCGACAACGCCTTCCTGCTGCTGGTGATGTGCGCGATCACCAGCCTGGTCCTCGGGCTCGGGCTCACCACCACCGCCTGCTACATCTTCCTCGCCATCCTGATCGCGCCGGCCCTGGAGAAGGCCGGCTTGAACCGGATGGCCGTGCACATGTTCATCTTCTACTGGGGGATGCTGTCGTCGATCACGCCGCCGGTGGCGATCGCCTCGTTCGCCGCCGCCGGCATCGCCGGATCGCCGGCGATGAAGACCGGATGGGAATCGATGTGGGTCGGCTCCATCATCTATTTCATCCCGTTCTTCTTCGTGCTCAATCCCGCGCTGGTGATGCAGGGCCATTATCTCGCGGGTGTCGGCCTGATGATGCTGATCGCGTTCGGCACCGTGTTCATTTGCGGCGGCATTCAAGGCTACCAGATCGGCGTCGGCGACCTGCGCCGCGCCGGTGCGCTTGAATGGCCGGTTCGGGTGTTGCTGATCCTCGGCGGCATCATCGTCGCGACGCCGGGCGGCGGCATCCTGCCGCTGTCGCAGTGGCAGGTGACGATGCTCGGTCTTGCGATCCTGGCGCCGACGATCCTGATCGCGCGACTGTTGTGCAGCCGCAGCACCGTCGCCATTCCGGCGCGAAGCCGGTAGCCGCGCCCGCCGGGCGCGCTACGTCGCCTGGAACACCACCGCGTCGACCACCACGCAGCCCTTGCCTTCGCTGTCGAGCATCACCGGGTTGAGATCGAGGCTCATCACGCGGGCCTCGGGATCGGCCATCAGCGCGCCGATCCGAACGATGGCGTCGCTCAAGGCGGCGACATCCATCGGCGGCTCGCCGCGCACGCCTTTGAGGAGCGGCGCGACGCGCAGGCGTTGCAGCGCCTCGGTCACGTCGGCTGCCGTGAACGGCGGCAGCAGCAAGGTGGTGTCACGAAAAATCTCGACATACTTGCCGCCGTCGCCCATCGCCACCACCGGCCCGAACACCGGATCGCGATGCGCGCCGATCATGATCTCGCGCCGCCCGCCGGCCATCGCCGCGACGATGACGCCGTCGAACCGCGCGCCGTGGTCGCGGATGATCCTCTCCATGTCGTCATAGATGGCGGCGACCGCCTCCGCGCCGGCGACGCCGAGCTTCACCAGTCCGAGTTCCGACTTGTGGGCGATATCGGCGGAGCAGCCCTTGACCACCACCGAACCGCCGATCGCCGCGAACGCCGCGACGGCTTCCGCGCGCGAGCGGCATAGCCGATGCGGCACCACCGGGATGCCGCGCGCCGCCAGCAGCGCAAGACTGTCGGCCTCGTTCAGCATCCGCGTCGCGCCTTCGGCGACGACCACCGGCGCGGACTTGCCGCGCTCGGCGTGGCGCGCGCGGGTGCGCGCCATCAACTCGCGATGCGACAGGAATTGATTGAGCGCGGCGACGCCCTCCACCTCGGTCGGAAACACGATGGTGCCGTGCGCGGAAAATTCGTCGGCGACGCTCTTTTGCGTCGCCGCCACCACCAGCGGCTTGCCGGTCTGCCTGCCGAACGCCGCCGTGTCGCGCGCGAAGGCCGGCACGTCGTAACCCGGCCCCGCCACCGGCACGCCGATCAGGAACGCATCCGCCGCCGGATCCTCGGCGATCACCGGCAGGATGTCGCCGAACAGCCGGCTGTTGGAGAGCAGCGCCGCGGTGATGTCGATCGGATTGGTGGTGGTGGCGAAGCTCGGCAGGATGCCCTTGAGCTTCCTGTCGGTCTCCGCCGCGAGCTTCGCCATCGGCATGCCGGCCGCGGTCGCGGCGTCCGCCGTCATCACGCAGACCGCGCCCGAATTGCTGATCGCCACCAGCCGGCGGCCGTTCGGCTTCCAGCCCTTCAGATAAAGCTCGGTCGCCTCCACCAGTCCGCGCATGTCGGGGGCGCGCCAGATGCCGTGATGCTCGAAGAACGCATCGACCACGCGATCCTCGTTGGCGAGCGCGCCGGTGTGCGACTGCGCCGCCTGCCGCCCCGCTTCGGTGCGGCCGGACTTCAGCGCGATCACCGGCAGGTCGCGGTCCCGCGCCACCGCCGCCAGTTCCTCCAGATATTTCGTCTCGGGAATGCTTTCGAGATAGAGCAGCAGCAGCCGGACCTCGGGGTCCTCGGCCACCGCCACCGCCAGTTCGCCGACGGTGATGTCGGCGTCGTTGCCGGTGGCGTGGGTGTGGCGGACGCCAATACCCTTCTGGCGCAGGAAGCCGACCGGCACCGTCGACAGCGCCCCGCTCTGGCTCAGCATCGCGACGTGGCCCTCGGCGCGATCCATGTCCATGAACATGGTCGAGAAGCTGGCGATGGCGCCGGTGCCGAAATTGGCCAACCCTTGCGAATTGGGGCCGACGATGCGCATCCCGGCCTTATGGGCGGCCTCGACCATGCGGCGTTCCTTGGCCTTGCCGGCCACGGCGTCGACCTCGCCGAAGCCCGACGCCATCACCACCGCGACCTTGACGCCGCGCGCCGCGCAATCCTCGACCGCGCCGATGGCGTTGTCGCCGGCCACCGCGACGATCGCCATCTCCGGCGCCTCGGGCAGATCGGCGAGACTGGCATAACACTTGTGGCCCTGCACTTCCGGCCGCGTCGGATTGATCGGGAACACCTTGCCCTTGAAGCCGAACTTGTCGAGGTAGTGGACCGGCCGTCCGCCGACCTTGTTGTAGTTCTCCGACGCCCCGATGATCGCAACGGAACGCGGATCGAGGGCGGCCTTGAGACGGCTCATGGGATGGTCCTTTCAAACTTTGACGCGAATTGAATTGAGATTGAATCGTCATTGCGAGCGAAGCGAAGCAATCCAGGGGCCACAAGTCGAGGACTGGATTGCTTCGTCGCTCACGCTCATCGCAATGACGAGGGGATGGTCATCAGACTTGAATTCATCATTCGTCAGTACGATTTCGGCAGGCCCAGCACCTTCTCGCCGATGAAGGAAAGAATGAGCTGCGGACTGATCGGCGCGATGCGCGGAATCATGATCTCGCGCAGGTAGCGCTCGACATGAAACTCCTTGGCGTAGCCGAAGCCGCCATGGGTCATCACCGCCTGCTCGCAGGCGTGGAAGCCGGCCTCGGCCGCGAGGAATTTCGCGGCGTTGGCGGCCGGCCCGCACGACAGCCCCTTGTCGTATTGCCAGCCCGCCGACATCACCATCAGCCAGGCCGCTTCCAGTTCCATCCAGTTTTTGGCGAGCGGATGCTGGATCGCCTGGTTCTGGCCGATCGGCCGGTTGAACACGATGCGGCTCTTGGCGTAAGCGGCGGCGCGCGACAGCGCCAGCCGGCCGAGACCCACCGCCTCCGCCGCGATCAGGATGCGCTCCGGGTTCATGCCGTGCAGGATGTATTCGAAGCCCCGCCCCTCCTCGCCGATGCGATCCTCCACCGGAATCTCGAAATCCGCGAAGAACAGTTCGTTGGAATCGACCGCCTTGCGGCCCATCTTCTCGATCTCGTGCACGGCGATGCGCGAGCGGTCGAAGTCGGTGTAGAACAGGCTCAGGCCACGGGTCGGCGACTTCACGTCCTCCAGCGGCGTGGTGCGCGCCAGCAGCAGGATTTTTTCCGCCACCTGCGCGGTCGAGATCCAGACCTTCTGACCGTTGACGACGTATTTGTCGCCCTGCCGCACCGCGCGGGTCTTGAGCTGCGTGGTGTTGAGCCCGGTGTTCGGCTCGGTGACGGCAAAGCACGCGCGCTCTTGGCCCGAGACGATCGGCGGCAGCATGCGGCGGCACTGCGCCTCGGTGCCGAACACCACCACCGGATTGAGGCCGAACACATTCATATGCACGGCGGACGCGCCCGACATGCCCGCGCCGGATTCCGAGATGGTATGCATCATGATCGCGGCCTCGGTGATGCCGAGACCCGAACCGCCATAGGCTTCGGGAATGCAGATGCCGAGCCAGCCGGCATCCGCCATCGCCTTGTGGAACTCCGCCGGAAAGCCGCCCTCGCGATCCTTCGCCAGCCAATAGGCGTCATCGAAGCCGGTGCAGATCTTCGCGATGGCGTCGCGGATGGATTCCTGTTCGTCGGTGAATGCAAAATCCATCGCCTGCGATCTCCTTGCCTGAAACTAGTTGACGGGCCGGTTGGTGACGCCGTCCTCGATCAGTTGCGCAATCTCCTCCGGCGAATAGCCGGCCTCGCGCAGCACCTCCGCGCTCTGCTCGCCGAGGCGCGGCGCCAGCCGCTCCGGCGCGGCCGCCGTCTTCGACCAGGTCGCGGCGGTGCGCATGCTGCGGATTGGTCCCTCGCTCGGATGCTCCACCGTCGGGAAGAATCCGGTGGCGACCAGATGCGGGTCGCTGAGGATGCTGACCAGATCGTGCATCGGCAAGGCGGGAACGTCGGCCTGGTCCAACAGCCGGGTCCATTCGGCGGTCGAGCGCTGCGCGATGATACGCGCCAGTTCGGCATAGACATGATCGATATTGGCGGCGCGCCCGGCGAAACTCGCGAAGCGCGGATCGTCGCGCAGGTCGTCGCGCCCGGTCGCGGCGAGGAATTTGTCCCACTGCTTGTCGTTGTAGACGATCACGCAGATGTAGCCGTCCGAGGTCTTGTACGGCCGGCGGTCCGGCGACAGATGGCGGGCATAGCCGCCCTGATCCAGCGGCGGCTCGTAGGTCAGGCCGCCGAGATGGTCGCCCATGACGACGCCGGCCATGGTTTCGAACATCGGGATATCGACGCGCTGGCCGACGCCGGTACGCTCGCGATGCACCAGCGTGGCGAGGATCGCGCCCACCGCGTTAAGTCCGACGACGCGATCGGCCAGCGCGGTCGGCACGTAGCGCGGGGTGCCGTCGCCGGCGCGCGCCATCAGATGCGCCAGCGCCGAACCGCCCTGAATGAGGTCGTCATAGGCGGCCTTGGCGGCATAGGGGCCATCCTGGCCGAAGCCGAACACGCCGGCATAGATCAGGCGCGGATTGACCGCGGCGACATCCTCGTAACCGAGCCGCAGCCGCTGCATCGCCTGCGGACGCACGTTGTAGACCAGAATGTCGGCGCCTTCGACCAGCCGCAGCACCGCGGCGCGGCCGGCCTCCTTCTTGAGGTCGAGACAGATGCTGCGCTTGCTACGGTTGGCGTTGAGAAACACCGGCCCCATGCCGGGATGCCGCGCCGGGCCGATCTGGCGGGTGACGTCGCCGTCGAGCGGCTCGATCTTGATGACGTCGGCGCCGTAGTCGCCGAGCAACTGGGTCGCCGTGGGGCCCATCAGCACCGTTGTCATGTCAATGACCTTGATGCCCTGCAACGGCCCCATGGTTCCTCCGCCTCCGGCTTCCATCCGCCGCGATCCAAACCGCGATGCCGATCCGCCGCAACGGTAGTAACGGCAGGGAAACGGCGAGATCAAGAGCGTTCGCCGGGGGTGCCCATGTCGAACGGGAAAGGCTCGGCGCGAAACGCCGGCCGCCAACACGCGGGCATTCTATTGCGCGGAATATGCTGGACTATTTACCGGCCATCATCTCGCGCAGCGCGGTTTTCAGCACCTTGCCGTAATTGTTCTTCGGCAGCGACGGCAGATAGACGTAACGCTTCGGGCGCTTGAAGCGCGCGATCGATGAAAGGCAGTGGGCGTCGAATTTTCGATCGTCGGCCGCGGCGCCGTCTTCCAGCACCATGCAGGCGACGACGATCTCGCCCCAGTCGGGATCGGGGACGCCGATGGCCGACACCTCTCGGACCTCGGGATGCGTCAGCAGCGCCTCCTCGACCTCGCGCGGATAGATATTGGTGCCGCCGGAGATGATGACATCCTTGGAACGGTCCGACAGCGTCAGGAAACCGTCGGCGTCGAGCCGGCCCACATCGCCGGTGCGCAGCCAGCCGTCCTTGAGCGCGGCGGCGGTGGCCTCGGGATTGTTCCAGTAGCCCAGCATCACCGCCGTGCCCTTGGCCTCGATCTCGCCGGTCTCGCCGATCGGCAGCGGATTGCCGTCAGAGTCGGTGATCCGCACCGACATCACGCTTTGCGCCGTGCCGACCGAGGCCAGCCGTTCGAGGTAGCGCGGATCATTGGCGCGGCCGTGCCATTCGCGGCCCAGCGCGGTGATGGTCATCGGCGATTCACCCTGGCCGTAAATCTGCACGAAGCGCTGCCCCATGGTCGCCATGGCGTCGCGGATATCGGCGAGATACATCGGGCCGCCGCCGTAGACGATGGTCTTGATGCCGTCGCCGTCCTCATTGCGCGTCTTGGCGGCGTCGACCAGGCGGCGCACCATGGTCGGCGCGGCGAACATCGAGACATCGCGCAGTTGTTTGCCGAGCGTCAGCACCTCGTCGGCGTCGAAGCCGCCCGACTCCGGCACCACATGGCGCGCGCCGACGCGGACGTTGGGAAAATTGTAAAGGCCGGCGCCATGCGAGATGGGCGCGGCGTAGAGGACGGCGTCCCGCGACGACGGCTGATCAACGTCGGCGAAATAGCACATCGACATCGCCAGCAGGTTGCCGTGGCTGAGCATCACGCCCTTGGGCCGTCCGGTGGTGCCGGAGGTGTAGAACAGCCACGCCAGATCGTCGGTGTCGCGCGGCAGCGGCGCGGGGGTGCCCTCGCCGTCACGCGCGCGCCGAAAATCGTCGCCGTCGACCGACAGGGTGGCCAGCGGCATCGCCGCTTCCGCCCAGTTGCCGGCGGTGTCGTCCGACAGGAACAACAGTTTCGCGCCGGAATTCTCGCAGATCCACGCGGCCTCGCGGCCGTGCAGCTTGGCGTTGATCGGCACCGCCGCGGCGCCGATCCACCAGATGCCGTAAAGGCATTCGAAATAGGCGGTGCAGTTGGTCATGAACAGCGCCACGCGGTCGCCGGGCGCGACGCCGTATTGCCTGGCGAGATGCGCGCCGACCGCCGCCGACCGCCGCGCGAAGGTGCGATAGTCGGCATCGACGCGCGTGCCGGTCAGCAAGGCCGGCGCGTCCGGGCGCAGATGCGCGCCCGTCGCCAGCCACTCGGCCATGTTCATGATCGACCTCCCGCCGCCTGAGCCGGCCTACTTCGCCGGCTCCAGCAACGAGACGTAGTTGGCGACCGCGGCGCCGCCCATGTTGAAGACGCCGCCGAGCTTGGCGTCCTTGATCTGCATGCCTTCCGGAGCCTGCCCGAGCAGTTGCATGGCGGTGAGCACATGCATCGAGACGCCGGTGGCGCCGATCGGATGGCCCTTGGCCTTGAGGCCGCCGGACGGATTGATCGGCAGCTTGCCGTCCTTCTGGGTCCAGCCTTCCTTGATGGCGCGCGCGCCCTGCCCCCTCGGCGTCAGGCCCATCGCCTCGTACTCGATCAGTTCGGCGATGGTGAAGCAGTCGTGGGTCTCGACGAAGGACAAATCCGACAGCGTGACGCCGGCGGATTGCAGCGCGCGCTGCCAGGCCACGGTGCAGCCCTCGAAATCGAGAATGTCGCGCTTCGACATCGGCAGGAAATCCTGCGCGTGGGCGGTGGCGCGGATGTTAACGGCCTTGCCCATCGCCTTGGCGGTCTCGGAATCGGCCAGCACCAGCGCGGCCGCGCCGTCCGACACCAGCGAGCAGTCGGTGCGCTTGAGGGGGCCGGCGACGAACGGGTTCTTGTCGCTCTCGGCGCGGCAGAACTCGAAGCCAAAGTCCTTGCGCATCTGCGCGTAGGGGTTGGCGACGCCGTTCTTGTGGTTCTTGGCGGCGATCAGCGCCAGCGCGTCGGACTGGTCACCGTACTTCTGGAAATAGGCCTGCGCGATCTTGCCGAATACGCCGGCGAAGCCGGCCGGGGTATCGCCGTCCTCCGGCAGGTAGGAGGCGCGCAGCAGGTTCTTGCCGATCTCGGGGCCCGGCGTGCGGGTCATCTGCTCGACGCCGACCACCAGCACGATGCGCGCCGCGCCGGCGGCGATGGCGCGGATGCCCTGATGCACCGCCGCCGTTCCGGTGGCGCAGGCGTTCTCGACGCGGGTCGCCGGCTTGAAGCGCAGCTTCGGATCGGCCTGCAACACCAGCGCCGCGGTGAAATCCTGCGGCGAGAACCCGGCGTTGAAGTGGCCGAGCACGATCTCGTCGACATCCGACGCCGAGATGCCGGCATCGGCCAGGGCCTCGTTGGCGGCGCGAACCACCAGGCTCTCCACCGTCTCCGCGTCGAACTTGCCGAACGGGGTATGCGCCCATCCCACAATACTGGCTGTCATGATGATATTCCTATGATTGTCGAAATTGACCTCGCCCGGCCGCCCCATGATGGCGCGGCCGCAACGAGCTTGGCTCGGGCCGACTATAGCGCATCGGCCCCGCCAGAACACAACGGTTTGGACAATTCCGCCATTCAGCCGGCGTCAGGCGACGAACCGGCCGCCCAGTTCATCCTCGATATGGATGCGGATGATGTCGTCGAAGGTCTCTTCCGCCGTGGTGAAGCCCAGCTTGAGCGCACGCGCGGTGTCGAACTGGCGCGGCCAGCCGTCGACGATGCTGATGATCGCCGGGTCCGGCTCGCGGCGGATGCGGGCGACGACGTTCTTGCCGGCGACCCGCTCCAGCGCCGCGATCTGCTCGCCGACGGTGGCGGCGAGCCCCGGCATGCTCAGGCTGCGGCGCGCCCCCATCGCGGCGGTGTCCATGGTGCCGGCATGGAGCAGGAAGCCGACCGCCGAGCGTGGCGAGGCGTGCCAGTGCCGCACCTCCTCCGACACCGGCAACACCGCGCCCTCGCCCGCAAGCGGCTCGCGGATGATGTTGGAGAAGAAGCCGGACGCCGCCTTGTTGGGCTTGCCCGGCCGCACGCAGATGGTCGGCAGCCGGATGCCGATGCCGTCGAGAAAGCCCTTGCGGGTGTAATCGGCGATCAGCAATTCGCAGATCGCCTTCTGGGTGCCGTAGCTGGTGAGCGGCGTGAGAAAGAATTCGTCGCCGATCTTGTCGGGGAACGGCGCGCCGAACACCGCCACCGACGAGGTGAACACCAATCGCGGCTTGTAGCCGCCGCCAATGGCGCGGATCGCCTCGATCAGATAGCGGGTGCCGTCGAGATTGATGCGGTAGCCCTTGTCGAACTCCACCTCGGCCTCGCCGGAGACGATGGCGGCGAGATGGAAGATCACGTCGGGCCGCTCCGCCACCAGAGGCGCGGCGGTGCCGGGATCGGCGAAATCGCTGGTGACGAGCGTGGTCGGGATGGTGTTGCCGGCCGGATTCTGCGGGGCGACGACGTCCTGCAATGTCAGCCTCGTGATGTCGCGGTGGCCCAGCCGCCCGTCGCGCGCCAGCCGTTCAACCAATTTGCGGCCCACCATGCCGGCGGCGCCGAGAACGAGAATATGCACCTTGATGATTTCCTTGTGTTGATCGTCTTGTCGATCGTCATTGCGAGGAGCGAAGCGACGAAGCAATCCAGGAGCCGCAAAGGAAGACTGGATTGCTTCGCGAAGCCTGCGCTCGGACAGCGCCGAAGCGCGTTGACGCGCGTCTTTGACGCGCTATGGCGCTGATCCGAGTGCTCGCAATGACGTTTTACTCCTTCACCGCGCCGGTCATGGCCGAAACGTAGTGCTCGACGAAGAAGGCGTAAAGGATGACCAGCGGCAGCGAGCCGACCAGCGCGCCCGCCATCAGCGAGCCCCATTTGTAAATGTCGCCGTCGACGAACTCGTTGACGATCGCCACCGGCACCGTCTTGTTCGGCGTCGATTGCAGGAAGGTCAGCGCATAGATGAATTCGTTCCAGCACAGCGTGAACGAGAAAATGAAGGCCGAGATCAGGCCGGGAACCGCCAGCGGAATGACGATGCGGGTCAGGATCTGCCAGCGCGACGCGCCGTCGATCAGCGCGCATTCCTCCAGTTCGAACGGGATCGTCTTGAAATAGCCCATCAGCAGCCAGGTCGAGAACGGGATCAGCAGCGTCGGATAGACCAGGATCAGCGACAGCGGCGAATCGAACAGGCCGTAGGCCTGGATCACCGACGCCAGCGGAATGAACAGGATCGACGGCGGCACCAGATAGGCGAAGAAGATCAGCACGCCGACCGCGTCGCCGCCCTTGAAGCGCAGCCGCACGATGGCGTAGGCCGAGAGCACGGAGGCGATGATCGACAACATGGTGGCGCAGGCCGCGACATACATCGTGTTCCACAGCCAGCGCGGATATTCGGTTTCGAACAACAGTTTGGTGATGTGCTTGAGCGTCGGATGGACCACCCAGAACGGGTTGTAGGTCTCCATGTCGATCAGCTGCTCGTCGGGTTTGATCGAGGTCAGAGCCATCCAGTAGAACGGGAACAGCAGCACGACGAGGATGATGAACAGCGGCAAATAGAGCGTCACCAGCCGGCGCGGCAGGCTTTCGAGATAGCTCATGCCTTCGCTGTCGTCGCTCCGGGCAACAGCGGCGGCCGCCTGAACCGCGGTTTTGGCCTGGGCTGCGGTCTCAGTCATTGTCCGATCCTTGCTGCCACTTGCGGCGCTGCATGCCGAACCACGAGATCGCGATGGCCGCCAGCAGGAACGGGATCATCGCGGTGGCGATCGCCGCGCCCTCGCCGAGGCGTCCGCTGAGAATGCCGCGCTGATAGCTCAGCGTCGCCATCAGATGCGTCGCGTTCACCGGGCCGCCCCGGGTCAGGGCCCACACCAGTTGGAAATCCGTGAAGGTGAACAGCACCGAGAACGTCATCACCACCGCGATGATCGGCGTCAGCAGCGGATAGGTGATGTAGCGGAAGCGTTGCCAGTCGGTGGCGCCGTCCAGCGTCGCGGCTTCGTACAGCGACGGCGACACCGTCTGCAATCCCGCCAGCAAGGTGATGGCCACGAACGGAACGCCGCGCCAGATATTGGCGAAGATCACGCTGGCGCGCGCCATGTTGGGGTCGCCGAGAAAATTGATGTTGTTGTTGATAAGGCCGAGCTTGATCAGCGACCATGACACGATCGAGAACTGCGGATCGTAGATCCACCAGAAGGCGATGGCCGACAGCACCGTGGGCACGATGAAGGGGATCAGCACGATCGCGCGGATGATCGCCTTGAACGGCATGTGCCGGTTCAGGAGCAGCGCCAGATAGAGCCCCACCGCGAATTTGATGATGCTGGCGATGATCGTATAGAGCAGCGTATTGAACACCGAGAGCCAGAAGATGCTGTCGTTCCACAGCCACTCATAATTCTCCAGCCCGATGAAGACGCCGGTGCGGCCGATGCGCTCGTCGGTAAAACTCATCCAGACGCCGAGCCCGAGCGGATAGGCGAGAAACAGAATCAGGAACGCCGCGGTCGGCAACATGAACCACAGCGCCAGCCAGTTGCGGTTGGTGCGCAGCCGTTCCCACAGCGACCGGGTGTCCTTATAAGCGGCGCGCGGCGACGTCTGCATCGTTGCCGGTCGCGCCGTTGATGTCTGCATCGTTGTCATTCGGTTCCAGCTCCGGCCGGACGAAAATCAAACCAGCGCGTCCGCGCTGATGCGGCCTCGCCCCGATCCCGGTCGACGGGACGCCGGCGCGGACCCGCCGCGCCGGCGCCGCATCGCTCAACCCCCGCGGAAGATGCGCTTGGCGTTGCGTTCCGCCGAGGCCATCGCCGTCTTGACGTCCTCGCGGCCGGTGGCGTAGTTCGCGAACATATCGACCACCACGAAATCCGCGATCGCGGCGGCGGCCGCCTCGCTCATGGTGGCGACGCCGGCCGGCGTGTTGGCGGTCCGCGCCACGTCGCGGAACGGCGTGTTCTTCGGATCGGCCGTCCAGATCGGGTTCTTCTCGAAGCCCAGCAGGAACGGCGACAGATAGCCCTGCGCCGCCTCGACCCACGGGTTGAACTGGGACGGGTCAAGCATGAAGGCGGTGAACGCCTTGCACGCCTGCGGGTACTTGCTGAAGGTGTAGATCAGGATCGGGAATCCGAGATGCAGTTCCCGCGTCTTGCCGTCGAGGCCCGGCGGCAGATGCGCGTGGTTCATGTCCTCGGCGATCGCCGGGTTCTCCTTCTTCGCCGCGACATAGATCGAGATGCCGTTAACGGTGAGATGGAGCTGGCCGGCGAGGAAGGCCTTGTTGTTGTTGCTGTCGTTCCACGACGCCGTGCCGGGCACGAAGTTGTCGTAAAGCTGCTTGACGTATTCGAGCGCCTTGGCGGTTTCCGGCGAGTTGATGACGACCTTGTTGTCCTTGTCGATCAGTTTGCCGCCATGCGCCCACAGCGCCCAGTGAAGCCAGCCGTTGGCGTCGCCCGAGGCGTGGCCGAGCGCCATGCCGGCCGGCGTGCCGTTCTTGTGCATGCCCTTGACCAGATCGAGGAAGCCGCCGAGGTCCTTCGGAAACTCCTTGTGTCCGGCCTTCTCGGCCGCCTTGATGCGGTAGTTCACCAGTCCGCCGGTCGCCGCCACCGGAATGCCGATCCACTTGCCGTTCAGCATGCCGTAGGCCTTGCCGGAATCGGACCAGCCGCCGCCCACCTTGGCGAGATGGTCGGCGACGTCGGTGACGTCGACGCATTTGGTGGGGAACAGGAACGGCAGCGAATACAGGCCCCAGACCATGTCGAGGCCCTGCCCGGTGTTGGCCGCCACCGACGCCTTCGGCTGGATGTCGTCATAGGCTTCGTTGGAGACGTTGATGGTGATGTTGTTGGCCTTCTGGAAGGCATCGACGATCTTCATGAAAGCGACGTCCTCGGCCTCGACGAAACGCTTCCAGCGCAGCAGGTTGATCTTGGCGCCGGGTTCCGGCTTCCACGGCGAGGTTTGCGCCCATGCCTTGGCGTAGCCGAGCAGTTGCTCGCTCGACATTGTCGCCGCGGCCGCCAAGAGTGTCGCGCCGCCCTTGAGCAACGAACGCCGGTCGGTGATGAAATTATTCATTGTTTTCTCCCTGCCTTCAGTTTGCGTCTGTTGGTTTGCGTTTTGTCGGTTCGTGCTTGTGGTTTTTGCCTCTGGTGCGGTGTCCGGTTGTCGTTTCCTGTGTTGGCGTTTCCTGTCTTGCTATGGGGATGCGGCCGGATCACAGACGCCGGCCGGTGTCCTTGTCGAACAGATGCGCCACCTCCGCGCGCGGGCGCAGGTGAATCTTGTCGCCCGGCGCCACCTGATGGCGATCGCGAAACACCGCGATCAGTTCCTGCGCGCCGATCCGCGTCACGATCTGCGTTTCCGATCCGGTCGGCTCCACCACGGCGACATCGGCCTCGATGCCGTCCGAGGCGAGGTCGAGATGTTCCGGGCGCACGCCGTAGACCACCGGGCGGCCATCCGAGCCGGCGGGGGCCGAGGCGATCGGCAGCCGGCTGCCATTCTCGGTTTCGACATAGGGCTGGCCGCCGTTCACCCTGAGATGGCCGTTGAGAAAATTCATCGCCGGCGAGCCGATGAAGCCGGCGACGAACTGGTTCTCGGGACGGTCGTACAGTTCGAGCGGCGAGCCCATCTGCTCGACGATGCCGTCATGCATCACCACGATCTTGTCGGCCATGGTCATGGCCTCGATCTGGTCGTGGGTGACGTAGACCGTGGTGGTCTTGAGCCGCTGATGCAGTTCCTTGATCTCGGTGCGCATCGCCACCCGCAGCTTGGCGTCGAGATTCGACAGCGGCTCGTCGAACAGGAACACCTGCGGATCGCGCACGATGGCGCGCCCCATCGCGACGCGCTGGCGCTGCCCGCCGGACAACTGACGCGGATAGCGATCCAGCAGCGGCGTCAAATCGAGAATCTCGGCGGCCTTCTTGACGCGGGTCGAGATGTCGGCGGCCTCCGCCTTCCGCAATTTGAGCGAGAAGCCCATGTTCTGGGCGACGGTCATGTGCGGATAGAGCGCGTAATTCTGGAACACCATGGCGATGTCGCGCTCTTTCGGCTGCACGTTGTTGACCACGCGGTCGCCGATCGCGATGGTGCCGGAGGTGATGTTCTCAAGCCCCGCCAGCATCCGCAGCAAGGTGGATTTGCCGCACCCCGAAGGCCCCACCAGAACAACGAAGGCGCCGTCCTCGATCGGAATGCTGACGCCGTGCAGAACCTCGAATCCGCCAAAGGATTTCCGCACGTCGCTAATCTGCACCGACGCCATCGTTTCGGTCCCTCATATATTCCGGCGTTGTACGGCGCAAACCGTCGCGGCTCTGGTTCTGCGGCTTCGGTTTCGAAAGCCGATTGGGGCATTGTCCCAGTGTGAGGGGCCATTATCAATGCGGTGGTAGCGCTGTCAATAATCATTTAATCGTGGGAGCGGCTGTGCTATCAGCGCCCTATGGCGCGCGCGCGGACCAGTTCCGGGAAGGTCAGACTCACCGAGGTCGCGAAACTCGCGGGCGTGAGTCCGATCACCGCGTCGCGGTTCTTCCGCAATCCCGAGGCGCTGTCGCCGGCCAAGCGCGAGCGGGTCGAGAACGCCGCGCGGCAACTCGGCTACGTGCCCGATCTCGCCGCGCGCGCGCTGGCGTCGCGGCGCACCGAAGTGGTCGGCGTGTTGATCCCCTCGTTCACCAATAATGTTTTCTCCGACGTGCTGCGCGGCATTTACGACGGGTCGGGCGAAAGCCGCTACTCGATCCAGCTCGTCAACACCGACTACAGCATCCTTCAGGAAGAAAAACTGCTGCGGCTGTTCAAGGCGCAGCGGCCGGCGGGGCTGGTGGTGACCGGCATCAACCAGACCGCGGAGTCGCGCGCGATCCTGGAATCGATGAACTGCCCCATCGTCCAGATCATGGAACTCGGTCCCGATCCGATCGACATGATGGTCGGATTTTCGCATAATGCCGCGGCCTTCGCGGTGATTTCCCACCTGATCGGACTGAATTTCAAGCGTATCGGCTTTCTCGGCGCGCGCATGGACCCGCGCGTACAGCGCCGCCTCGAAGGCTACACCGACGCGATGAAGCGAGCCGCGCTGTACGATCCCCGCCTGATCATCACGACGCCGGTGCCGACCTCGGTGACGATGGGCGGAACGCTGTTCGCGGATCTCCTGATGAAAGCGCCGGACCTCGACGCGGTGTTCTGCGTCAACGACGACCTCGCGCTGGGCACGCTGTTCGAATGCCAGCGCCGGCGGATTCAGGTGCCCGAGGACATCGCGATCGTCGGCTTCAACGATCTCGAATATGTCGCCTCGGCGGTGCCGCCGCTCTCAAGCGTCCGCACCAATCGCTACGACATGGGCAGGATCGCCATCACCATGCTGATGGACGCGATCGAGGGCCGGCCCCCGGCCGCGCCGGTGATCGATCTCGGATTCGAACTGATGATCCGGCGCAGCTCGGCGGCGCGGCGCGTCTAAATCATCGCTCCCGGCCAATCTTTTCCCGGCCCGTCACAAATTTGGTAGCGCTGTCTTTTTGACGTGACTCGGCCGCGCGTCTCTGGAACAATGCCCGACGGACGGTCGCGGCCGCGACCCGCCCCGACATCATGCCAACGACGACCAGGCGAACCCTGCGAACAGCGACGCGGGAGGAAACATTGAACAAGACAGCCGACCAGACCCCATCCGCGACCACCCCTTCCCGCAAGCTGCGCTCCGCCGAATGGTTCAACAACCCGCACAATCCGGCGATGACGGCGCTCTATCTGGAGCGCTATCTCAATTACGGCCTGACGCGGGAGGAACTGCAATCGGGCAAGCCGATCATCGGCATCGCGCAGACCGGCAGCGACCTCTCGCCCTGCAACCGGCATCATCTCGAACTGGCGAGCCGCGTTCGCGAAGGCATCCGCGCCGCCGGCGGCATCGCGATGGAATTTCCGGTGCATCCGATCCAGGAAACCGGCAAGCGGCCGACCGCCGCGCTCGACCGCAACCTCGCCTATATGGGCCTCGTCGAGGTGCTGTTCAGCTATCCGCTCGACGGCGTGGTGCTGACCACCGGCTGCGACAAGACCACGCCGGCCTGCCTGATGGCGGCGGCGACCGTCAACATCCCGGCGATCGTTTTGTCCGGCGGGCCGATGCTCAATGGCTGGTTCAACGGCGAGCGCTCGGGCTCCGGCACCGTGGTGTGGAAATCGCGCGAGCGGCTCGCCGCCGGCGAGATCGACTACGAGGAATTCATGCGCATCGTGGCGTCGTCGGCCCCCTCGGTCGGCCACTGCAACACCATGGGCACCGCCTCGACGATGAACTCGCTGGCGGAAGCGCTCGGCATGTCGCTGCCGGGCTGCGCGGCGATCCCCGCGCCCTACCGCGAGCGCGGCCAGATCGCCTATGAGACCGGGGTGCGGATCGTCGACATGGTGTGGGAGGATCTCAAGCCGTCGGACATCCTGACGCGCGAGGCGTTCGAGAACTGCATCGTCGTCAACTCGGCGATCGGCGGCTCCACCAACGCGCCGATCCATATCAACGCGCTGGCCCGCCACATCGGCGTCGAGCTATCGATCGACGACTGGCAGAGCGTCGGCCACGACGTGCCGCTGCTGGTGAACATGCAGCCGGCCGGGTTCTATCTCGGCGAGGAATATCACCGCGCCGGCGGCGTGCCCGCCGTGGTCGGTGAGTTGATGCGACACAAGCGCATCCATGAGAACGCCATGACTGTCAACGGCCGCACCATGGGCGACAACTGCCGCGACGCGCCAAAGCCCGACGGCGACGTGATCTGGAACTACGACAAGCCGCTGGTTCCGGACGCCGGTTTCCTGGTGCTGCGCGGCAACCTGTTCGATTCCGCGATCATGAAAACATCCGTGATCTCGAAGGAGTTTCGCGACCGCTATCTCTCCAATCCGAACGACCCCGACGCGTTCGAGGGCCGCGCCATCGTGTTCGAGGGGCCGGAGGATTACCATCATCGCATCGACGATCCCGCGCTGAACATCGACGAGCACTGCATGCTGTTCGTGCGCGGCGTTGGCCCGATCGGCTATCCCGGCGGCGCAGAGGTGGTCAACATGCAGCCGCCGGCGGCGCTGATCAAACGCGGCATCCTCTCGCTGCCCTGCATCGGCGACGGCCGCCAGTCCGGCACCTCGGGTTCGCCCTCGATTCTCAACGCCACGCCGGAAGCCGCCGCCGACGGCGGCCTCGCCATCCTGAAAACCGGCGACAGGGTGCGCATCGATCTTAAAAAGGGCAGCGCCGACATTCTGATCTCCGACGCCGAGCTGGCGAGCCGGCGGACCGAACTGAAGGCCAAGGGCGGCTTCCCCTACCCGGCCAATCAGACGCCGTGGCAGGAGATGTATCGCAACACCGTCGGCCAGCACGCCACCGGGGCCTGCATGGAATTCGCGACGCGCTATCAAGACATCGCCGGGCGTGTCGGCGTCGCCCGCGACAATCACTGAGAATATCCTCGTCATTGCGACGAAGCGAAGCAATCCAGGAGATCGCGAGCAAGAACTGGATCGTTTCGTCGCTTCGCTCCTCCCAATGACGGCCAACAAAACAGGAGAACCAGCATGACCGGTCGGCTGCAAGGCAAGCGCGCATTCATCACGGCGGCGGCGGCCGGCATCGGCCGCGCCAGCGCCATCGCCTTCGCTCGCGAGGGCGCGAGCGTGATCGCGACCGACGTCGACGACAAGGCGCTCGCGGCGCTGACCGCCGAGGGCGTGGCGGAAACGGCGCGCCTCGACGTCCGCGACAGCGCCGCCGTCGAGGCGATGGCGAAGCGCGTCGGCACCGTCGACGTGCTGCTCAACGCCGCCGGTTTCGTCCACCACGGCACCGTGCTCGATTGCGGCGACGACGATTGGGATTTCTCGTTCGACCTCAATGTCAAGTCGATGCACCGCACCTTGCGGGCATTCCTGCCGGGCATGCTGGCGGCGGGCCACGGCTCGATCATCAACATCGCCTCCGCCGCCGGCGTCATCAAGGCCGCGCCGAACCGCTACGTCTACGGCGCGACCAAGGCCGCCGTCGCGGGCTTGACCCGCGCGGTGGCCATGGACTTCATCACCAAGGGCATCCGCTGCAACTGCATCTGTCCCGGCACCATCGAGACGCCGTCGATGCTCGGCCGCGCCGCGGCGCTGGGCGCCGGCGGCCGCGAGATGTTCGTCAGCCGCCAGCCGATGGGCCGGCTCGGCACCGCGGAGGAAATCGCCTCGCTCGCGGTCTATCTCGCCAGTGACGAAAGCGCCTTCACCACCGGCGTCGCGCACGTCATCGACGGCGGCTGGACGCTTTAGAGCTTGGTTGGCGATGACAGACCTGATCGCGAGCTCGCAATGACCTGGAGGTTCGTCATTGCGAGCGAAGCGAAGCAATCCAGTTCTTTCTTCGCGGCGCCTGGATTGCTTCGTCGTTTCGCTTCTCGCAATGACGGGAGTCACGGTCTGATTTCATCGAAGACCATTTGAGCAGAACGTCTTGGAGAACTCGCCATGAACAAAATCGATCTCAACGGCCGATGCGCGGTCGTCACCGGCGGCGCGCAGGGTTTTGGCCGGGCCATCACCGAACGCTTCGTGGCGTCGGGCGCCAGCGTCGCGATCTGGGATCACGACATCGCGCTGGCGGAAAAAACTGCGCGCGCGATCGGCGCGGCGGTGACGGCCGTGCGGGTGGATGTTTCGGATTTGGCCGCGGTTGAGCGCGCGCGCGATCAAACGCTGGAGAAATTTGGCAAGATCGACATCCTCGTCAACAACGCCGGCATCGCCGGCGTCAACAAGACCGTGTGGGACACCGATCTCGACGAATGGCGCAAGGTGCTGCGCATCAACCTCGACGGGCCGTTCATCTGCTGCAAGGCGATCGTGCCGACGATGGTGAAGCAGAACTACGGCCGCATCGTCAACATCGCCTCGATCGCCGGCAAGGAAGGCAACCCCAACGCCGCGCATTATTCCGCATCGAAAGCCGGGCTGATCGCGCTGACCAAATCGCTCGGCAAGGAACTCGCCGGCTACGACATCGCGGTCAACGCGGTGACGCCGGCGGCGGCGAGAACCGCGATCTTCGACCAGATGACGCAGGCGCATATCGACTTCATGCTGTCGAAGATTCCGAAGGGCCGCTTCGTGCTGGTGGAAGAACTCGCCGCGATGGTGGCGTGGCTGGCCTCCGAGGACTGCGCCTTCTCGACCGGCGCGGTGTTCGACATCTCCGGGGGCCGCGCCACCTATTGAGGGCGCGGCGTCGGCGCGAGGGATTTTGGCGCGGGCTTGGATGCCGCTCTGGCCGCTGACTTAGGCGCCGATTTGGGCGCCGACTTGGGCGCGGCCCGCCGTTCCACCTTGGACGGACGATTGCGCGAGATGGGGACGCTGCGGTCGACCGCCACGCGCGAAGTTCGAATAGCCTTCGGTCGCCGCCGGCCGGCGCCGATCGCGCCGCTATCCTTGGCCTGCGCACCCGGTTCCTGGCACCCAAGTATTTCGGCTGACCGGCGCAACTGGAAT
>JBDHSX010000060.1:0-20452 GCA_039808365.1 Xanthobacteraceae bacterium | reverse complement strand
TCGGCCTGAAAACCGGCGGCAACGTCGATTCGATCCTGTCGTCGATGCCGCCCGAGGTGAAGTGGCCGTGACGCCCGATTCAACCGTCATTGCGAGCGCAGCGAAGCAATTCCCCTTCCTTCTCCCTCCCCCGCGCGCGGGGGAGGGTTGCGGTGGGGCAAGGACTTTTGTGGGGTTCTGGATTGCTTCGGAGCTCACGCTCCTTGCAATGACGAAACGCTACAACTTATGATCGCGCGCGAACCGCGCCGCGACCTGGTCGGCGATGGCCGTGAGCGTCTCTAGCGCGTCCGGAAAGCCGGCCGCGAGCCATGCATCCTCCGCCAGCGACAGCACGTGGCCGAGCGCCGGCCCCTCCGCGAAGCCGCGCGCGATGAAATCCGTCGCCTTGAGCGGAAACGCCGGGATCGGCCAGCGCTCCGGCAGCGCCAGCAGGTTCGACCAGTAGCCCGCATCCGCCCCCTGCCCGGCGCGCGCCCAGGCCAGCATCACCCGGTCGCGGAACCGCGCCGCGCCGAGCCGATACAGTCGCCGCCGCGCGGTCGCCTCGTCCATGCCGGCGAGCCGCCACCAGCGATGGCCCATCGAATCCAGCATCCGGATTTCGGCGTTGGTCAGCCTGAGCCGCGCGCCAAGACGCCGCGCGTCCTCGGTGACCGCGACCGCCAGCGCGCCGAGCCGCAGCATCGCGTCGGGCGGCCGCCCCTGCCGCCGCTCAATGTCGATCATCGCGGCCAGCGTCGCCGGATAGGCCACGCCGATCAGGATCGGCAGCAGCAGCCCGCCGTCGCGCATCGCCACCACCGCGTCCAGCGCACGGTCCGCGACCAATAGCTTGCGCATCTCCATGCCGATCCGCTCGGCCGACAGCAGCGACAGGCCGTCCCGGCCGCGAACGCAGGCGAGATAGCCGGCGCGGTCGAGGTCGCCCTGGCCGTAAGCCGCCGAAAAACGGAAGAAGCGCAGGATACGCAGAAAATCCTCAGCGATGCGGCGGTCCGGATCGCCGATGAAGCGGACGCGCCGCCGCGCCAGATCGGCCAGCCCGCCGACGTGATCGTGGACCCTGCCGCCGGCGTCCACCGACAACCCATTGATGGTGAAGTCGCGGCGCTCGGCGTCGCGCACCCAATCGCGGCCGAACGCCACCACGGCCTTGCGGCCGAAGGTCTCGACATCCTCGCGCAGCGTGGTCACTTCGAACGGCCGGCCTTCGACCACCAGCGTCACCGTGCCGTGGGCGATGCCGGTCGGCACGCTTTTGATGCGGGCGGCATGGGCGCGCCGGACCACCTCGTCGGGGACAGCGGTGGTGGCGATATCGATATCGCCCGGCGGCAATCCCAAGAGCGCGTTGCGCACCGCGCCGCCGACCACGCGCGCCTCCTCGCCGTCGGCATTGAGCAAGGCCAGCACGCGCGCGACGGGCCCGGCGGTGAGCCATGGCGCGTCGTGAAGCGTTGCCGTCTCGGTCATTTTTCGGTTCCGGGCACCAGCCTGCCGTTTTCCATATGCGCGGGCACGTAGGTCGAATCGGGCGGCGCACCGGAGAAGTGCGCCAGCAGCACCAGGCTGAGAATGGTGAGCAGGAACGCCACGATCGCCAGCGGCACCACGACGCGCAACGGCCAGGACGCCGGGCTGAGCACGCCGGCGCGCGTCGCCACCAGATAGGCCGCATAGATCGCGAACGGAATCAGGAAAATGCCGATCTCGGTCAGCACCGGACGGATCATGGCAGATAGATCCGCTCGTACAGCACCCGCAAGATCCCGGCGGTCGCGCCCCAGATGTAACGCTCGGCGAACGGCATCGCGTAGAACGAACGCTCCATGCCGCGAAATTCCCGGCTGTGGATCTGATGGTTGGCCGGGTCCATCAGGAACGCCAGCGGCACCTCGAAGGCGTCGTCGACCTCGCCGGCGTTGATGCGCAGATGGAAACCGGGCTTGACCCGCGCCAATGTCGGCAGAATGCGGAAGCCGAGCCCGGTGGCGTAAAGATCGAGATAGCCGATCGGCTCGATGAAGTTGCGCTCAAGCCCCACTTCCTCGTGCGCCTCGCGCAGCGCGGCATCAAGCGGCGAGCGATCGATCGGATCGATCTTGCCGCCGGGAAACGAAATCTGCCCGGCGTGGCTCGACAGGTTCGGCGAGCGCTGGGTCAGGAGCACGGTCGGCTCGTCGCGCTCGACGATCGGAATCAGCACCGCCGCCGGCCGCACCGGATTTTCCTCGGCGATGATCTTCCACATCCGGTCGGTGCCCGCGTCGCCGCTGGTCGGGACGATGTTGGGATCGGTCAACGCCGCCGGAACCTCGAAATTCAGTCGCGCCTGCGCCCGGTTGAAAAATTCGTCGGAACCCAATTTGGGGACGGCCGGCTGCGCCGCAAAGATCGATTTAGTCATCGATTCAGTCAATGGGCGCCCTCACTTCGTCCGCATCCGCCATTTTGAAGAACTCGCCGGCCGAGACAACCCCAAACATCGCGCGGCCATCGACCGTCCGCTCCTCGCCAAGCTCGACCAGATCGTAATAGACCGCCCGCGTCACCTTGGCCCAGAGGTCGGCGCGGACGTGAAGATACGGCATCAGGCCGTCGTCCGGGCCGCGCTCGAAGCGCAGCCGGTGCGCGCCGTCGCAGGTCACCCAGTCGTCGACATTGGTGCGAAAGGTGAGCCGCTGACCCTCCGCGCCGGTCTCGACCCGCATCTCCACCGCGACGAACGGCGCATCATCGACCCGGATGCCGACCTTTTCCACCGGGGTCACGAGAAAGTGCTTGCCGTTCTCGCGTTTCAGAATGGTGGAAAACAGCCGCACCAGCGCCGGCCGTCCGATCGGGGTGCCGAGGTAGAACCAGGTGCCGTCGTGGGCGATCCGCATGTCGAGATCGCCGCAGAACGGCGGATTCCACAAATGCACCGGCGGCAACCCCTTTTTCGGCCCGGCCGCCGCGTTGGCCGCCGAGGTCAGCCCGTCGAGGCCGCTGTTTGCGATCTGCCCTTGCTTCGCCATGGTTACCCCCGAGGGTTGATCCGACCGGCCGCGACGCGCCGGAACGTGAAACGACGGCCGCGCTTGTCCCCGATCATATGGGGATCGTGGGATTCAACAAATACGTGGCGTGGCCTGACGTTTAGCATGGTATTGATCGGCATCGGGGCAATCGCCGCGACAACCCGGAACGGCGTTCCGGCAAGGAGAGACGGATGGCTGGCGCAGACGGTGTCGAAAAGCTCGAAGACGTGGTGGTGCGGTCTGCGGAGCAGCTGGCCGGCCATGTCCGCGCCGCCAAGGCCGCCATCTCCGGCGTGATCTTCGGCCAGGAGCGGGTGGTCGACAATACGCTGGTCACCATTCTCGCCGGCGGCCACGCGCTTCTGATCGGGGTGCCCGGCCTCGCCAAGACCAAGCTGGTGGAGACGCTCGGCGTCACCCTCGGGCTCGACGCCAAGCGCATCCAGTTCACCCCCGACCTGATGCCGTCCGACATTCTCGGCGCCGAGGTGCTGGACGAAAGCGGCGGCGGGCGGCGCTCGTTCCGCTTCATCGCCGGTCCGGTGTTCGCGCAGCTGCTGATGGCCGACGAAATCAACCGCGCCAGCCCGCGCACCCAATCGGCGCTGTTGCAGGCGATGCAGGAGCAGCACATCACGGTGGCCGGCGCGCGGCACGAACTGCCGAAACCGTTCCATGTGCTGGCGACGCAGAACCCGCTGGAGCAGGAAGGCACCTATCCGCTGCCCGAGGCGCAGCTCGACCGCTTCCTGATGGAAATCGACGTCGATTATCCGGACCGCGACGCCGAGCGGCGCATCCTGCTGGAAACCACCGGCGCGGAGGAAGCCGCCGCCCGCGCCGCCATGACCGCCGACGATCTGATCGCCGCGCAGCGGCTGGTGCGGCGGCTGCCGGTCGGCGATTCGGTCATCGAGGCGATCCTGTCGCTGGTCCGCTCGGCGCGGCCCGGCGAAGACGGCGGCGACCTCGGCGCGCTGATCGCCTGGGGGCCGGGGCCGCGCGCCAGCCAGGCGTTGACGCTGGCGGTGCGCGCCCGCGCGCTGCTCGACGGCCGCCTCGCGCCCTCGATCGACGACGTGCTCGACCTCGCCGAGCCCGTGCTCAAGCACCGCATGGCGCTGACCTTCGCGGCGCGCGCCGAGGGCCGCACCGTGTCCGAGGTGATCGGCCGGTTGAAATCACGGATCGGCTGACGATGGCGAACGCGCGGGATCCTTCCCCCGAGACGGTCGCGATCCGGCGCGCGGACGGCGAAAGCCGCACGCTGGCCGCATCGCTGCCGCGCCTGGTGCTGGAGGCCCGCCGCATCGCCGCCAACGTCATCCACGGCCTGCACGGCCGCCGCCGCGCCGGCGCCGGGGAAAATTTCTGGCAATATCGCCGCTTCACCTCCGGAGAGCCGGCGCAAAACGTCGACTGGCGACGTTCGGCGCGCGACGATCTGCTTTACGTGCGCGAGCATGAATGGGAGGCCGCGCACACCGTATGGCTGTGGCCGGACCGCTCCGCCTCGATGGCCTTCGCCTCCAAGGGCGCGCGCGACAGCAAGCTGGAACGCGCGCTGATCGTCTCGTTCGCGCTGGCCGAACTGCTGGTGGCGGGCGGCGAGCGCGTCGGCGTGCCCGGCCTGATGACGCCGACCGCCAACCGCAACGTCATCGACCGGATGGCGCAGGCGATGCTGCTCGACACGACGACGCGCGACAGCCTGCCGCCGTCCTTCGTGCCGACCGCGCTGTCGGAAGTGGTGGTGCTGTCCGACTTCTGGTCGCCGGTCGAAGACATCAAAACCATGCTGGCGGGCCTGTCGGCGTCGGGCGCGCGCGGCGCGCTGGTGCAGGTGGTCGATCCCGCCGAGGAGAGCTTTCCCTATGCCGGGCGCATCGAATTCGTCGAGCCGGAAGGCGGTGGCGCGGTGACCGCGGGCCGCGCCGAGAGCTGGGCGCGCGACTACGTCGCCCGCGTCGCGCTGCATCGCGATCAGATCCGCACTGAAGCGGCGAAACTGGACTGGCTGTTCTCCACCCACGTCACCGACCGCTCCGCCGCCGAATTGCTGCTCTATCTCCATGCCGGCATGACGGCGCACAAGAGCGGCGGCGCCATCGTCAAGGCGGGACGCGGCGCATGATGGGATTGCCGCTCGCCTTCGCCCAGCCGTTGCTGCTCGCCGGACTCCTGGCGCTGCCGGTGTTGTGGTGGCTGTTGCGGGTGACGCCGCCGCGCCCGAGGCGCGTCGACTTCCCGCCGACCCGGCTGCTGCTCGACATCGCGCCGAAGGAGGAAACCCCGTCGCGCACGCCGTGGTGGCTGACGGCGTTGCGGCTCCTCGCCGCCGCGCTGGTGATCCTCGCCGCCGCCGGCCCGACCTGGAATCCGCAGACCGGCGCGGCGCCAAGCAGCGGCCCGCTGGTGCTCCTGCTCGATGACGGCTGGAGCGCCGCCGCCAGTTGGGAATCGCGCGTCAAGGCCGCCGACGAACTGATCGCCCGCGCCGACAACGACCGGCGCGGCGTGGCGCTGATCCCGCTGTCGGAGCCGACACGCGACATCACCCTGATGCCGGCCGGCGCGGCGCGGGTGGGCTTGCGGCAATTGTCGCCAAAGCCCTATGCCATCGCGCGGGCCGAGACGCTGCCGGCCATCGCCCGTTTCCTGCAAGCGACCGGCGATTGCGACATCGCCTGGCTGTCCGACGGCATCGACAGCGGGCGCGGCGCGGAATTCGTCGAGGGGCTCGGCAAGATCGTCGCGGGCCGCGCGCTGACGATCTATGACGGCGGCGCGCCGCCCGCCCACGCCCTCGCCGCCGCCGAGAACGCCGCCGCCAAGATGACCGTGAAGGTGCTGCGCGCGTCGCCAGGCGGCGTCGACGCGGGAGTCGTCCGCGCGGTGGACCAGAAGAACGCGCCGATCGGCGAAGCGCCGTTCCGGTTCGGCGCGACCGACACCGAGACCGAGGCGTCGTTCGATCTGCCGGTCGAACTGCGCAACGACATCGCCCGGCTCGACATCGCCGGCGAACGCTCGGCGGGCGCCGTGCAACTGCTCGACAAGCGCTGGCGGCGGCGCGCCGTCGGGCTGGTCAGCGGCACCTCCGCCGACACCGCGCAGCCGCTGTTGGCCTCGACGTTCTATCTGACCCGGGCGCTGGCGCCGTTCGCCGATGTCCGCGCCGCCGGCAGCCTGGCGCCGGCGCAGGCGGTGGCGCAATTCCTCGACCAGAAGCTGCCGCTGATCGTGCTGGCCGACGTCGGCGCGCTGCCGCCCGAATTGCGCCAGCGTCTCGACAAATGGATCGACCAGGGCGGCGTGCTGGTGCGCTTCGCCGGTCCCCGGCTGGCGCAGGCCGACGACGATCTGGTGCCGGTGAAATTGCGGCGCGGCGGCCGCAGCCTCGGCGGCAGCCTGACCTGGGAGAAGCCGCAGCATCTGGCGGCCTTCGCCGCGGACGGCCCGTTCGCCGGCCTCGCGGTGCCCGCCGACGTCACCGTGACCCGGCAGGTGCTGGCCGAGCCCGACGCGACGCTGGCCGCGCGAAGCTGGGCGACGCTGGTGGACGGCACGCCGCTGGTGACCGGCCAGCGGCGCGGCAAGGGCATCGTCGCGCTGTTCCATGTCAGCGCCGACATGCGCTGGTCGGACCTGCCGATGTCCGGCACCTTCGTCGAGATGCTGCGCCGGCTGGTCGACCTTTCCGGCTACACCGCGACGCCAGGCGCGGGAGCCGCCGCCGAGGCCAAGGTGGAAACCGTCGCGCCGCTGCGCATCCTCGACGGTTTTGGCGCGTTCGGCCCACCGCCTTCGACCGCGAAGCCCGTGGCCGCGAATTTCCGCGACCGCGCCACGCTCGACCATCCGCCCGGTTTCTACGGCCCGGCCGACGGCCCGCTCGCCGTCAACACGCTGGCGGCCACCGACCGCATCACCGCGCTCGACACCTCAAGCCTCAACGCCCGTCACGCCAGCTACACCAACACCGAGCCCAGCGACCTGCGCGGCCTGCTGCTGTCGGCGGCGCTGGCGCTGTTCCTGATCGACGCCGTCATCGCCGCGCTGCTCGGCGGCGGCCTCGCCAGGTTGTTGCGGCGGCGCGCGGCGGTGGCGACCGCGCTGCTGCTCGCGCTCACGCCCATCGCCGCGACCGTCGTGCCGGCGCCGGCGCGCGCCGACCAGGCCGCCGACGATTTCGCCGTGAAAGCGGTGTCGCAGACCCGCCTCGCCTATGTCGTCACCGGCAATCCCGATGTCGACGACATCGTCAGGTCCGGCATGCAGGCGCTGACGCTGTTCCTGTCGCAACGTACCGCGCTGGAAGCCGGCGATCCGGTCGGCGTCGATCCGGCGCGCGACGAACTGGCGTTCTTTCCGCTGATCTACTGGGCCATCGTCCCCGGCGCGCCGAAGCCGTCGCAGGAGGCGCTTAATCGCATCGACGCCTACATGAAACAGGGCGGCACGGTGCTGTTCGATACCCGCGACGCCATCGAAGCGACCAATGGCCCCGACGGCGACCAGCAGACGCCCGGCATGGTGACCTTGCGCGGCATCCTGTCGGGGCTCGACGTGCCCGAACTCGAACCGATCCCGCCGGAGCACGTGCTGACCAAGACGTTCTATCTGCTGCACGACTTCCCCGGCCGCTTCAATTCCGGCCAGACCTGGGTCGAGGCGCTGCCGCGCGACGACAATGACGACACAGCGACGCGCCCGGCGCGCGGCGGGGACGGCGTCTCGCCGATCATCATCACCTCGAACGATCTCGCCGGCGCGTGGGCGCTGCGGCCGGACGGGCGGCCGATGCTGCCGCTGACGCCGGGCGAGCCGCGCCAGCGCGAGTTCGCGTTCCGCGCCGGCGTCAACATCGTGATGTATACGCTGACCGGCAACTACAAGGCCGATCAGGTCCATGCGCCCGCGCTGATCGAACGGTTGGGGCAGTAAATGCGTTTGCCGCTCTGCTATCGATCCATGCCTCGCGCGCGGCGCGCTCCCTCTCCCCTGTGGGGAGAGGGTTGGGGTGAGGGGCCCTCAATGTCCCGTTCGGGGCACGGTCCCCCCTCACCCGTCGCTTCGCGCCGACCTCTCCCCGATGGGGAGAGGTTGAAAGCGGGCCGCCGTGATCGGCGCAGTCGCGACGGCTGGATCGGGATGCTTGAAACATGAACTACGGCATCGCCTTCACCCCTCTGGTCCCGACGCTGGCGCTGTGGATCGCCCTCGCCGCCATCGTCGTCATCGCCGCCGTGCTGCTGCTCGGCCGCGCGCGCGGCGCGTGGATCCGGGTCGCGGCGCTGGCGCTGTTGCTGCTGGCGCTGGCGAATCCCTCCTTCACCAGCGAGGAACGCGAGCCGCTGTCGTCGGTCGCGGCCGTCGTGGTCGACAAGAGCCCGAGCCAGGATTTCGGCACCCGCGCCAAGGAAACCGACGCCGCGCGCGACGAACTGGTCAATCGCCTCAGGCAGATCAAGGGCCTTGAGGTGCGCGTCGTCGAGGCCGGGCAGGCTGACGGCGAGACCGACGGCACAAAATTGTTCGGCGCGCTCTCCACCGCCTTGTCCGACGTGCCGACCGACCGCGTCGCCGGCGCGTTCCTGATCACCGACGGCCGCGTCCACGACATCCCCGCCGACGTGGCGGCGCTCGGCTTTCACGCTCCGGTCCATGCGCTGATCACCGGGCGCAGCGACGAGCGCGACCGCCGCGTCGCCGTCACCGCCGCGCCGCGCTTCGGCATCGTCGGGCAGAAGCAGACCATTACCTATCGGCTTGAGGATCATGGCGTGCGCGGCCAGCAGGCCCGCGTCGTGGTGCGCCGCGACGGCGAGGTGCTGGGCGAGCGCATGGTCGGCGGCGGCGAGAGCGTCAATGTCAGCGTCGACATCAAGCACGCCGGACCGAACATCGTCGAGATCGAAGCCTCCCCGCTGGATAACGAGCTGACGCTGGTCAACAACCGCGCCGTGGTGGTGATCGACGGCGTCCGCGACAAGCTGCGCGTGCTGCTGGTGTCCGGCGAGCCGCACGCCGGCGAGCGCACCTGGCGCAACCTCTTGAAGTCCGACGCCAGCGTCGATCTGGTGCATTTCACCATCCTGCGGCCGCCGGAGAAGCAGGACGGCACGCCGATCAACGAATTGTCGCTGATCGCGTTTCCGACCCGCGAACTGTTCCAGCAGAAGATCAACGAATTCCAGTTGATCATCTTCGACCGCTACGCGCGGCAGGGCGTGCTGCCGACCGCCTATTTCGACAACATCGCGCGGTTTGTCCGCTCCGGCGGCGCCATGCTGGTGGCGGCGGGGCCGGATTACGCCTCGGCCACCAGCATCTGGCGCACGCCGCTGGATTCGGTGCTGCCGGCGGAGCCGGTCGGGGTGACGGAAAAGCCGTACCTCGCGCATTTGAGCGAAATCGGCAAACGCCATCCGGTGACGCGCGGCCTCGAAGGCTCCGACAGCGAGCCGCCGCACTGGAGCCGCTTCTTCCGCACCGTCACCACCCGCAACGCCGATTCGCCGCCGCTGATGACCGGCGCCGACGGCCAGCCGCTGCTGCTGTTGTCGCGCTACGGCGAGGGCCGCGTCGCGCTGCTGCTGTCGGACCACATCTGGCTGTGGGCGCGCGGCTACGAGGGCGGCGGGCCGCATCTCGACCTGCTGCGGCGGATGTCGCACTGGCTGATGAAGGAGCCCGAGCTTGACGAGGAAGCGCTGCGCCTTCAGGTGCGCGGCAAGGAACTGGTGGTGCAGCGGCAGACCATGGCCGACAGCGTCGCGCCGGTCACCGTCACCGCACCGTCCGGCGCGACCCGCCAACTGACATTGACCGCCGGCGAGCCGGGATTGTGGACCGCCAGCCTCGAGGCCAGCGAACTCGGGCTGTGGCAGGCCAGCGACGGCACACTAAAGGCGCTGATCAATGTCGGCCCGGTCAACCCGAAGGAATTTTCGGAAGTGACCTCGACCACCGACACCCTCAAGCCGCTGACGCAAGCGAGCGGCGGCGACGCCCGTCGCATCGCCGAGAGCGGCAGCGTCGCGCTGCCCCGCATCGTGCCGGTGCGCGCGGCCAGCGTCTATCGCGGCGACGGCTGGCTCGGGGTGCGCATGCGCGACGCCAGCGTGGTGCGCGGCGTCGGCGTGCTGCCGGTGTTCGCCGGCATTGTCGGCCTGCTGCTGCTGCTCGGCGCGCTGGCCATGACGTGGGTGCGCGAGGGACGCTAGGGCCGCGCGGAACGGCCGAAAACACCGTCATTGCAAGCACTCAGATCAACGCTATAGCGCGTGAAGGACGCGCGTCGCCGCGCTTTCGGCGTTGTCCGAATACAGGCTCCGCGAAGCAATCCTCTTCGCTTCCGTCATTGCGAGCGAAGCGAAGCAATCCAGTCTCTCTTTAAGAGGAGTCTCGATTGCTTCGTCGGCTTCGCCTCCTCGCAATAACGGAGAGAGGACGACGCCGCACATCAATCCCGTATTGACAAAAGCCGTCCCCGGCTGCGATGTTACATTATAACATTCGGGTCGCGGGGGTGACCCGGGCTGTCGTGGGGCGCGCGGCGCGATGAAGTGGTTTCGATCGAGGATCAAGGCGGGGACCCGGCTGGCGCTGCTGGCGCTGGCGGTCCAGTTCGTCCTCTCGTTCGGCCATGTTCACGCCGGCGCCGCGCTGGCGGCCCCCGGCCTCCACGCCGCGACCGCGCCGGCCGCGACCCTGCCGCCGGATCGGGACAGACCCGCCGCCGACACCTTCACCGCCAGCAAGCCGGAGCAAGCGCCGGATCGATCCAACGGCGACCGTCACGACAAGACCTGCGCGATCTGCGCGGTGATGTCGCTGGCGGGCTCGCTGATCGCCAGCGGCCCGGTGATCCTGCTGGTTCCGGAAGCCTATCAGATCCTCAGCCGGACCACCGACGCCGAGTTCTCCCACCTCGCCGCGCCGCACGGGATTTCCCAGCCGCGCGCGCCTCCCGCCTCCTGAACCTGACGGACTGAACACGCCTCTCGCCCGGCCGGCGAGGGCATTCTCCCCGATCATACGCCCGTCACGGCGGGCATCCGCGACGCCGCAGCGCCGATCCGCGCCGCGCCGCGCGGACTCAGGAACCGGATTCATCATGTCTTTGTCATTGAAGCAGGCCCTGCTTCTGTCCAGCGTGTCGCCCCTCCTTCTGACGGGCGCGCTCAGCCATCCCGCATCAGCCCAGGACGCCGAAACCGAACTGCCGAGCATCACCGTCACCGCGCCGAGCCCGATCGTGCGTCATCACGGGCCGCACATCGCGCCGGCCCGCGCCGCCCGCCGCGCGCCCGCGCGCGCGACGACGCCGGACGAACGGCCGCGCGTGGTCGTCAACGCCCCGCCGCAGCAAGGCGTGCTGCCGATCGTCACCGACCAGTTCGCCACCGTCACCGTGGTGCCGAACGAGGAAATCCGCCGCAGCGGCGTGGCGACGCTCGGGGATCTGCTGAACAGCAAGCCCGGCATCACCGGATCGAGCTTCGCGCCGGGCGCCTCCAGCCGGCCGATCGTGCGCGGCCTCGACGTCAACCGCGTCGGCATCGTCGAAAACGGCATCGGCAGCAACGGCGCGTCCGATCTGGGCGAGGACCATTTCGTGCCGATCGACCCGCTCTCGACCAACCAGGTCGAGGTCATTCGCGGTCCGGCGGCGCTGCGCTGGGGCTCGACCGCGATCGGCGGCGTGGTCAGCGCCAGCAACAACCGCATCCCCGACACGATCTCCTGCCCGCCGATGCTGACGACGCAGACCTACGGCTACAACGTCAAGGCGCCGCCGCAGCTCGCGGGGCCGGCCGGCTGCACGACGGTTGAGACGCGCGCGGCGCTGTCCAGCGTCGATCAGGGCCGCGAGGGCGCGGTGCTGCTCGACGCGGCCGGCGGCAACGTCGCGATCCACGCCGACGCCTTCGCGCGGCGCACCGCCGATTACGCCATCCCCGGCGGCACGCAGAAGAACACCGCCACCGATTCCAACGGCGGATCGGTCGGCGCGTCCTACGTCTTCACCGGCGGCTTCATCGGCGCGGCGATCACCCAGAACAACAGCCTCTACCGCATCCCCGGCGAGGAGGGCGAGGAACTGGGCACACGCATCGACGCGCGCCAGACCAAATTCACCGCCAAGGGCGAATATCACCCCGACGCCGCGGCGATCGACGCCATCCGCTTCTGGGTCGGCGCCACCGACTACAAGCACAATGAACTCGGCCTCGCCGACGCGGCCGATCCCGCCAGCGACGGCGTGCGCCAGACCTTCACCAACAAGGAGCAGGAAGGCCGGCTGGAGGTGCAGTTCGCGCCGTTCGACCTGCGCTTCGCCGCGCTCACCACGGCGTTCGGCGTGCAGGCGTCGCATCAGGAACTGACCGCGCCGAGCCCGGACGATCCCGGCAGCCCGATCAACGGATTGTGGGACCCCAACAACAACAACAAGCTGGCGGGCTACGTCTTCAACGAGCTGAAATTCACCGACACCACCAAGGCGCAGGTCGCCGCGCGCATCGAGCACGTCAACCTCAACGGCTCGACGCCCGACCTGATTCCGGGCGTGTTCGATCTCAACGACGATCCCAACGCCATCGGCCCGGCGGTGCAGCGCAATCTCGGCTTCACGCCGAAAAGCGGCAGCATCGGCCTGATCCAGAACCTGCCGTGGGATCTGGTGGCGAGCGTCACCGGGCAATACACCGAGCGCGCGCCGAAACCCGCCGAACTGTTTTCGCGCGGCGGCCATGACGCCACCGGAACCTTCGACATCGGCAATCCCGATCTCGGCATCGAGACCGCGAAGTCGATCGAAATCGGCCTGCGCCGCGCGCGCGGACCGTTCCGGTTCGAACTGACCGGCTACGCCACCCGCTTCAACGGCTTCATCTATCGCCGGCTCACCGGCAATACCTGCGACGAGGCGTCCTGCATCGTCGGCCCCGGCCTCGAACTCAACCAGGCGATCTATTCGCAGCGCGACGCCAATTTCCGTGGCGCCGAGTTTCAGTTCCAGTACGACGCGCTGCCGCTATGGAACGGCACCTTCGGCATCGAGGGTCAGTACGACATCGTCCGCGCCACCTTCACCGACGGCAGCAACGTGCCGCGGATTCCGCCGCAGCGCGTCGGCGGCGGCGTCTATTATCGCGACGCCAACTGGTTCGCCCGCGTCAACCTGCTGCACGCCTTCGCCCAGAACGACGTCAGCAGCAATGAGACGCCGACCGCCGGCTACAACCGGCTGCGCGCCGAACTGAGCTACACCACCAAGCTCGCCAAGACCGACTGGTGGGGCGCGCAGCAATTCACCTTCGGCATCGTCGGCGACAACCTGCTCAACGAGGACATCCGCAACGCGGTCGCCTACAACAAGGATCAGGTGCTGATGCCCGGCCTCGGCGTGCGGATCTTCGCCAATGTGAAGTATTGATCAGTCGTCGCATCAGCCCCGTCATTGCGAGCGAAGCGAAGCAATCCAGTCTTCCTTCAGGAGTCTGGATTGCTTCGTCGCTTCGCTCCTCGCAATGACGATCGAGGCGTCGGGGCCTCACCCCTCCCGCGCGAAACGCCAGTCCGGGCGGATCATGCCGGCGACGTTGTCAAACGCGCCGTCGGTCAGTTCCTTCACCAGCAGGCGGCGGCGGTCGACCGGGCCGGGCATGTCGGCGCGGCCGAGCGGGATCATCTTGAAGCCGACGCGGCCGTAATACGGCTCGTCGCCGACCAGCACGACCAGCGTGTGGCCCTTGGCCCTGGCATCGGTGAGCGCGCGATCCAGCAGCGCGCGGCCGACGCCGCGGCTGCGGAACGGCGGCTCGACGGTGAGCGGGCCGAGCAGCAGCGCCGGCGTGTCGCCAATGCACACCGGCAATTGCCGCACCGAGCCGACCAGCAGCGTGCCGATGCGGGCGGTGAACGACAGATCGAGCCGGTGATCGACGTGCTCGCGCAGCCGGTAGGCGCTCAGCACGAAGCGTCCGGGGCCGAAGGTGCGCTCCAGCAGCCGCTCGATGGCGTGGGCGTCGTTGACGGTTTCCGGCAGGATGGTGAGGGACAGATCGCTCATGGCGGCGCGGAATAGCATCTGGCGCCGACGCGGTCCATGGCGTCGCCTCGTTAAATCCACGTCGATGACAATGGCGTCCCCGCGATCACCTCGGCGATCCGCCGCCGCGTCCCGGTGGTGGTGTCCGGCGGCAGGGCGTCGGGGGCGAAGAAGCCGCAGGCGACGATCTCGCGGTTGGGCTCCGGCATGCGGTCCTGGGTGAAGCGGCGGATGACATAGACCGCGACGTGGTCGCGGCGCGAGACGTGGCTGTTGAAGAACACGCCGTGCAGCGCCGGCGCCTCGAAAGCGATCCGCCCCTCCTCCATCAACTCGCGCCGCAAGGCGTCGCCGACGCTCTCGCCGACCTCGACGCCGCCGCCCGGCAGATGCCAGCCGGCGACATAGCTGTGCTTGACCAGGAACACCCGGCCGGCGTCGTCCAGCACCACGCCGCGCACCCCCATGGTCATGCCGCGCGCGAACCGCCAGTAGAGATGAAAGACGCGGCGCAACACCGGCTCCAATCGCGTTCTCAAGCTCACGTCGTTTCCGATCCTTGACCCATCGCGCCGCGCGCTTGCATCGACGGTCCTTGCGCCGGCAGGTATGCAGACCCCCTCGAAACACGATAGATTGGTGCCGCGCAAGCCTCCTCGCCGACCGGTGTCCTCGCCCATGTCCTATACGCTGGCCCATCTGTCGGACCCGCATCTGCCGCCGCTGCCGGCGGCGCGCCTGCGCGAGCTGATCGGCAAGCGGGCGCTCGGCTATTTCAACTGGCGGCGCAACCGCCACGCCATCCACCGCCGTGAACTGCTCGACCAGCTGGTGGCGGATCTGCACGACCAGAACCCCGACCACATCGCCATCACCGGCGATCTGGTCAACCTGGCGCTGCCGGACGAGTTCGCGCCGGCGCGCCGATGGTTGGACGGCGTCGGCCCGCCGCAGCGCGTGACCGTCATTCCCGGCAATCACGACGCCTATGTGCGCGCGACGCGACACCGCTTCGCGCAGGCGTTCGGCGAATATCTGCGCGGCGACGATGCCGGCGCGGGCGACGCCATCGCCTATCCGTTCGTGCGGCGTCGCGGCCCGCTGACGCTGATCGCGACCTCGACGGCGGTGCCGACCGCGCCGTTCATGGCCACCGGCCGGCTCGGGGCCGCGCAGCTCGCGGCGCTCGACCGCGTGCTGGCGGCGCGCGCTCCCGAGCCGACGTTTCGCGTGCTGCTGATCCACCATCCGCTGCGCTCCGAGCATCACAGCCGCAACAAGCGGCTGACCGACGCCGAGGCGCTGCTGGCGTTGCTGAAGCGGCACGGCGTCGATCTGATCCTGCACGGCCACGATCACGTTCATTCGACGATGTGGTTCGACGGGCCGCGCGGGCGCATCCCCGCCGTCGGCGTGCCTTCCGCCTCGGCGGTGGCGCACGGCCGCCACCCGGCGGCGGCCTACAATCTGTTCCGGATCGCCCGCGACGGCGCCGAATGGCGCTGCGAGCAGCATGTGCGCGGCTTCATCGAAAGCAAGGGATTCCGCGACATCCGCCGCGTCACGCTGATCTGATCGTTGCGCGCCGTCACCCAACACCCCAACAACCTGACCGGAGGTGAGGCGTCATCGTCCGCGAAGGCGGACGATCCAGTAGCCCGGGGGACGCATGGGAAATTCGACTCGTCACGGAATGCTGGATCCTCCGCTTTCGCGGAGGATGACGGCGTTCGTGGCGCAGATTTAATACGAAAACCAACTTCTCGTCGGTCACTCAAGATGACGCCGTCGCGTCACATCGCGCCTCAGAAACTGCGCAGCGCCGCCAATAACGCGAAGCCGAACAGCGCGACGACGCCGGCGAGGAAGCCGAACGCAAAGCTCCAGATGCGGCCGCGGCCCGGCTTGGCGGCGGGCTCCGCCGGCTCCGGCGGCGGCGTCGCCACCAGCGCCTGCTCGCGCTCGACCATGCGGCGCGCGACGTAGTCGGTCACGGCCTGCACGATCACCGCCGGCGTATGCGACTCCGCCAGCACCTTGCGGCCGAAGCGGGTGTCCTGAACGAAGCGATACAGCCGCTTGTCGCGGCCCATCGCGACATGGGCGACGACGTCGATCCACAGCCGCGGCGTGTCGCCCTGGCTGATGCCGCGATCGAACAGATCGACGGACGCGGGAATCTGCTCGAACAGCGGATCGAGCGCCTCGTTGAGAATCTCAAGCCGCGCGACCTCGGCGTCGCGCAAATCGACCACCACGCCGGTGCGGTCGGCGGCGTCGATGCGCGCCTGGCGCAGGGCATCGCGCAGCCGGATCGGCTTGGCGGTCGAACCGATGCTTGGTACGTCGGACATGGGCAGGCGGCCTTATGTTCCCGGAATCCGTTCGGCGCGGTTAATCTATCAGTAACCCTGCGCCGAAAAAAGGCCGCCTGCCATCAAGGGGTTGGCATCGGCCAAGGGCCACGCCGAAAAAGCCAAGGCCCCATCCGGGGTCCGGAGGGGGCCTTGGGTTCCAAGAATGATCGGCAATGATCGGCAATGATCGGCGCCGCCGCGATCAATTCGCCGAACGGCGCGGTTCCTCGACGATGGAAAAGCGGACGCTGCCGCGATGGCGGTTCTCCTCGGAAACCTCGCGCCAGCAGTCCTCGGCTTCCTGGCGGGTCTTGAACGGTCCTTTGACCTGGGCCGAACCCTCCACCAGCTTGTGGAAGTTCATCGAGCCGAATTCGCCCCCGATCACCCAAAAGAGAGAGCCGTCCGACATTGGTGCCTCCTGCTATTTCGCCGCGCGCGCCTCGTCACCCGAGGCGATATCCTGTCGCGATCTAATCGCATTGGCGCGCTTTGTCATGCGAATTTTCCGCCGCCGATTCCCGCGTCAATCCGACGAGAATCCGAACGGAACGCTCAGCCTTCGATAATCGTCGGGCAGCAATTCGCGGCCGATCGGCAGTTCGGAACGCGCCGCGCAGGTCGGGCGATGGCAGACGCGGCAGGCGATCCCGACCGGCGTCGGCGCGTCGGCGCGGGGGCCGGTTTCATCGCTGGTATAGATCAGGCGGCCGGCATATTCGGCGGCGCAGCCGATGGCGATGGCGCGCTCCACCCGGGCCGCGCCGAACGAGCCGCCGCCGGCGGTGACGGTGCGGGCGATCGAGAAAAACCGCTGGCCGTCCGGCAGTTCCAGCCACTGCGTCACGATCTGGCGCGGCGTCTTGAAGACGCCGTGAACCGACCACAGCGGACAGCCGCCGCCGTGCTTGGCGAAGGGAAAACCCGCGCCGTCGAGCAGTTTCGAAATGTTGCCGGCCGGATCGACCCGGATCAGGAAGAACGGCACCTTCTCCGCGCCCGGCTTCTGCAAGGTGGTGATGCGGTGCGCGGTCTGCTCGAAGCTGGTGCCGAACTGCCGCGCCAGCGCCTCAACGTCATAGCGGCGCGTCTCGGCGGCCTTGGCGAAAGCCGAATACGGCATGATCAGCGCCGCCGCCGCGTAGCTCGCCAGCGAGCGATGCGCCAGCAGTCGCGCGCTGGTGGTGGTGAACGGACCGGCCTTCAGCGCCGCGCCGATCTCGTCCGCGAATTCGAGATAGGCGAGTTGCTGGGCCAGTTGAAAGTTGAAGCTGGCGTTGTCGAGCGAGTCGTCGAGCAGGATCTGCTTGCGGTGGCGGTCGAGCCTGCGCACCGCGCCGAGCATGACGTCCGGCGGCAATTGCCGGACGTTGAGGCTGTGGCGGCTTTTCAAGCGCTCAATCAGCCAGTTCGGGGTCGCGGGCTCGCGCGAGACGCGCTCGGCGGCGTCATCCAGATCGGCGAAATTATTGCGGCGGGCGGCGAGAAAGCGCCGCACCTCGGCGACCGGATCGCCGGCATCGACGGCGGCGGTCGCGCCGGGCTCGGTCAGCCCTGGCCCCTTGCGGTCCGCCAGCGCCAGTTGCTCCTCGCGATAGGCGGTGTAGAGCCGCAGGAACGCCTCCGCCAGCCCCGGATAGCCGACCGCGATATCGCTGATCTCAAGCGGCGGAATATCGATGTCGGCGAACATCGGCTCCTTGAGCACCGCCTGCATCCGCGCCGCGTGGTCGGCGCCGCCGTCGCCGGCGAGGCTTGAGAGGTCGATCTTGTAGGTGCGGGCGAGGCGCAGCAGCATGTCGGCGGTCACCGGCCGCTGGTTGCGCTCCAGAAGCGCCACATAGGGCGCCGAGATATCGAGGTCGGCGGCCATGTCGGCCTGGGTCAGCCCGAGGTCGCGCCGCAGCCGCCGCAGGCGCGGCCCCATGAAAACCGAGCGGACGGACGATGTCGGCATGACGGCCACCCTGCCTCATGATCCCGGATTGTAAAATCATTACAGCATTACAACGGAATATTGTAAAGCCTGACAAGCTTTCTTCGCAACCTCTGGCGAGCCGGCGAATTTTCCGCAAATAAAGGCTCAACGTCACACCAGCGAGTTCACATCAGGAGTCAGTCATGACCTATCAATCGCGCGGCATTGCCGACGGAATCCAGCTTCCGGCGACCTACCAGAGCCAGATCGCGGCCGCCGAGGCCCTGCTCAAGGACAAGCCGACCTGGAACGGCGTGACCGCCGAGGCCGTCGCCCGCATGCGCTTGCAGAACCGCTTCAAGACCGGTCTCGATGTCGCCCGCTACACCGCGGCGGTGATGCGCGCCGACATGGCGGCTTACGACGCCGACCCCACCAAGTATACCCAGTCGCTGGGCTGCTGGCACGGCTTCGTCGCCCAGCAGAAGCTGATCTCGATCAAGAAGCATTTCGGCGGCCGCACCGATCGCCGCTATCTCTATCTCTCGGGCTGGATGGTCGCGGCGCTGCGTTCCGAATTCGGCCCGCTGCCCGACCAGTCGATGCACGAGAAGACCACCGTGCCGGATCTGATCCGGGAACTCTACACCTTCCTGCGTCAGGCCGACGCCCGTGAGCTCAACGACATCTTCCGTCAGCTCGACGCGGCGCGCGAGGCCGGCGACACCGCCAAGGAAACGGCGCTGATCGAGAAGATCGACAACTTCCAGACCCACGTCGTGCCGGTGATCGCCGACATCGACGCCGGCTTCGGCAACGCGGAGGCGACCTACCTGCTCGCCAAGAAGATGATCGAGGCCGGCGCCTGCGCCCTGCAGATCGAGAACCAGGTCTCCGACGAGAAGCAGTGCGGCCATCAGGACGGCAAGGTCACGGTGCCGCACGACGTCTTCCTGGCCAAGATCCGCGCCTGCCGCCACGCCTTCCTCGAACTCGGCGTCGACGACGGCATCATCGTGACCCGCACCGACTCGCTCGGCGCCGGCCTCACCCAGCAGATCGCCGTCAGCCACAAGCCCGGCGACATCGGCGACCAGTACAATTCCTTCCTCGACTGCGAGGAAATCGACGCCACCAAGATCGGCAACGGCGACGTCATCATCAGCCGCAACGGCAAGCTGCTGCGTCCGAAGCGCCTGCCCAGCAACCTGTACCAGTTCCGTCCGGGCACCGGCGCGGACCGCTGCGTGCTGGACTGCATCACCTCGCTGCAGAACGGCGCGGATCTGTTGTGGATCGAGACCGAGAAGCCGCATATCGAGCAGATCGCCAGCATGGTCGACCGCATCCGCGAGGTCGTGCCGAACGCCAAGCTCGCCTACAACAACTCGCCGTCGTTCAACTGGACGCTGAACTTCCGCTGGCAGGTCTATGACGCCTGGAAGGCGGAAGGCAAGGACGTCAGCAAGTACAACCGCGCCGAGCTGATGAAGGTGGAATACGACGACACCCCGCTGGCGTTAGAGGCCGATCAGCGCATCCGCACCTTCCAGGCGGATTCGGCCAAGCGCGCCGGCATCTTCCACCACCTGATCACGCTGCCGACCTATCACACCGCGGCGCTGTCCACCGACAACCTCGCTCGCGAATATTTCGGCGAGCAGGGCATGCTCGGCTACGTCAAGAACGTGCAGCGTCAGGAAATCCGTCAGGGCATCGCCTGCGTCAAGCATCAGAACATGGCCGGCTCCGACATCGGCGACGATCATAAGGAATACTTCGCCGGCGAAGCCGCGCTGAAGGCCGGCGGCGCGCACAATACGATGAACCAGTTCAGCTAAGGACTGCCATTCACCACCAATCAAATGCCCGGCCTCACGGCCGGGCATTTTTGTTTTCCCCACCGCCCGCCTTCTGTCATTGCGAGGAACGAATTCTCCCCGTCCTTGCGAGGAGCGCAGCGACGAAGCAATCCAGACTTCCTTTTTGGCCCTGGATTGCTTCGCGGAGCCTGTGCTCGCAATTGTACGAGTTCAGGAATTCGCTGATTGAATTGGCCCTGGGAGGCTGGTTCGATGCGCGACAACAGTTA
>JBDHSX010000059.1:0-20869 GCA_039808365.1 Xanthobacteraceae bacterium | reverse complement strand
GCTCAAGGATTACTAGGGCGGGTTTGGTTTAGACGGTATCGTCATGCGCGGGCTTGACCCGCGCATCCATCAAACCGGAAGAGTCGTTTCAAGGGGATGGATTGCCGGGTCAAGCCCGGCAATGACGCGTCTGTATCCATCGAAAGACGAACCATTCCAGCGACCGGTGCAAACCGTCATTGCGAGCATCCGGCTCGGCCCGTCAGCCGTCGTTGCCAGCGCAGCGAAGCAATCCAGCGCTTTCCTTGCGGCCGCTGGATTGCTTCGTCGCGGAGCCTGTGCCCGGACGGTGCGAAGCACCGATCCGGACACTCCTCGCCATGACGAAATGCTACCTTCGCCGCGACGCCAGCGCGCCGTTGACCGCCGCCCGGATGTCGTTGACCGAGAACGGCTTGGTGACGACGTCGTGGACGATGGCGCTGAGGTTGGAGGCGCGCTCGCGCTGGTCGGCGAAGCCGGTCATCAGCAGCACGGTGAGATCGGGAAAGTCGCGCGCCACCGCGAGCGCCAGCGCGATGCCGTCCATCACCGGCATCTTGATGTCGGTGAGCAGCAGGTCGAACGCGCCGCCCTCGCGCGCGAGGATGTCGAGCGCCTCGGCGCCGTCCTCGGCGGTGACGGTGTCGTGGCCGTCCATGGCCACCGCGCGCGCCACCAGCATGCGCATCGAATCTTCATCGTCGGCGATCAGGACGCGCGGCATGACGGTTCTCCCGGTCCGATCCGCATATCTATCCTTTGCGTTTGGGCATGAGCCTGTCCGAAAGCCGGCTTCCACTTCCGAATCGAGTCCGAGGGCATGCTGTTCGGGATCATGCTCTACACGCCGCTCGTGGCGAGGTCGTGTCGATTGAAAAAGCGCACGTCGATGCGGCGGGCCTCCGGCGGCGGCTCCGCCAGCCGCGAGCGGAATCGGGCTTTCTCGCCGGGCTTTAGCGCGGTTTGCTCCAGCACCGTGTTCCATGCGTAGATTTCGGCGCCCTTGGCGTCGCGCACGACGAAGCGCAGGCGCGGCACCTCGACGGCTTTGCGCGCGATATCGACGACGTCGCCCTCGATCACCAGCACCGGCTTGCTGTCGACCGTCTCGGTCGTGACCTTGACGTCCTTGATGGCGAGGCCGCGCAAATTCACCTCAAGGCCGATCATCCGGTAGAACAGCGCGGTCTGCGGGATCAGCCGGACGATCTCGGCCCGCCACATCAGGAGCCCGGCCGCCAGCGCCGCCATCGCCAGGCAGGCGACCGGCAGCGTGAGGATCGGCCGGCGGGCGCGGCGCGGCCGGTCGCCGCGCCGGCGCAGCCAGGATTTGAACAGCGAGCGGCGTGACGACGGCCCGGCCGCGAACCGGCCGGCGATCGGCGCATCGTCCGGAAAAACATCGTCCCGGCGCTCGCTCGGCAGTTCGGCGGCGATCGACGGGCTGTCGATGACCGGCGTCACGGCCGGCGGCGCAATGTCCGCCGGCGCGCCCGCGCGCCATTCCCCCGCGTCGTCCGGCTCCGACACCGCCACGCCGGCCGAGACCAGCGCCGACACCGCCTCGGTGGCTTCCTCGGGCCGCGCCAGCCAGACCTCCTTGCAGCGCGCGCACCGCACCATGCGCCCGGCGGGGCCGAGGCGGGCGGGATCGATGGCGAAGAACGTTGTGCAATGGGGGCAAACGATGGTCATGAGCGAATCGCCGCTTGATGAATCCCCGGCAGCCTAAGCTGCCGTCCGTTAACGAACCGGAAACCATAATTGACGCACAACCGTTAAGAAGTTTTTCATCGTGTCGCGGCCGGACCGAGGCGCTTGCGCGGGCGCGCCGTCCGTCGCGCCGCTCGGGTCCTGTCACGCGAACGCTCGAACGGAGCTGCCTGTGGTCCGGTTCGAAAATGTCGGATTGCGCTACGGGCTCGGCCCGGAGATTCTGCGCGACCTCAATTTCCAGATCCCCGCGCATTCATTCCAGTTTCTCACCGGCCCCTCCGGCGCCGGCAAGACCTCGCTGCTGCGGCTGCTGTTCCTGTCGCTGCGGCCGACCCGCGGGCTGGTGAATCTGTTCGGTCAGGACGTGTCGCTGCTCGGCAAGAACGACGTCGCCGACCTGCGCAAGCGCATCGGCATCGTGTTGCAGGATTTTCGCCTGCTCGATCACATGACCACCTATGAGAACGTGGCGCTGCCGTTCCGGGTGATCGGCCGCGCCGAATCCACCTATCGCCGCGAGGTGATCGATCTGTTGAAATGGGTCGGCCTCGGCGAGCGCATGGACGCGCTGCCGCCGATCCTGTCGGGCGGCGAGAAGCAGCGCGCGGCGATCGCGCGCGCGGTGATCGCGCGGCCCAGCCTGCTGCTGGCCGACGAGCCGACCGGCAACGTCGATCCGACGCTCGGCCGCCGCCTGTTGCGGCTGTTCATCGAACTCAACAAATCCGGCACCGCCGTCGTCATCGCCACCCACGACATCGGCCTGATGGATCAATACGAGGCGCGGCGGCTGGTGCTGCATCAGGGACGGCTGCATATCTATGAGTAAGCCAGGCTCCGATCGGCGCGACGCCCTGGTGGATCTCGGCCACGAGCGGCCGCAGGTCGCGGCGAATGCGCGCAACGTGTCGCCGATCGTGCCGCGCGGCTCCATCGTCGGCCGCGCGCTCTTGGTGGTGGTCGCCATCATGACGTTCCTCGCCTGCATCTCTACCGGCGTCGTGCTGCTGGTGCGCGCCTCGGCGCTGGAATGGCAATCCGACGTCGCCAGCGAACTGACCGTGCAGGTGCGCCCCGTCGAGGGGCGCGATATCGAGCGCGACGTCGCCGCCGCCGCCGAGGTGCTGAAGACGCAGCCGGGGATCGTCGACGTCCGGGTGTTCACGCGCGAGGAATCGGGCAAGCTGCTGGAGCCGTGGCTCGGCAGCGGGCTGTCGCTCGATGAATTGCCGGTTCCCCGCGTCATCGTCGGCCGGGTGACGCTCGGCGCGGCGCTCGACCTCGCCGGACTCGACGGCAGGCTGAAGCAGGTCGCGCCGTCCGCCAGCGTCGACGACCACCGCGCCTGGATCGAGCGGATGCGCACCATGAGCGGCGTCACCGTGCTCGCCGGCATCGGTGTGCTGGCGCTGGTGCTGATCGCCACCGTGATCTCGGTGTCGTTCGCCACGCGCGGCGCGATGGCGACCAATCGCCCCATTGTCGAGGTGCTGCATTTCGTCGGCGCCAGCGACCGCTATATCGCCAACTGCTTCCTGCGGCATTTCCTGCGGCTCGGGCTTGAGGGCGGCATTCTCGGCGGCGGCGCGGCGATGCTGCTGTTCGGCTTTTCGGAATCGATCGCGGGATGGTTCGCCGGCACGCCGGCCGGCGACCAGTTCGTGGCGCTGCTCGGGACTTTCGCGCTGCAACCGTCCGGCTACGCGGTGCTGGCCGGTCAAACAATCTTGATCGCCGCCGTCACCGGCTGGGCCTCGCGCCGCACTTTGTTCGCAACGCTGGACGATATCGGGTGAGACGCGGACCTGCGCGCATGGCGACGGGACCGGCCGCCCTTTGCGGAAATCCGCGCTTGACTTATGTTTGGTCGGATCCGGCCCGGCCGGATTTAACTTGACCGGATTTACAAAAGCCACGATCGGGATGAAGGAGAGTCGATCGGCATCGTCATGGATCAGCGCATCGACCACCATTCGCCGGACACCGCGGCCGCGCCAGCGCGCCAGTGCGGCGTCGCGCGGGCGTTGATCGTCGCGGTCGCGGCCATCGCCTTCGTCGGCGCGGCGTTCGGTTTCGTCGCCTTTCTCTCGCAATTGCGGGTCGCCGAGCTGAAGCCGACCAGCAACGCCGACGGCATCGTGGTGCTCACCGGCGGCTCGTCGCGGGTGTCCGACGCGGTCGAACTGCTCGCCAAGGGCTACGGCAAGCGGCTGTTGATTTCCGGCGTGCATCCGACCAACGGCGTCAACGACATCTCGCGCACGGTGCCGGACAGCCAGGCCCTGCTCGACTGCTGCGCCGATCTCGACCGCTCGGCGGTGAACACCCGCAGCAACGCCTCCGAGACCCGGCGCTGGGCGCATGAACGCGGCTTCCGCTCGCTGATCGTGGTGACCTCGAACTATCATATGCCGCGCGCCATCGTCGAAATGTCCCACGCCATGCCGGACATCGACCTGATCCCCTTCGCCGTGGTCAGCGACAAATGGCGCGACGAGCCGTGGTGGACCAATGGCGCGGCGATGCGGCTGCTGCTATCGGAATATGTCAAGTATGTCGCGGCCGAGGTTCGCGTCCGTCTGGCCGATCTCGGGCTCGATCTGCTGCCGGACGCGAGCGACCGGGGCGCGGCTCAGCCGCCGCGCAAAACGGCAAAAGCCTCGACAAGCTGACAAGGTTGCCGATGACCACGATCTTTCTGCGCTCGCTCGTCTACAACGTGCTGTTCTATGTCTGGCTGGTGGTGCTGATCCTGATCGCGCTGCCGACCTTCCTGCTGCCGCGCGGGGCGATCCTCGCCATGGCCCGGTTCTGGTCGCGCAGCAGCATCTGGCTGTTGCGCGTGGTCTGCGGCACCAGGGTCGAATATCGCGGCGTCGAGAAGATCCCCCCCGGCCCGCTGATCGTCGCCTCCAAGCATCAATCGATGTGGGAAACCTTCGCGCTGGTGCAGTTCTTCAATCAGCCGCTCTACATCCTCAAGCGCGAATTGCTGTGGATTCCGTTCTTCGGCTGGTATCTGCGCAAGGCCGGCATGATCGGCATCGACCGGGCGTCCGGCGGCAAGCCGATGCTCGACATGGTGCGCCGCGCCCGCGAGGCGGTGAAGGGCGGCGGCCAGCTCATCATCTTTCCGGAAGGCACCCGCACCGCCGTCGACGCGCCGCCGCAATACAAGAACGGCGTCGGCCTGATCTATGCCGGCTGCAACGCGCCATGCGTGCCGGTGGCGCTGAATTCCGGCCTGTTCTGGCCGCGCCGCAACTTCATGCGCTATCCGGGAACGCTGGTGATCGAATTTCTCGATCCGCTGCCCGCCGGCCTGTCGCGCGATGAATTCAACACCCGCGTCGCCGCCACCATCGAACAAGCCAGCCGCCGCCTGATCGAGACCGCCCGCGCCGAGCAGGCGCAACTGTTCGGCGGCGTGCCGTCGTCCGCCAAGGTGTGATCAATCCGCCGGCGCGGCGCGCAACGCGGCCGCGAGCCGGTGCAGCCGCGCGTCGCGAAATCCCTTCGCCTCCATGGCGGCGACGGTGGACAGCACGTAGTCGCGATTGTCGCCGGAGCGGCCGTGGCCCTGCCGCACGTAACGGAGTTGATCCTGCAAGCCGAGGCGGCCGGCATATTGCACATGACCGCGATTGACGATGTAGGTGAGCGCGGTGACGCGCTCGCGCGCATCGTCCCGCAGCCACACCGACCGCGTCACTTCATGATAGACGTTGGTGGTCTGCTCGCGCGCCCGCAAGTAGGCGATGGTGTCGTCGCGGCGCGCGGCGGCGACCCGGAAGGCGATGCCGCGGCAGGCGCCGCCGCGGTCGAGGCCGAGCACCAGGCCGGGGCGCTCGGGCGTGCCGCGATGATCGAACGAATAGATGCACAACGCGCGGTGCGCGCCGATCAGACGCGCCGGCACCTGCTCCTCGAAATCGAAGCCGGGCTGCCAGATCAGCGAGCCATAGCCGAACACCCAGAGATCGCCCTTCGGCGGCGTGGTGATAATGGGATGGGTCATGTCAGCACGGGCGGAAAATTTTGGAGAAAGAAATCAAGTTTGAATCGTCATTGCGAGGAGCGAAGCGACGAAGCAATCCAGTCTTCACTTTGTCGCCCCTGGACTGCTTCGCTCGCAATGACGGTTCAATTGCATTTCGCTCGTCGCAATGACGGGTGGCAAACGCGGATGCGCGACTAACGATCGAAGCCGACGAACACCGTGGCCTCCCCAACGGATTTTCGTTCCGACACCACGGCGTTCGCCGGGAAGGTTTCGTCCGGCCAGCCCAGCGCGATGCTTTTCATGATGACCTGATCGTCGGCGATGCCGGCGTGTTCGCGCACCACCGGCGACTGCATGATGCCCTGGCTGTTGATGACGGCGCCGAGCCCGCGCGACCAGGCGGCGTTGACCAGCGCGGTGGTCACCGCGCCGCAATCGAACGGCGTGTCGTCGCTGCCGTCCAGCACGCGGTCGTAGGTCACGATGACGCAGACCGGCGCGTCGAACTGGCGGAAGCCGCGCAGCACCCAGTCCTGCCGCATGGCCTGGTCGTCGCGGGCGATCCCCATCGCCGCGAACAATTGCTTGGCGACGCCGACCTGGCGGTCGCGATGCGGACCGCTGAACGGCTGACCGGTGCGGAACTCGCGCGACTGCGGCACGCCCGCCACCATCCGCTCGGTGTTGCCGGCGCGGATGCGATTGAGCGGCTCGCCGGTGATGACGTAGAAATTCCACGGCTGGGTGTTCATCGACGACGGCGCGCGCATCGCCAGACCGATGATTTCCTCGATCAACTCCCTGGGGACCGGATCCGGCTTGTAGCCGCGGATGCTGCGGCGGCCGAGGATGACGTCGTCGAACTGCATTGGTTTGAATTTCCTTGGCTTGAATTTTCTTGGGACAAGACGTGAAGCCGGCCGGATATTTGCGGTTCGCCGGCGTTCGTGCAAGACGGGGACCGGAAAACCGCCGGATTCGTTTTGCCAGTTTGATGGAGCATGATCCTGTCCGATCCGAAGGGCCGCGTTAGCGCAAACCGGTTCCACCCTCGGATCAAGTCCGTGGGCATGCTTTTCGGGAGCATGCTCTGAGGTCGCCGATGCCTGATTCGATCCAAATTCCGCGCCGGCGTCCGTTGTGGCTGCTGTTCGCGATGCCCGCCCTGGTCGTCGTCGCCGCGATCGGCTGGAGCGCGTTCTGGTTCTACGCCGCCTCGCAGGTCGATCAAAGCGTCGATGCCTGGCGCGCGCGCGAGGCCAAGGCCGGGCGCGTCTATGATTGCGGCCGGCGTTCGGTGGCCGGCTTCCCGTTCCGTCTGGAGGTGACCTGCGAGGACGCCAGCGTCACGCTGGTGGCGCAGACCGCCGACGCGGCGGCGGATCAACCGGTCACGGCGCGGCTCGGCAAGATTCTCGTCATCGGGCAGATCTATACCCCCGGCCTTCTGATCGCGGAGTTCACCGCGCCGGCGACGCTGGCGGCGCGCGGCGCGCAGCCGGCGATGCGGGTCGGCTGGACCACCGCGCGCAGCAGCATCAGTGGCCTGCCGGGCATCCCCGAGCGCGTGGCGCTGGTGTTCGATCAGCCCACGGTCGAGCGCGTCGCCGGCAGCGTCGCGCTGCCGCTGGCGCGCGCCGCCCATGTCGAGCTTCACACCCAGCTCGCCGCCACCAGCACGCCGGACCATCCGGTGATCGATGTCGCGGTCGATCTGACGCAGGCGAGCGTTCAGGATGTTCATCCGGCGCTGGCGCAGCCGTTCGATGCGCTGATCGGCGCGCGGCTGACCGGCCTCAAGGATTTGACGTCAAAACCCTGGCCGACGCGCTTCCGCGAGATTCAGGCCGCCGGCGGCAAGATCATGATCGAGCGCGCCCGCATCCAGCAGGGCGGCACGATCGCGATCGCCGCCGGTTCGCTCGGCCTCACGCCGGCCGGCCATCTCGACGGCGAATTGCAGATGACGGTGGCGGGCATCGAGCAGGTGATCCCGCTGCTCGGCATCGAAAAAATTCTCGAGGAAGGCGTGCCGCAGGCGACGCTGGACCGTCTCGCGCCGGGGGTGAAATCGCGCGACGTCGACAATCTGCTCGGCTCGCTCGACCGGGTGATTCCGGGACTCGGCCGCATGGTGCGCCGGAACGCCGGCGCGGGTCTCGCGGCGGTGGTCAATTCGCTCGGCAGCGCGGCGGAGCTGGAAGGCAAGCCGGCGCGGTCGTTCCCGCTGCGATTCGCCGACGGCGCGGTGCTTTTGGGACCGATCAAGGTCGGCCAGATCCCGCCGCTGTTCTAAAAATATTTTCAGCCTGTCGCGCGGCGGCGTCGTGCTGTTAAGGTGCGGCGATTGCAACTACGGAGCCTGCCATGCGCATCGACGCCATTTCCCTCGGGGCGAACCCGCCGCACGAGGTCAACGCCATTATCGAGGTGCCGGTCGGTGGCGAGCCGATCAAGTACGAGATGAACAAGGAAGCCGGCACCCTGGTGGTCGATCGCTTCCTCTATACGGCGATGCGCTATCCGGGGAATTACGGCTTCATCCCGCACACGCTGTCGAGCGACGGCGATCCGTGCGACGTGCTGGTGGCCAACACCCGCGCCATCGTGCCCGGCGCGGTGATCGCGATCCGTCCGGTCGGCGTGCTGATGATGGAGGACGAGGCCGGCGGCGACGAGAAGATCATCGCGGTGCCGACCTCGAAACTGACGCAGCGTTACGACAAGATCCGCACCTACAGCGATCTGCCGGACATCACCTTGCAGCAGATCCAGCACTTCTTCGAGCACTACAAGGACCTTGAGCCGGGCAAATGGGTCAAGGTGCTGCGCTGGGGCGGCGCCGAGGACGCGCAGCGCCTGATCGTCGAAGGCATCGAGCGCGCCAAGGCCAAGACAACCTGACCTCGCAACAAACCACAAGCCGGGTGAGCCGATGCGGCGCGCGTTGAAATGGATCGGTGGTCTTTTCGCTCTCGTCGTCGCGGCGGCGGTGGTGCTCGCGGGAATCGTCGCGGTCAACACCTTCCGCCTCGGCTCCCGGCAGCTTCAGGTCGCGGCGATTCCGCGCGCGGCCGTCGACGAGCAGGGCGCGGCGAAGCGGTTGGCCGAGGCGGTCCGCTTCCGGACGATCTCGAACTTCCTCAATCCGGACCAGGATGCCGATGCGCTGCGCGGCTTGCGCGAGCACATCGCGGCGAGCTTCCCGGCGTTCCATGCCGTGGCCGGGCGCGAGATCGTGGGCGGCCACAGCCTGCTTTACATCTGGCAAGGGTCGGACCCGGCGGCGAAGCCGATCGCGCTGCTGGCGCATCAGGACGTGGTGCCGGTCGCGCCCGGCACCGAAAAGGACTGGCAGCAACCGCCATACGACGGCGTTATCGCCGACGGCTTCATCTGGGGCCGCGGCTCGTGGGACGACAAAGGCAACCTGTATTCGATGCTGGAAGCCGCCGAGCAGATGGCCAGGGCCGGCTTCCGCCCGAAGCGGACGATCTATTTCGCCTTCGGCCATGACGAGGAAGTGGGCGGCCAGCGCGGCGCCAAGGCGATCGCGGCGCTGCTCGAATCACGCGGCGTCAAGTTCGACTTCGTGCTCGACGAGGGCCTGCTGATCACCGACGGCATCATGAAGGGCCTCGACAAGCCGGCGGCGCTGATCGGCGTCGCGGAAAAGGGCTATGCGACGCTGGTGCTGACCTCGCGCGCCACGCCCGGGCATTCGTCGATGCCGCCGCGCGAGACCGCCATCGGCATGATGGCCGCCGCGCTGGCGCGGCTTGAGGATCACAGCCTGCCGGCGCGGGTGCGCGGCGCGGTCGGCGAGATGTTCGCGACGCTGGCGCCGGAGATGCGCGGCTTCAACCGCGTCGTGCTGTCGAATCTCTGGCTGTTCAAGCCGCTCCTGGTGCGCGAATTCGACAAATCGGGGCCGACGCGGGCGATGGTGCGCACCACCACGGCGCTGACCATCTTCAACGCCGGCGACAAGGACAACGTGCTGCCGGGCAACGCCGAAGCAACGGTGAACTTCCGGCTATTGCCCGGCGATACGCAGGACAGCGTCACCGCGCATGTCCGCGACACCGTGAACAACGAAAGGATCGCGATCACCCCGTTCCCCGGCAACACCGATCCGCCGCCGGTGACCGGCACCGCCAGCGCGGCCTATCGCGTGCTCAACCAGACCATCCGCGAGGTTTTCCCGGATGTCGTCGTCGCGCCGGGATTGATGATCGCCGCGACGGATTCGCGGCATTACGCCGGACTGACCGACAACATCTTCCGCTTCTCGCCGGTGCGCGCGACCTCGGAGGACCTCAAGCGGTTCCACGGCACCAACGAGCGGCTCAGCATCGCCAACTACGCCGACATGATCCGCTTCTATTTGCGGTTCATCCAGAGTAGCGCGGGGTAGGTGTTCCCTTCTCCGTCATTGCGAAGCGTGAGCGACAAAGCAATTCCCTCCGGCGATCACACCGCCGGCGGCGGCAGGCCGCGAATCGCGCAGGCCGCGCGCAGCGTGTTGACCAGCAGGCAGGCCACCGTCATCTGGCCGACCCCGCCCGGCACCGGCGTGATGGCGCCGGCGGTCGCGAGCGCCTCAGTGAAGGCGACATCGCCGACCAGCCGGGTCTTGCCGTCGTCGCTGGGCAGCCGGGTGATGCCGACATCGATCACGGTCGCGCCGTGCTTGATCCAGTCGCCGCGCACCATCTCCGGCCGGCCGACGGCGGCATAGACCAGATCGGCGCGGCGGCACAATTCGGGCAGGTCGCGCGAGCGCGAATGCGCGATGGTGACGGTGGCGTTCTCGTTGAGCAGCAATTGCACCAGCGGGCGGCCGACCAGATTGGAACGGCCGATCACCAAGGCGTCCATGCCTTCCAGCGAGGCGTGGACGCTCTTGGTCAGGATGATGCAGCCGAGCGGCGTGCAGGGCGACAGCGCCGGCAGCCCGGCGGCCAGCCGCCCGGCGTTGTTGGGGTGCAGCCCGTCGACGTCCTTGGCCGGGTCGATGGCGGCGATCACCGCCTCGGTGTCGAGCCCCGGCGGCAGCGGCAGTTGCACCAGGATGCCATGGACCGCCGGATCGCGGTTGAGCCGGCCGATCAGGCCGAGCAGCTTGTCCTGGGTCACGTCGGCCGGCAGCACGTGTTCAAATGAAGCCATGCCGGCGGCCTGGGTCTGCTTGTGCTTGCTGCGGACATAGACCTCGCTGGCGGGGTCGTTGCCGACCAGCACCACCGCGAGACCCGGCGTCAGGTCATGGTCGTTGCGAACCCGCGCCACCTCCTCGGCGACCCGCGCCCGAAGCGCTGCGGCAATGAGTTTCCCGTCGATGATGCGCGCCGTCATGTCGTCCCCTGTCCATCAGTTCTCGTCGGCGGCCTTGGCTGCCACCAAAGCCTTCAGCGCCTCGCCCAGCCGGCGGGGATCGCCGTCGACCGCGACCTGCTTCAGCCGCGAGGTCGCGCCCGCCAGCAGCCGCACGTCGCGTTTCGGCACCTTCAGCGCCCGGGCCAGCAGGTCGGTCACGGCACGGTTGGCCTCGCCGCCCTCGGCGATGGCCCGGACCCGGACCTTGACGACGCGCCTGCCGTTGGCCAGCGTCTCCACCCCGTCGATGTCGTCGCGGCCGCCGCGCGGGGTCACCCGCAGCGCGACGCTGATGCCCGCGGTGGAATAGCGCCAAGGATCCATCAAAATATATCCATTGGCGATCCGCGCGGCTCAGAACACGGAAGGGTAGATGTAATAGGTGATCACCCGCTGGATGAACATGATGATCAGGATCAGGATGATCGGCGAAATATCGAGCCCGCCGAGATTGGGCAGGAAATTGCGGATCGGCCGCAGCAGCGGCTCGGTGATGCGGTAAAGGAACTCGGCCACCGAGGCGACGAACTGGTTGCGGGTATTGACCACGTTGAAGGCGATCAGCCACGACAGAATGGCGGAGGCGATGAGCAGCCAGACGTAGAGATCGAGAACGATGAGGACGATATCGAGAATGGCGCGCATGGCGGGAGGAGCTCGCGGGGGTTGATCGCGGGTTGCGGAAGTCCGTTGGGGCGGAAACTATCGATTCACCCCCCGCTAAACAAGGGAAGTTCCGGCCCTTTTTGCGGCAGGCGCCGGAATGCGCGGCGTCCTTGACTTGGTGCCGGCCGGGATTTAAATGACGCCCACTTGCCGATGGCGGAGTTCCAGTCGCCATGCCGCAACGGGGCCATAGCTCAGCTGGGAGAGCGCGTCGTTCGCAATGACGAGGTCGGGAGTTCGATCCTCCCTGGCTCCACCATGCTCCGCCGCAGGCGAAGCGCGTCCGGCCGGCCCCCACGGGTCCATTTCCTTAATTGAATTGCCCCGATTTCCCGGTTTCCGTCATCGCCCGGTGAATCGCGGCGGACGCTTTTCCATGAAGCTCGCGACCCCCTCGCGGAAATCCGCGCCCGCCAGCGCGATCGCCATTTCGCGGTTGGCGTCGATGGTGGCTTCCGCCAGCGACTGGAACGGCACGTCGTAAAGCTGCCGCTTGATCACCGCCATCGCCGACGGCGAGACGTTGTCGGCGAGATCCCGCGCGTAAGCATAAGTCTGTTCGCGCAGTTGCTCCGGCGCGTAGAGCCGGTTGACCAACCCGATGCGCAGCGCCTCCTCGCTGGAGACGCGGCGCGCCGACAACAGGAGATCGAGTGCGTTGGCGTGGCCGACGATATGCGGCAGCATCCAGCTGATGCCGTGCTCGGCGATCAGGCCGCGCCGCGAGAACGCGGTGGTGAACACGGCGGTGTCGGCGGCGAAACGCATGTCGCAATAGAGCGCATGAACCAGCCCGAGGCCGGCGGTGGCGCCGTTCAGCATGCCGATGATCGGCTTGGCGATCGACGGATAGTAGCCGTAGCGCGATTGCCAGTCCGGCCGCCGGTTCATGTCGAACGGCGGAATCTCGCTGGCGCGCTTCTTCATTTCATTCGGATCGAGGCCCTTCAGCACCTCCATGTCGGCGCCGGCGCAGAAGGCGCGGCCCGCGCCGGTGAGCACGATGACGCGGACGTTGTCGTCGCGTGCCGCCTCGGTCATGGCCGCGCGGACCTCGCGCTCCATGGTCCCGGTCCACGCATTCATGCGGTCCGGCCGGTTCAGCGTGACGGTCGCGATGCGGTCCGCGACGTCGTAGAGAATATCCTGATAGCTCATCGCGCCCTCCCGTGACGTATTGCTTGCGGATTGTGGCGACGGCGTTCGGCCGCGCCATGGGACAGGATCACTCGGCCGCCTGAGCCGGCACGAAGTCGGCCGCGTGCTGGCGATCGTGGCGCAGCCAGCTGCGCAGAAACGCCGTCAGCCAGTTGCGTTCCGCGAGATCGTGGACGGCGCGGCCGGCGAAATGCGCCGCGCGCGGCTGCGCCCCCGGCAGCGACAACACGTCCGCGCCGCGGGTGGTCCAGCGATGCATGATGGCGTGGGTGACGTCGGGGTGGAACTGGACGCCGAACGCGGCGCCGTCACGAAAGGCCTGGATCGGAAATTCGTCGCCCTCGGCGAGAAGCTCGCTGCCGCGCGGCAAGGTAAAACCCTCGCAATGCCATTGATAGACATGCGCGGGCCATGGCCCGCACAGCGCGCGGCCGGCGGCGGTGGGCTTGATCGGATAATAACCGATCTGCGCCCGCCCCTGCGGATGCGGCGCGACGGTGGCGCCGAGTTGCCGCGCCAGCATCTGCGCGCCGAGGCAGATGCCGAGATAGGGCCGCCGCTCCTTGAGCGGCAGGGCGATCCAGTCGATCTCCCGCCTGATGAAGGCGTCGGAATCGTTGGCGCTCATCGGGCCGCCGAAGATGACCGCGCCGGCATGATCGTCCAGCGTCGACGGCAGCGGATCGCCGAAGCGCGGCCGGCGGATGTCGAGCGTATAGCCGAGCGCGCGCAGCGCGTTGCCCACCCGCCCCGGCGTCGAGGATTCCTGATGCAGCACCACCAGCACCGGCCGGCGGTCGTGGTCAGGATGATGCCGATCCGGATCGTTGCCGTTCCCGAAACTGGCCAGATGAATCGACATCGTGCGTCGTTGCCTTATGCGTCGCGCGCAAAACCCGGATCGAGAATTGTCCGGGTTGGTAAATTTTTCATGAGCGCGGCATCAACCGGAGCAAGCCGGCGGAAACAAGGCGGCGGTCGGTCAGCGGCGGCGCTGGATCAGGCCGACCATCGACAACACGAAACCGCGCGGCACGAAGCGCAGCAGGAACGGGATCGCGCGCACGCCGAGCCCGGGCAGCACGACCCGCTTGCCGCGCATCAGGCCGCGATAGCCGGCCAGCGCCACCTTCTCGGCGCTGACGTTGAGGATCGCGGAATCCATGCCGGCGGTGAAGCCGGCGCGCGCCTGGAATTCGGTCGGCACCGGGCCGGGGCACAGCGCGGTGACGCGGACGCCGTGACGGCCGAGTTCGTTATGCAAGGCGTCGCTGAGCGACAGCACATAGGCCTTGGAGGCGTAGTACACGGCCATGCCCGGCCCCGGTAAAAACGCCGCGATCGAGGCGACGTTGAGCAGAGCGCCGCGATGGCGGATCAGGCTGGCCGAGAACCGCAGCGACAACTCGGTGAGCGCGCGGATGTTGACCGCGACCATGTCCAACTGGCCGGCGCGGTCGAGGGCCGCCGCCGGGCCGAACAGGCCGAAGCCGGCGTTGTTGACCAGGATGTCGATCTCGACGGCGGCGGCATCGAGCGCCGCGGCGATCAGATCGCCGGCATCACGCCGCGTCAGGTCGCACGGGATCACCAGCGGCGGCGCGCCGCCCGCTGCGACGATCACGGCGGCCAGCGCCTCAAGCCGGTCGGCGCGGCGCGCCACCAGCGCGACACGATGCCCGTTCGCGGCGAAAATGCGCGCGAGGTCGGCGCCGATGCCCGACGACGCGCCGGTGATCAGGGTCACGCAGGTGGTCAAGGCGTCACGCTCGTGTATAGCCGGCGGCCGACGCCGCCGTCGCGACATCCGGTCGAACGGTTGGCGGCAAACAGTCAGACAAATCGCCGGCGGGTTCAAGTCTCATGCGAGGTCAGGCGGCCGGGTCGGAGAGGTTTTCGGGAAGGTTGCCGGCGACGCGGTGCTTGATCGCGATGCGGTCGCGCGACGACACGCCGAGCAGGTCGGCGGCGCGCCACATCACGTTGTCCTCGAACTCGCTGACATCGCCGTCGGCGTAGACCAGCTCCCACATCATCTCGACGATGCGCTTGCGGCCTTCCTCGTCGACCGAGCGCATGATGACGCTGGTGAAATGATAGAGGTCGACCGCCTCGCCCTCCATCAGCGTCGCCGCCGCGATCAGCTTGGCCACATTCGGCGGATCGAGCTGGAATCGCGATTGCAGCAGCGCATGCAGCTTCTGCTTCTCGACCTCGGAGGGTTCGCCGTCCAGCGACACCACATGAATCAGCAGCGCCGTGGCGGCGAGGCGATAATCGGTATCGCTGAAGGGACGATGGTCCGGCGCGAGCGGGGCTGCGACCTCGGCGATGAACTGACGTAGTTTATCCAGCATCCATGGTTCCGTGGCTTGCTTGGTGAAAAACGTTGCGGCGAAGGGCGGCGCTCTATGGCCTGAAAATGCAACGGTGGCAATCCATTTCGGGTTCCGGGCGGCGGCATGACGGTTTTGTCATCCAGCGCATTTTGGAGCGAAGGGGGCAGTGCCTCACCTCTCTCCATCGGGGACAGGTCGGAGCCGAAGGCTCCGGGTGAGGGGGACGGATCGACGTTTAGGGGGCCACCCCTCACCCCCACCCTCTCCCAATGGGAGAGGGAGCGCGCAGAATTTCTGCGGTAGATGTCTCCACCCAAACTGAAACCATTCCGATTCCACCGGAAAGAAAATGGCATGTCAGCGGCGCGCCAGACGGAACGGCGGCGAGCGGTCGGGCTGGGTGGTGACGACGCCCATCGGCATCACCGGGGCGTCGTCGTCGAGTTCGACATGGAACGCGCCGATGATCTTCGACAGCGCCAGCGTCGCCTCGACGATGGCGAAATGCGCGCCGATGCAGACGCGCGGGCCGACGCCGAACGGCAGGTAGGCGAAGCGGTCGGGCGGCGGCGCGCCCGGCGCGAAGCGCTCCGGGACGAAGGCGTCGGGATCGCGCCACAGCTTTTCGTGCCGATGCAGCAGCCACGGCGCGATCAGGATGACGTCGCCCTTGGCGACGTCGAGGCCGTCGCCGAGCGTGTCGGGGCCGGCGGCCGCCCGCGCGATCAGGAACGCCGGCGGATAGAGCCGCATGGTCTCGTCGATCACCGCGCGGGTGAATGTCAGCCGCTCGATGCTGGCGGCGTCGCCGGCCGCAAGGCCGCGCGCTTCCGCCGCCACGCGGTCCTGCGTCGCGGGGTCGCGCGCCAGCAGATAGAGCGACCAGAACAGCGCCGTCGCGGTGGTCTCGTGGCCGGCGAGGATCATGGTGGCGACCTGGTCGCCGAGCTGTTCGGCGGAAAATGCCTGCCCGGTTTCGGGATCGCGCGCGGCCTCGATCAGTTCGAACAGGTCGCGCGGCGGGGCGTCGTCGGCCTTGCCGGCGGCGCGGCGCTCGGCGATCAGCGCCTGGATGAAGCGGGTCCAGCGCTTGCGGAAGAAGGCGCGCGAGATGTCCTGCGGGCTCGGCCAGCCGACCGGCAGCACCAGATCGAAGAAATGCGGCCGCGCCAGCCGCGAGCCGTACTCGATCACGAAGTCGCGCAAGGTCGCGCCGTGCCGCGCCATGCTGAAGGAGAACATGGTGCGGCCGGCGATCTCCAGCGTCATGCGCTGCATTACCTCGCGCAGATCGACCGGCGCGTCGCGCCGCTGGTCGAGCGCCGCGACCGTCTCGTCGATCGCCGACACCATGTGCGGCACCAGCGTCGTCACCGCGCGCGGCGTGAAGGCGGGCGCGAGCGTGCGGCGCTGGTGTTTCCAGTTGCGGCCCTCCGCCAGCAGCAGGCCCTCGCCGAGGATCGGGCGCAGCACGCGAATCCCGGCGGGGGTGCGGGTGTAATTCTCGTAATTTTCCACCAGCACATGGCGGATCGCCGCCGGCGCGTTGAGGATGTAGCTGCCGCGGCCGAAGAAGCGGCCCCGGATGACATCGTCCTCATAAGCGCGCTGGCCCCAGCTTCCGATGGTGCTTTTGCGGATCGCGGCGATGCGCGCCAGCCGCCCCATGTTGTCGGGCGCGCGCGGCGGGAACGGCGGCACCAGCGGCAAACGGCCGACCGGCGGATCGATGATTTCGGCAATGCTCAAGGTGCGGCCTCGCGGGTGTGGGGATATTCGTTGCGGACGGGACGCCGTCGCGGCGGCGATCCGACGATACGATCTGGGTATTCTCGGGGCTTCGGGAAGGGGGGCGCGAAAATAACTCTGTTCAGTATCCCAGGGGGTGAGGATCGGCCATCGACGGCGGCCGGTCGCCGTAGCGTCCCGCGCGGCTTGCCTCGCGCCGAGATTCGACTCTAGATTTTGCCGCACCGACTCGTCACCACCCGGGACGGGGCACTCACAGACATAGGCACCGACGCCCATGACCGAGCCGCCGAAACCATCGACGCCCGCCGCCAACGGTCTTGCCGCGCCGCTGCGGATCAAGCTGTTCCGGCGGATCTGGCTCGCCAGCCTGCTCTCCAATCTCGGCCTGATGATCCAGGGCGTCGGCGCGGCGTGGGCGATGACGCAAATGACATCGGCCGCCGACAAGGTGGCGCTGGTGCAGACCGCCCTGATGATGCCGGTGATGCTGATCTCGATGCCGGCCGGCGCCATCGCCGACATGTACGACCGCCGCAAGGTCGGGCTGATTTCGCTGACCATCGCGCTGGCCGGCGCGACCGGCCTGACGGCGCTGGCGTGGAGCGGGCTCATCACGCCGAACCTGCTGCTGGGATTTTGCTTTCTCGTCGGCAGCGGCATGGCGCTGTTCGGTCCGGCCTGGCAAGCCTCGGTCGCCGAGCAGGTGCCGGCGGAAACGCTGCCCTCGGCGGTGGCGCTGAACGGCATCAGCTACAATATCGCGCGCAGTTTCGGTCCGGCCATCGGCGGCATCGTGGTGGCGTCGGCGGGCGCGGTCGCGGCCTTCGCCACCAACATGCTGTGCTATGTGCCGCTGCTGATCGCGATGTTCCTGTGGCGCCGCGTCAGCGAGCCGTCGCGGCTGCCGCGCGAGCAGTTGCCGCGCGCCATGGTGTCGGGCTTCCGCTACATCGCCAATTCGCCCGCGATCCGCATCGTGCTGGGGCGGACGCTGGTGACCGGCATCACCGGCGGCTCGATCTCCGCCCTGATGCCGCTGGTGGCGCGCGACCTGCTGCACGGCGGCGCCCAGACTTACGGCATCATGCTCGGCGCGTTCGGCATGGGCGCGGTGGTCGGCGCGCTCAGCATCGGCAGAATCCGCAGATACGTCAACGGCGAGACGGCGGTGCGGCTGTGCGCGCTGGTGATGGGCATCGCCATCGCCGTGGTCGCCATCAGCAAGATGGCGGTGATTACCGCCGCGGCGCTGGTGGTGGCCGGCGCGGTGTGGATGCTGGCGGTGGCGCTGTTCAATATCGGCGTGCAACTGTCGGCGCCGCGCTGGGTGGCGGGGCGGTCGCTGGCGGCGTTCCAGGCCTCGGCCGCCGGCGGCATCGGCATCGGAAGCTGGATCTGGGGTCATCTCGCCAACGGCATCGGCGTCGAGGGCGCGCTGCTGGTGTCGGGCGTCGCGATGTTCGTGTCGCCGGTGCTGGGGCTGTGGATGCGGATGCCGTCGATCGAGGGACGCGACGAGGCCGCCGACATGCTCGCCGATCCCGAGGTTCGCATGCCGCTCACCGGCCGCAGCGGGCCGATCATCGTCGAGATCGAGTACCGCGTCGATCTCAACCGCGCCCGCACCTTCTACCGGCTGATGCAGATGGTTCAGCTCAGCCGCAAGCGCAACGGCGCTTACGGCTGGTCGATCGCCCGCGATATCACCGATCCGCAACTGTGGATCGAGCGCTATCACTGTCCGACCTGGAACGACTATCTGCGGCAACGCAACCGCGCCACCCAATCCGAGCGCAAGCTGCATTTGCGGGCGATGAAGTTTCATCGCGGGATCGAGCCGGTGAAAATCCACCGGTTGCTGGAGCGGCCGTTCGGCTCGGTGCGCTGGAAGGACAGCTCGCCCGACCACGCCGCCGCCGCCGCGGTGGAGGTATTGCCGGCGTCGACCCCGGCGGGCGGCACCGCCTGAGTTTTATTGCGGATTCGAGCGAGGCGAATCCAGATCTTTTCCGGTTGGATCGACGCAGGCCCAAAGCAGCGCTGTCATTCCGGGATGCGCCTTCTTCGGCGCAGGCCCGGAATGACGGAGTTGGGCGTGATTCACCCGCGTTGAATCAGGCCCGCCGTCAGCGCCAGTCGCGGATGTCGACGAAGTGGCCGGCGATCGCCGCCGCCGCCGCCATCGCCGGCGACACCAGATGGGTGCGGCCCTTGAAGCCCTGACGGCCCTCGAAGTTGCGGTTCGAGGTCGAGGCGCAGCGCTCTTCCGGCGCGAGCTTGTCCGGGTTCATCGCCAGGCACATCGAGCAGCCCGGCTCGCGCCACTCGAAACCGGCCTTGATGAAGATCTTGTCGAGGCCCTCGGCTTCCGCCTGCTCCTTCACCAGCCCCGAGCCCGGCACGATCATGGCGTTGACGTTGCCGTTGACGGTCTTGCCCGCGGCGACCTTGGCCGCCGCGCGCAGATCCTCGATGCGGCCGTTGGTGCAGGAGCCGATGAACACGCGGTCGAGCTTGATGTCGGTGATCCTGGTGCCGGCCTTGAGGCCCATGTAGTCGAGCGCGCGATGTTTCGAGATGCGCTTGGCCTCGTCCTCGATCTTGTCGGGATCCGGCACCGTGCCGGTGACCGACACCACGTCCTCGGGCGAGGTGCCCCAGGTGACGATCGGCGGCAGGCGCGCCGCGTCGAGCCGGATTTCGTGGTCGAAATGCGCGCCCTCGTCGCTGCGCAGCCTGTCCCAGTAGCGCCGCGCCGCGTCCCAGGCGTCGCCCTTGGGCGCCTTGGGACGGCCTTTCAGGAATTCATAGGCGACCTCGTCCGGCGCGATCAGGCCGGCGCGCGCGCCGCCCTCGATCGACATGTTGCAGACCGTCATGCGGCCTTCCATCGACAGCGCGCGGATCGCCTCGCCGGCGTATTCGAGCACGTAGCCGGTGCCGCCGGCGGTGCCGATCTCGCCGATGATGGCGAGAATGATATCCTTGGCGGTGACGCCGTCCGGCAATTTGCCGTCGACCACCGCGCGCATGTTCTTGGCCTTCTTCTGGATCAGCGTCTGCGTCGCCAGCACGTGCTCGACCTCGGAGGTGCCGATGCCGTGCGCCAGCGCGCCGAACGCGCCATGGGTCGAGGTGTGGCTGTCGCCGCAGACGATCGTGGTGCCGGGCAAGGTAAAGCCCTGCTCGGGGCCGATGACGTGGACGATGCCCTGCCGCTTGTCGAACTCGTTGTAATATTCGATGCCGAAATCCTTGGCGTTCTGCGCCAGGGCGGCGATCTGCTCGGCGCTCTCCGGATCGGGATTGGGCTTGGTGCGGTCGGTGGTGGGCACGTTGTGGTCGACCACGGCCAAGGTCTTCTCCGGCGCGTGGACCTTGCGGCCGGCGGTGCGCAGCCCCTCGAACGCCTGCGGCGAGGTGACCTCGTGGACCAGATGGCGGTCGATATACAGCAGGCAGGTGCCGTCCTCGGCCTCGTGGACCAGATGATCGTTCCAGATTTTATCGTACAGCGTGGTGGCGGATTTCGAATCGGACATGGTGTCGGCCTTGAAATTAGGAACTTGGATTTAGGAATTGAAATGCCGTGATGCGGGGCGGCGGCGCGAGGACGCCGGGCGTCAGCCCGCGAGAAGCGCGGTCGTCGTCCGCCGGCCGAAGAAGCGCCATGGCAGGCGCGCGCGGTCGTCGAGCACGATCCGGGCAACGGTCTGTTTGCGATCTGGAACCATTCCATATCCTAGCACAGGCGCGATCCCGCCGACAACGCGGCCCTTCCCGCTGGCACCCGCGCGCAATAAAAAAGCGCGGGACCGGCCCGCGCTTTTCAAATTCGTCGCCGGGGCGGTTACTGGCCGGCGGCGGCCGTCTG